>JANLPT010000182.1:0-51098 GCA_031367405.1 Bryobacteraceae bacterium
CGTGTTACTCACCCGTACGCCGCTTTACTCAGGTATTGCTACCCTTTCTCGCTCGACTTGCATGTGTTAAGCGCGCCTCCAGCGTTGATTCTGAGCCGGGATCAAACTCTCGTTTGAACCGTTAGTTAACAGACCTAACACTCCAAGCACCGCTGTTGGCGATACCCAAAATGCTAAGCCTTAATCGCCTCAGATGTTACTCAAATATTACTGACGAGTTCGAACTTCGCATCCAATCAGGTTGTCAAACAACTGACCAACTAAAACACGATCATAAGAAAGTGCCTCAATTGGCGGCCTCGAAAGGCGTATCCGAGGTCGCTTCAGAGAATCTGAAACTTCCAAGGAAAACTCAAGTCCTCTTGCGTTTTGCAAGAGTGCAGCGATTTGCTGCTACAGGCGGGTTACTTCCCAGAGATCCGGTCTTCGAACCGGTAAACCTCAGATTCGTGACTCTTCCTCGTTTAGCGAGTACATTCTCGCCCGGGAGCCACCCTACCGTCCATCACGTTTAACCATCTACTACACTACGGTGAGTCTGCGCCTTTGTCAATCTTCTTTTAAGATTTTTTCTTCGTCCTTCAGATTTCTTCAGGCAGGAGCTACTTACAGCGGCTTTTCTGAGAGATCTCTTTGGGGGGAAGATCGAAGCGGGCGGGGTTTCTCGCACCAGCAGTTCGGATCCGCGTTGTCGCGCATCCACGAGATTTAGATTAGCAAAGCCTTGAGGACTTGGCAAGGCTAGTATCGAAGAAAGTTTTTTTTGCGTGTTTTTTTCGCATTCAAATTGGCGGCGCGTGGGACCTATGGGTAACGCGAATTCCTGCAAGTTTAACATAATAAATGGATTCAGGTTTGGAAAGAGGAGAAGGAGTTGCGTTGGCCGTCCGGGCTCAAAAGAGTTTGAACAGCGGCCCAGTTGGAATCTGAGTGAAGGGTTTTCCAACGATCACGGTGGGGGGCTTATGCGCTCGGTCCGGTCAGTTCACAACTACGGTCCCCCTCCCTTACTATCGGGGTTCGTCATGATGCGAAAACTAGAGGACTTTGGGCTGATACGCCGCGTGAGGGCTGGAAGCCGGTTTGGGAACAGTGCAAACACGGACGCGATATTGGCCTCGGGTCAGGCCAATGGTCTCGCAATACGCCCCTTGCCGCCCTGGACACTCCTGGCAGCCAACATCTTCGGACGGGCGGTGAGCGATTTACCAGTAAACCTTGAGCCCCACCTGCATCTGGCGCGGCGAATTGGCGGTCGTGACCTGGCCAAAAGCGTTGGAGTCGAGGTTATTATTGCCCGTGCCGAAGATGACGCGGTTGAGTAAGTTGAAGGCTTCGCCGCGCACGTCGACGCGGACACGCTCCGTGATATGAAACGTCTTGGCGACGCTAATATTCTCGTTCAGCCCCCAAAAGGAGCGGACCTTGGGGTTATAGCGCGTGACGTTGCCGAAGTCATTGGGTTGAGCGGGGAACGCCGACTTCGGCTGGAAGAAGCGATCGACGGCGGGGTCGAAGTGGCTGCCAACGAGGGGCGCGCGCCAGTTGGTGTAACTATCGACGACGGGCCGGCTGATCTCGTTGAAGATGGGTAAGGGATTGTTGCGGGTAAGAGCCAGCGGAGAGCCGCTGTTGTAACTCTGAATGGCCGCGATGCGCCAACCGCCGAGGATTTGATTGAGCGGGCCGGAGGTAAGCCATTTTTGACCTTTTCCGAAGGGGAGATCGTACAAAGTGGAGAACTTAAGAGAATGGGTTTGGTCGAAGGCGCCGATGGATTTCTCTAAGCCGCGATTGTACTGGTCCATCGCGGCAATGGCGTTGGCGAAATAGGTATCGGAATCGGTGATGATTTTGGAAAAGACGTAGTTCCAGTTCAGAGTAAGTCCTTTGGAAAAGCGGCGATCCATCTTGATGACCAGGGCGTGGTAGCTGGAGTGCCCACTCTTGTCGCCGTTCTGCACGTCTGTATTGATGTTCTGGTATTGGGGGTAGGGGCGCAGGGCTTGACCGACGGTGCGAATACGCTGGGTGAGAAAGCTGGGATAGGGAACCATGATACCGGCGGCCACAGCGGCGGGAGCGAGGATATCGCCGCGGAGAATGGATTGAGCTGGAGCAACGCCCAGGCGCGAGACAAGCGATTGGTAACTGGCGGTGGGCACTTGGTTGAGCGTCAGCAAGCCAGTTTGTAAGTGGGTACCGACGCTGGCGTTGTAACCAACCTCGATGACCATGTTGGAGGCGAGTTGGCGCTGAATATTGAAGGTCCAGAAAAGATTTTCTGGCGCTCGGGTCGCTTCCTGGCCTTGCCAGTAGTCAACGTCGTTTTGGTTCGAGAAGGCGGGATCGATGGAAGGGGGTAACCGGTAAGCGGGCAAGCCCTGATCGAGTTTGAAGGTAGGCGTAACCCCTTGCGAAGCGTTGTTGAAGACATATTGGCCGATGAAGCCGGCGAAGTGTCCACTGCCCTGCACGGCCGTCACACGCGAAAAGGATCGGCCAAAGGCCGTGCGGAAAGTAGTTTTTTGATCGGGAGTATAGGCAATGCCGAGGCGAGGTCCCCAACCGCCGTACCAACCGGGAACCAGGCTACGCGAATTTTCGCGGCCTTGGCCGAAGCCGGCGAACCAGAGGGCCCCCAGCCGGCCGTCCGCACCGGGATTCGGGCGGGTGGGATTAAAGTCGGAGTATTCGTCCCTCTTATTCGTAGGCGGCAAGGTAACGTCGTAGCGCAGGCCGAAGTTAATAGTCAACTTACGATTGATGCGCCAATCGTCCTGGGCGTAGAAGCCAAAGTAAGGATACTTCTGAGTAACGGCGCGGATGGTTTCGGTGCGGCCTAAGAAGGCGTCGCCCACCAGGAAGGAGGCGAACGAGCTGCCGCTCGTGTTGTTAGTCGCTCCGGGGACACTGGTGCTGAGCGTGCTGAAGTCGGCACGGCCGGCGATGTCCTGCTGGCCGAAGCCATCGGCGTTTTGATTCTGATGCTGAAAGCCGAATTTCATCGTGTGGGAGCCGCGAATGTAACTCAGATCGTCTTTGAGGCCCCAGCCGGGCTGATTGGTGCCATTAAAGGATGCGCCGCCCCAGCCGGTATAGCCATCGAAGTTAATGGTGGGAAAATTCTGATTGCAATCGACGGAGTTCTTGATGCAAACCTTGTCCTTCCAATTTTGGTCGACGTTAGGGGAGTAAGAGTTCTTGACAAACTTATTCTTCGAGTAAGAAAGGTGATTGACCATGGAGGCGGAAATAGTCCAGTCATGCACGAGCCGGATGGTATTGGTCTGCCAGTCGGTAATTTGGCCGTTGTAGAGAGTTCCGGGCAGGCCCGGGGCACCACCGGGGCCCGGTTTACCGAGATACGATGTTTTATTCCAAAGAACGCTAACGCGGTGGTTACTGCCGAGCACCTGATCGCCCTTAATACTCCACTTGTCGGTAGGCGTGACATTGGTGCCACTGGTGACGATGTAGTTATTGCGGACGTAGGCGGCTGTACCGGCAGCGGCGCCGCGGTTGGGGGCGATGCTCTTGCCGTAGGAAGCAATCGCGCTGGCGGTAGTGGAGAAGCGGCTGACGGGAATCTGGTTATTGGGGAACTGATCGCGAACGGAACCGGCACCGGCGGGGTTGGCACGAGTGGTGGAAGGGTCATAGACGGGGAGTTGGCGGTTGGTGGCATCCACCCAATTGCGGAAGTCGCCGCCATACATTTCCGGGGCCGGCACGGTGAGGATGGTGGCATTGGCCCCGACGCGATTGCGGAATCCTTCGTAGGAGGCGAACCAGAAACTCTTATTGCGGCCGTCGTAGAGCTTAGGAATCACGACGGGTCCGGAAGCCGAGAAGCCGAAGTCATTCTGGCGGTAAATGGAGCGGGTTTGGGCGAAGAAGGCGCGGGCATCGAGTTTATCGTTGCGGAGAAAATCGTACAGGGAGCCGTGGAGGGCGTTCGTGCCGGACTTAGAGGCGAAGGTCATCACGCCACCGCCGGCTTGGCCGTATTCGGCCTTGAAGCCATTGGTATCGACGGTGAACTCGGTGAGCGCTTCGACGGAAGGCGTATTCAGCGCGGCTTCGGCGGTGTCGCCGGAGCGATTGGTGCCCACCGAGTGTCCATCCAGCGTGGCATCCCATTGGGCGGCTTGGCCTCCCCCGATGGATAGGCTTTGTCCGCTGCCACGTGCTTCGGCTGCGACGGCGACTAAGTTGAAGGGGCTGCGCATGGCCCCGCCCACGACGAGCGGCAGTTCATCGACGAGCTTATTTTGCACCGACGTCGAGACGCGCGAACTATCGGTTTGGAGGGCACTGGCCGCAGCGGTGACTTCGATCTGGTCAGTCACTTGGCCAAGCTGGAGGACGGCATCGATGCGCACAGTGGAGGAGGCCGAAACGACGGCGTTTTGTTGCAAATATCGTTTAAAACCGGTGGAGCTGACTTCAATGCGGTAGGTGCCAGGCGAGAGATTCGGAACGCTATATTCGCCCGATGCGGTGCCGATGCTCTTGTTTACAACGTTGGTGTCCCGGTTAGTAACGGTGATTTGAGCGGCGGGCACGGCAGCCCCGGTTGGATCGGTGACGATACCGGTGATGGCACCCCGTTCACTTTGGGCGAAGAGGCTGAAAGCGGCGAGCGCGATGAACAGGAGCTTTTGCATGGACTAACCTTCCCTGGGACATATGCTGGGCTGATTCTATGCCCGTTCGCGGGGCGGAGTCAATTGGGTTTCAGGGCGAGGCCTATGGTGGTCCTTGGCTGAGCGTAAGGCTACAATCAGGTCACGGGCCGCGATCAGGTGATACGCGCTTTGAAGGCGCACGAACAGGAGCTTCGGGCGGCTGGCGTGGTGAGCGCATCCCTATTCCGCTCGACGGCGCGGGGGGAACCCGGCCCTGCCGATGTCGACAGAGCGGTCCGCTTGGGCGAAAATTTCTCGCATGGTGGCTTCAGCTATTTCGGGCGAACGGAAGACCTTGAGCAACGTCTCTCCCAACTGCTCAATTGCAAGGTAGATGTGATCGAAGAACCGGTCCGCAAGGAGCGCTTCCAAAAAGAGATCGACCGGGACCGCGCCCTTGCCTTCTGAAAAGCCCGTACGGCCGCCTTTACCGAGCGCCTGCCGGAGCGGATTCGTATCATCAGTGCGCGAGAAACGACCAGGATGGAGCAGGTGGATTATGAAGAAGCAACCTAGCGCGACCGGAGACCTCAACCCGGAATACCGTTTCGATTATGCCAACGCAAAGCCGAACCGCTTCGCAGGCCGGCCGCGGGTGCAACCAGTGGTGGTTGTGTTGGAGCAGGATGTCGCGAAAGTGTTTAAGGACGGCGAGTCGGTGAATGCCGTATTGCGATCGATCATAAAGGCACTACCCTCCACCGGCCCGGCAGACTGACAACCACGCTTCTCCCCGCGGAAAACTGTATCGAGGCCGGGCTCGCCGCACCCGAATGGGAGATAAGTTTAATAGCGTGATGGGCTTGGAATACCAGACCGGGATCCCTGGTTCCCGAACGTACCGGAAAAGCTATTCGGATCATCACCAGAAATTACGAAAGTTGTGGCCAGAATCACAGTCAATGACCAGCCCCATACAGATTATCGTTTGGGAGAATCTCGCCGCTTGAATCGGCGCTGCAACCAATGTTGGCCCAAGTGCCAGGAATAAGAATAGGAAGCCACGCGGCATCGACAACGACGTCCATCGGTCTGTCAGTAACATCAAGGCGTCCTCTTATCGAACTAAGATCCAGCGTCGCCGATAATAGCGCCCCCCTGCAGGTCAAGGCCAATCTTGCCTCGGGGTTTTAGGGCTTGCCGAGGCGAACGAGGTTGGCGTCACGCAGGCCGACGAGCAGGGCTTCGCCGTTTTCGGCAACGCGAAATTCACCATACCGGGCTTTTCGATAGAGCTCGCCGGTGCCCTCTTCGAAGAAATAGGCGTCGCTGCCGATCGAAGTGCGGCCATCGCGGCTGCGGTATTTGAGGCGAAGTTCACCGGCGGCGGGCTCGGAGTTCCAACCGGCGGCTTTTGCAACATGTCGATTATCGAGACGGATGATGAGGTAGCCGCTTTCGGCGGTAGCGGGCGTTTTGAGGTCGATTTTGTAGCTAAGGGCCATGTAGTCGCCTTGCATGATGTAGCGCGGGTCGACGGGGGCGAGTTCGAGATAGACGACGGCACCGGAGGACTTGAGGAGTTCGCGGCTGGCGATGGCCCAGTTGGCGATGGCGAGGATGAGGACGAGTCCGGCGAGGAGGAGGGCGCGGTTCATGCGGGGTCCTTGCGGAAGAGGGTCCAGCGGAGGGCGAGGAGGAGGAGTCCGCTGGCCATGAGGACAAGGGACTTATGGACGAGGGTGAGGTAGAGGACGTAATAGTAGTTGCTGAGGTAGGCGAGGCCGGCGGCGATGCCGAGTCCGGTGAGGACGGGGGAGGCGCGGCCGAAGCCGATCAGAATCATTAAGAGAGCGGCGGCGACACCTTGGGCGGGAATGAGAACGAGGGCGATCAAAGCGGCGTACATGGCGGCTTGGTTGCCCAAAAGCCGATGGGCGGCGTAGACCAGGGCCATACCGGCGAGGAGGCCGCCGGCATATCCGGCATCAGGGTGGGGGTAGCGGCCGAAGATCGAGAGAGCGTCGATGAGGATTAGCGCGACGGCGGCTCCGTAGCCATAGGCGTGGGGAATCTGCGGGAGCGCGATGAAAACGGCGGTGACCAGAGCGGCGGCGAGGCCGATGGTGAGTGGGCCCCATTGGTTGAGCGAACTGGCGAGGAGGAGGATGGAGGCGGCGGTACACCAGACGCGGTAGATGGCATTGGTGGTGAGGAGGCTGGGGACGATCAGGATGAGGGCCATGGCGGTGGCGGCGGTGCGGAAGTCGTGGAAGTAGGAGCCGATACCGAAGAACATGCCCGCTTGTCCAGCCATACTTGCGGCGAGGCCGAGTTGGGTGACGAAAGGATTGTTGTTCCGCAGGAGGACGAGTCCGGCGGCGCAGGCGAGTGCGCCCGCTAGGCCGATGGATTGTTGGGCACCGGAGACGACGACGATAACGATGCTGAGGAAGATGGCGGCGATCCAGGCGGCGAAGCCGAGGAGGGCGGTGACGTACCAGGCGGGGCCAGGGGTGACGGGTGGCGGAGGGCCGCCGGTGACGAGTTGAGCGGCGGCGAGTTGTTGCCAGAGGGGGTTCATGCTTTTTGCAGACTTTGCAGCCATTTGGCGGCGGCGGCGGAGAGGGCGATGACGATGAGGGCGATGACGAGGGAACTGATGATGAGGTCGTTGGAGCTGCCGCGGAAGAGTCCTTTGGCGCAGAGACAGGTGATGGCGATGATGGCCGAGAGCAAGGCGGCGGAGACGAGGAGGAGGTCCTGGCGGAACTTGGAGAAGACGACTAAGGTGGTGGCGAGCCAAAGTAGGTAGCCGGCGATGGGGATGGCGTGGGGCGGGTGGAAGATCTGGGTGCCGATCAGGATGGTGAGAGGGACGGTGGCGGCGAGGCCGGCGAGGCGAGGGGCGAGCCGGGGTTGGGGGGCGACGAACTCCCAGATGAGGTGGGCGGCGACGTTCGAGGCGCAGATGATTTCGGCCGACTGGAATGTCAGCCAAGGACGCAGGCCGAGGGCGACGTTCGCGAGTAGGAGACTGAGGAGCCAGAGGTCGGGTTGACGGGCGGCGAAGGCCCAGGGGAGGATGAGGACGGCCCAGAGGGCGAAGAGTTGCCAGTGGCCGGCACCGAGTTGGTAGGTTTGCCCGATTAAGGCGAAGAGGGCTCCGGTCATCAGGGCGGCGAAGAAGAGGGCGGCGCGACCGGTTAGCGTTTCGATTTTGCGGAACCAGGCGACGGCGAAGGAGGCGACGAGCAGCGCTTCGACGATGGCGAAGCGGACCATCGGCGGCAGGCCGTTCCAGTTGTAGGCGAAGAAGATGATGACTCCGGAGGCGGCCAGCAGGGTGCCGGTGGCGAGCATAAGGAGTGAGAGGAACTTGCGCCAGCGGTCTTGGTTAGGGAGGACCTGGGCGAGTTCGAGGGCGGCGTTCACGTTTTTAGGAGGCAAGTGTCCGCGCTCGGCCCAATCGAGGATTTGTGCGCGCGGCGACATGGTGACTACGTTAGCGCAGTTGGCTACGTGCGCATACGGGCAATGAGGTAAAGCCCGGCGAGCGAGAAAACGACATCGGGCGACCAGGCGGCGATCTGGGCCGGAAGCTGGTTCAGGTTGCCGACTTGTTCGAAGAGCTTGTTCAGCGTCAGGTAGGCGATGCCGATGCCGAGGCTAACCCCGATCCCCGTCATCGCGCCGCGATTGCCGGCCAGGAAGCCGAACGGAGCGGCGATCAGGGCCATGATGAGGGCAAACAGGGGTACGGAGAACTTACTGTAATACTGCACTTGAAGCCGCGTGGTATCGAAGCCACTTTGCTGTAACTCGCCCATGTACTTCTTCAATTCATGAAAATTCATCTGACTCGAAAGCTTTACTTCTTTGAGAAAGTAACTGGGCGGTTCATTCAGATGGGCGAAGCTGGCGACTTCGCCGCGAAAATCATCGAACTTCTTGACGCGCACCCCATCGAAAGTGCGGCGATAGCCGTTTTGAAAAACCCAGCTCTTGATGGAAGGCTCCCAACGGGCGCGCTCGGCCGTAATGACATGCAGCAGGCGAAAATGTTGAGGATCGATCTCGTAAACGTTGACGTCGAGCATGACGCTTTCGGCAGGCTCAAAGTAACGGTAATAGTAAATACGGGACCCTTGCCCATAGATGTACTTGCGGTCAGGCCGTAAGAAGCTTTGGGGCGCATTGCCTTTGATTTCGTTGCGGATGGCGTCCTGCTTGCGGTTGGCGTCCGGCACATAGTAATAGTCAAAGGCGAAAAGAGCGCCGCTCAGTACACCGCTCGCTGCGAGGACGGGGGCCACCAGCCGGAAGAGGCTGACGCCGCAGGCCTTGAAAGCCGTCACTTCGTTGTTCTTACTCAAGACACCGAAAGTGACGAGGACGGCGACGAGGACACTCACGGGCGTAAAGTCATAAATAAACTTCGGGATCAGGAAGTAAAGATAAGTCAGTACGCGAGTCATGGCAATGTGGTTCTTGACGATGTCGCCGAGTAACTCGAAGAAAGTGAAGACTTCGGTCAATAGGACGCAGGTTAGCAATAAGAGGCCGAAATAAAATAGGAAAGTACTGAGCACGTAAGTATCGATAATTTGGGGCAGAATGGCCCAGCGGCGGCCCCCCCGTTCGGCCCGGCTTTCGAAGCGCTGGGCGAGGGAGGCAAAGACCTCGCGCAGGCGTCCGGAGATGAGGCCAATCAAGTCAAAGTCGCCGGGGCGTTCGAGGCGGACGAGTAGGATAATGCCGGCCAAACCGAAAACAAGGTTGGGCAACCATACGGCCAGTTCCACCGGCATCGTACCCTGCCGGGCGAGTCCAACCAGACTGATGAAGCTCATGTAGTAGAAGAAAGCCAGGAGGACGGTAAGGACGAAGGAGACGCTTTTGCCGGCTTTGCGTTGCGAGATGCCGAGCGGGAGCCCGACCATGGCGAGCAGAAAGCAAGCCAGCGGCAGGGCCAGCCGCTGATGAAGTTCAATGCGGGCCTCAGCGTTCGGGGCACCTTTTGCATAGGCGAGGCGAGCCAGAGGCAACGAATCCATCTCCGGATAAGGGCGCGCGACGCGCTCGACGGGCTTCTTCGCTTCGAGGGACTGGTCGCCGCTGGGGAAAGCCGAGTTGATGTCGTCGGTAGGGTCTTTACCAAGCTCATGCGAGCGGGCATTGCGCAACGAGAGCTGGATGCGGTTGCTCTTAGGGTCGGCCACGGCGATCGCCTCCTCGGCGAAGGTGACCCGCGGCCCTTGCGCCTGTTCGCGAATGCTGCCGGAGCGCTGCTCAGAAGGCGTGGTATCGGCCATGAAGACATTGCGCCACCGCACCACGGGGCCGGGATCGACGCCGCCGACATAGAGAATCATGTTGGGGAATTGTTCGTCGAAAACCCGCTCCTGAATTTCGGCGGTGAGCTGCACGGCCGCCAGTTCGTTGATGATACGCCCCGTCTCGCGAATCGACCACGGGGTAAGCCACAGGCTGGCGGCACCGGCCACCAGAAAGCCGAGCAGGGCAAAAGTCATCACCGGCCAGAGAAGCCGGCGCGCTGGGACGCCTGAAGCGCGCAGGGCGGTGATTTCGTTATCGCTGGCTTGGCGGCTGAGGCCAATCAGAATCCCGACCAGCACGCCCACCGGCACCGCAAACGTAAGCGTGGGAATAAAGACGAGCCCCGAAAGGTAAGCCACCGTCTCCGGTGTGGCCGAGCCTCGCACCAGCTGTTCCGCGAGTTTGCCCAGGCTGCGCAGGAACAGAATGAAGGTAAACAGCACCGTGCCCAGCAGAGCACTCGTGGCAACTTCGCGAAAAACGGCGCGGCTAATGATGCTCAAGGTGAATTAGTTAGCTGCGGCGGCGCTACTGAGAGTGGGAGGAGGGACGGTGGGCGGGCGGGGTACTTCCACTTGCGGATGCTCGAGTTCGAGGTCCTCAAAGAGCAACGCGGGTGCCACGACCGAGGCGGGAAAGACGTAGCCGCCGATGCTCATCAGGGCGAAGGGGCCACGATTGCCGATGAAGTCAAACTGATACAGTTCGGTGGAGGCGGCAGTGATGTCCTTCAGCGAGCGCAGGTTCAGGCCCCGGAAACGGACGCCACGGATGAGTTCCTCCTTGCCGTCCGGATAGATGCGGTAAATGAGGAGCGGGGAGCTGAGGACGTTGCCGCCCGCGTTGTTGCCCAGGCTGACAGCGAGACGGCGGAGTTCATCGGCGCCCGCCGACGACGGGTAGTCCATGCGGCGGACGAGGATCCCATAGGGTTTGCTGCGCTGCTTCACCATCTCCATCAGCTTCTTTTTGAGGTCGCCACCGGTGACACTTTCCGTGGACTTAACGAACAGGTTACTCAGCGTCGCCATGCGTTGGCCAAAGCTGCCGGGCAAACGGCCGCGGCCATTCGACGCCGTAAAGCCAGGAATCGGCTGGCGCGAAAGCAGAGGGGCTTTGAAGACGCCGTTCTCAATCACCGTGAGGGGCTTGGGCACCACGCCCTCGCCATCGATGGGATAGGAGCCCAGCAAACTTTGTCCGCGAAATTCGGTCTGGGTGGGGTCGTCGACGACCGTAAAGGACGCTGGCAAGATCCGCGAGCCGAGACGGCCTTCGAGTTCCGAAGGAGTGAAGCGCGAGGATTGGCCAGCGTTCGCCACCGGACGGCGCGGGAGGTAAAGGTGGGACGCAAGAATTTCGGCAAACAGCTGCGCGCCCGCCGCACCTTCGAACATGATGGGTCCCGCATAGGCTTCGCCTTCCGGGGCGGCGGCCAAGGCGGTGACGTTCCGCCCCACCGCGTCCACGGCTTGCTTCAGTTCGGTATCGCCCGGCAGCCGCAGCGGATCAATGGCATGGAAAACCACGTGATCGCGAACGGTGGAGCCGTCGGCGGCTAAGCCCGAGGCGCGCACGCGAATGTAGTGAATGTTGTCGGGATACTTGGCCTCAGTGCCTTCGGAGTTGACGAGGTAAGAAGTGTTGACGATGCTTTCCATGTCGACCGAGGACGAAAGCACCGTGGGGAAGGCCTTGAAACGGCCCGATGCCTCCACAATGCGTGTCTTCCAGGCGGCTTCATCCAGCTGTTGCGTGCTGGAGCCGAGCATAATTTTCACCGCATCAGCCTTCCAGAAATCAGGCACGGGGTCGGCGGGAGCGTTCACGCTCCGCATGGCCGAGCGCTTGCGGCCGATGCTCTCAAGGGCACTCTTGAAGGTGCGATCGGTCATCAGCCAGAGTTGCTGACGCAGGGCGAGGGGATTGTCATCCTGCGGAAGCAAGCCCGAGTCATAGCGAGCGGTAAAGTTCGCGTCGGAAAGCACATAGTTTGAGTTATCGAAGCTGTAATCACCCACCCGGACGCGCACCTGCGGCACCCGGGCGCGGTTGCGCAACTCTTCAATGACGCCGCCCAGGCTGGTGCTGAGGAGATAGCTGCGAACGTCATCAATGCTGTATTCGAAAAAATAAGGGATATCACTGCCGCCGGCGATGCGTAAGCCACGGGAACGTTCCATTTCTTGCGTCAGGATGCGCAGAATCGGATCAGTGCTTTGGGCGACCAGGCCCGTCGTCAGGAGGAGCGCGAGGAGTTGCTTCATGAGCGGCCGCCTTCCCGGCCGGGCGCGGGTAAGATGGGTGGCCGGTCCTGCGAGCGTTCTTTTTTCTGGATTTCCACTTCACTCACGAAGATCGCGGGCGAGGTGGCCGAAACGGGCACGCTGCCGGATTCAGCGCCACAAACGCCGTTAAAGATCTCCGTTTTATCGGAGGTGGCGGCGATCTTGCCAAACGCGGCCAGCGGCGTGCCGACAATATCGGCACCGCGAACCAGTTCGTCGGGACGGCCATCGGCGTAGATGCGATAGACGATTTGCGGAACCACCGTGAAGGCTTGTAAACCGCGACGCCCGGTGGTGGTGTAGCCGGAATCCACCTTCTCGAAGTACAAACCGTAGGGCTTATTCTGCTTCTTCACTTCCGCCAGCAATAAGCCGCGCAGTTGATCGCTCGAAACACGGTTCGAAGAAGTAACGATCAGGTTTGATTGGCGAGGCACGATTTCGCGCCCCGGCTGGCGGCGGCCATGGCCATTGGAGCCGGGGAAGCCCGTCAGCGGAGAACGGGAAAGTAGAAAATTGCGCAGGACGCCCTGCTCGACGATGTTTACCGGGCGCGCCTTCACTCCTTCATCGTCGAATTCATACCAGCCATTCAAGTCGGTGCCGTCCAGCGAGCGCTTGGTGGCGTCGAAGGTGACCGAGAGAAACTCCGGCAGAATCTTGGTGCCGACACTCTTGGCAAAGGTCTGACCCTCGCTTTCGTCTTTCTGACGGTGGCCTTCAATGCGATGGCCAAAGATTTCGTGAAAGAAGACACCGGAAGCGCGGCCGGAAAGGATGGCCGGGCCGACGAAGGGTTCGACGACGGGAGCCTGCAACAGGGCCAAGACATCGCGTTCCACTTTGGCCATCGCGGCTCTGACCGTTTTCTCATCGGGCAGACGATTGACGTCCTCGCCGTCGAGGATTTCGCTGGCGGAGAGGTCCATGCCGTCGGCGGCTTTGGCTTGCACGCCGAAGATGAGGCGCGCAAAGGTCCGGCCATGCTGCAATCTGGTGCCTTCGGTAGTCACCAGTGTCTTCAACTCGCGTTGAGCGACGACGGTGATGGAGGATGCCAGGATGCCGGGCTTGTTCCCAAACTCGGCCGACCATTTCCGCAGCTTGGTTTGCCATTCATCGCCCTTAAATTTGAGCGGGGCGACCGGGGAGACGGAAACAATTTTCTCGGCCGGGCCGAAGTCGCCCGCGTCGTCTTTCACCTCCACCTGCACCTGCTGATTCGTTTTCACATTGAGCAGACGCTGGGAAGCCAGACGGTAGACGCGATCGGTTTCCATCCAGAGCCGGCGCTTGATGGAGTCGGGGGCGTCGTCAATGGTAATGGGGGCGCCGGAGGTAAACTGCGGCGTGTCGCCGCGCACCCGGCGGTAATTGTCGAGTTGAGGCGAACCCACGCGAACGCTGACATCCAGCGCCCGCTTTTGGCTGCGATTGCGCGAATTGAGCGAGCCGAGCGTGGCCGACACACTTTCCGTCTCTTGCTCTGTCACGGAATACGAGATGAAGTACGGTGGCGGATCGGCTTTGGCTTTGAGCGCCGCGAAATTCCGGTCGAGTTCGCCCGAAAGAATATCGACGAGGGGCGTCGCCGGGGCAGTCTGGGCGGCGGCGGGGGCGACCGTTGCTGGAATTGCCAGGAGAAACAATGAGGCTAGCCGAGCCAGCGCGGACAAGGTGGTGCGCACGGCCTCAGAATAGCATGGCCATTTACAGCGGCCGCCGGTGGACTGCCCAATTCCCTGCCCGCTTCGATGCTTATTCTGTAGCTGGGGAAGCCACCGCCAGAATGCCCTTTTCGCGCATTCCGGACAGCGCGAGTCCATAGCGGCCACGAACGCCGGTCTTCTCAAAGATATGTTTGAGGTGAATCTTTACCGTGCCGGGGCGGATACCGAGTTCCCGGGCGATTTCGCGATTCTTTAAGCCTTGCTCCACCAACTCCATCACCTGCGTTTCCCGGGGCGTCAGTTCTGAACGGTGGTAGCGCTCGCTGGTGGGAGTATTGCGAAAAACAGTGTCTTCCATCCAACTGCGCCCTTGCGCCACCGCCTCCAGACACGCCACCAGCACCTCGGCCCGCGCGGTCTTCCGGACAATCCCGCGGGCGCCCGCCTGCAGGAAACGCAGCGCCTCGGCTTCGGTCATCGAGACGCCCCAAACCACGACGGCCGGCAGCGGCCGGTCACCTTCGCGGGAGAATGTGAGCCGCAAATCGCTGATCCATTCAAGAACCGCTTGCATCCCGAACGCCTTATCCAGCATGACGATCTTCGGCGCATGCTCCCGCACAGCGGCCCGGCAAGCCGCCAACGAATCGCAATTCGGCAGGACATAAATATGAGGCACATCGGCCAACAGCGCCCTCACCCCCGCAGCGGTGACAGGCTGCGAGTCGCAAACCAGCAGGTCGGCGATATCCGGCGTGGGGTTAGCCAGCCGGGCCAGCGACTCTTCCACCAAAACCGGCACCGCCGAAGCGTGCAGTGAAATAGGCGCGGCCGCGACGGCATAGGGAGAGGAGTTTTGAGAATTCCAATTCGAGTGGTTCATTTACGTGTGTTCACTATCTTTGTTTTATTTTTGGCCTACAGCGTGCGAGTTGATTAGCCGATCCAGTAAGCACAGCAAAAGAATTGGCTAGGCTACTCGATCTCTAGGTCGGGCTCGTAGGTTTGAGGGTATCTCTTACCTGCGCTGGCGGGGTATGTACCCCACTTGAGGTATATCGGCGGATACAGACGGAACTTTAGTCCGTGGACGTTCGAGGTACTGTCTTATGTTTCATGGCCGAAAAGCCGATCCATATCCAAGAGTGAAGCGCGCGTCGAATTGAGGACTATGGTGTTGAGACTGGGCTTGTGGAGCGTAAGAGTAAGCCGATGACCGCCGGAGCCAATTGGAAATCGCTGATCATTTGTCCAAACCAGATAATGGCCGGGGCACTAGCGGAGGCGTTGGGCCGGGGGTTGCCCCAAGGCGCGGCGCTCCAAGTACCGAATTATCCTCCCGGGCACGCGCTGGTCGAAATGTTGACCTCGCATCAGCCGACGGTCTGCTTTCTCGACGTCGGATCCGAGCCGGAGCGCGCCATTGCCACTATGGCGGACCTCTTAACCGCCAACCCGAAACTCCCATTAGTGGCTTTGCTGCCCGGCAACGACCCGGGAATGATTCTGCGCATTGTCCGCCAGGGTGCCAGCGAATTCCTGATCCAGCCCTTCACCGACGATCAATTCGGACAGATGGTGGAGCGGATCAACAAGAAACTGATGGCCGGCAAGAGCGACGGGTCACAGTCGCGAGTTTATTGCTTGATGCCAGCCAAGGGAGCCTGTGGCGGCACAACCGTGGCGAGTAACTTGGCGTTCCAGTTCAAACGGCAGACCAATAAGAGACTCTTACTCGGTGACCTGGACCAATTCACCGGTACGCTTTCTTTCATTCTGAAGCTGAAGCCGAATTATAGTTTTACGGACGCGCTACATCATGCCCATGAGTTAGACCCGGCGATGTGGAAATCGCTCATCACGCAAACCAGCGGTCTGGATGTACTGATGAGTCCGGAGAATTCCGCCGATGCGGCGGGCAGCGATCAGCAGGATCCGACGGCGATCGTCGATTTTATGCGCACTATATATGACTTAGTCGTGCTCGACACATCGGGCGTGTATGGAGAATGGAACCTGGTGCTCGCAAAGATGTGCGACGAGTTATTGCTGGTCACGACCAATGAATTGCCCGCCCTGCAGGCTTCGCAACGCGCGCTCTCCTACCTTGACCAGAACCGCATCGATCGCTCGAAGATACGGCTGGTGGTGAATCGCTACAACCGGGACGTCGGCTTGAGCAAAGAAGTGATTGAGACCGCTTTACACGAGGAGGTCTTTCACGTCTTGCCGAGCGACTATGATTCGGTGCAAAGAGCGCTGATCGACGGCAAGCCGATTCCGGTCAACAGCGCCCTCGGCAAAGCGATGGTGCAGTTGGGCGAAAAACTTGAACAAAAAGAACCGGAGAGCTCGAAGAAGAGCGCTGGTTCTTCGTCGTGGGGTGGCTTGTTGAGCCTTTTTTCGCGAACTTCGTCGTAGTCAGCGGGCCACACTGTTACTGAATTTAGGATTTGGCCCGCTTCCTACGGTCGCGGCTCGATCCCCGATGGCTTCGTGGGACTATCGCCGCAGATCCAGCGTACAGGGGAACTGCGGATTCGGTTCGAGCGGCGGCACCGGCATCGGCCCTGGCGTGTGTCCAAAGGCGAAGAAGCGGCCCACGCGGCGCGCTTGCGCCTCATTCGCGTTCACGGGGAAGGTGTCGTAACTGCGGCCCCCCGGATGGGCGACGTGATAGGTGCAGCCGCCGATGGAGCGGCCGTTCACCGTGTCGAGCACATCGAAGACTAGCGGCGAATGCACCGGAATGGTGGGGTGCAGGCAACGCGGCGGCTGCCAGGCGCGATAGCGTAAGCCGGCGACAAACTCGTTGTGGACGCCGGTGTTTTGCAGCGGTAAGCGGCGGCCGTTACAGGTGATGACATAGCGCTCGCCCACCAGACCGCTCACTTTTACCTCCACCCGCTCCACTGAGGAATCAACGTACCGCGCGGTACCGCCGGGCGCGCCTTCCTCTCCCAACACATACCAGGGCTCGATCGCTTGCCGCACTTCGATGCGTATGCCTTCGTAACGCACTTCGCCAATGAAGGGGAAGCGGAACTCGAAATGCGCGTCAAACCAGGCCGGATCGAGCGCGTAGCCCGAGCCTTGGAGGTCATCGAGCACGGCGCGGAAATCCTGGCGGAGGTAATGGGGCAGCAGAAACTGGTCATGCAGCCGCGTACCCCAGTGGATCGGCTTTTCGCGCAAGGGATGCCGCCAAAAATGGGCCACCAGCGCCCGGATCAGCAGTTGCTGCGTGAGGCTCATGCGGGCGTGCGGCGGCATTTCGAAGGCCCGCAGTTCCAGCAGGCCCAGGCGGCCCGTGGACGAGTCCGGCGAATAGAGTTTGTCGATGCAGAATTCGGCGCGGTGGGTGTTGCCCGTAACATCGACGAGTAAGTTGCGGAAGATACGATCGACCAGCCAGGGGGCGATCGGCGTTCCGGGCGGTGGCACCAGGCCGAAGGCGATCTCGAGTTCGTAAACCGAGTCGGCGCGCGTTTCGTCGACGCGCGGCGCTTGGCTGGTGGGGCCTACGAAGAGTCCGGAGAACAAGTAACTCAGCGAGGGGTGGTTCAGCCAGTAGCCGACCAGACTCTTGAGGAGGTCCGGCCTTCTTAAGAAGGGGCTATCGGGCGCGGTAGGCCCACCCATCACAATGTGGTTGCCGCCACCGGTGCCGCTGTGACGGCCGTCGAGGAGGAATTTCTCGGTGCCCAGCCGGGCGTGATGGGCGTCGTCGTAAAGGGCGGTGGTGTTGTCGACGAGTTCGCGCCAGGTACGGGCCGGGTGGATGTTCACTTCGATCACGCCGGGGTCGGGAGTCACCTTGATCAGTTGCAGCCGGTGGTCATGCGGCGGCGGGTAGCCTTCGATAATGATCGGCAGGTTAGTCACTTGGGCCGTATCCTCGATGGCGGCGAGTAACTCGAGATAGTCGTCCGCCGATCGCAACGGTGGCATAAAGACGTGCAGGCGGCCGTGGCGAGGCTCAATCGCCATGGCCGTGCGGACCACCCATTCCGCCGGCTCGCCAAATTGCGGCGTTTCGTCACCCAAAGACTGCGGGTTGGTATTCTGCTTCAGGCCGGCGGCCTCGTTCACGGTTTGCGCGCGTTGCGGGGTAGCGAACTCCGGGTGGGGCGCGAACGGATCCAGGGTAAAGAGCTGGGGCTGAGTGGCCACCCAGGGCAAACTCGGCAACGGCAAACGCAGCCCGACCGGCGAGTCGCCAGGGATCAAATAAAGGTGGCGCGCGCGCAGCATCCACAAGCCGCTTTGCCACGCCGGACCATCCGTGTGCCAAGTGCGCGCAATCGGCAAAACAAAGCCACTGGGCTGGCCGAGCCCCCGTTCGAAAGCACGGCGCAAACGCTCGCGGTCCTCAGGATTGTCGAGCTTGTTGTCGCGCGGATCGACGTTGACCGGAAGCTTTTTCTCCTTGTGGATGTACTCCAGTGGGTCTTCGTAGGCGGCGATGACGTAGTCGGTATCGATGCGCAGCCGTTGCGCGAGGGCATCGGAGAAGCGCTCAGCCTCGGCATCGCCATAGCCATAGTCGCGGTCGGGGTCGGCGAGCAAGGCGGGGTTACGCCAAATGGTGAGGCCGTCGGTACGCCAGTAACAGCTCATGGCCCAGCGAGGCAGGCTTTCGCCCGGGTACCACTTTCCTTGGCCGATGTGCAGAAAGCCGCCCGCACCCCAGCGCGCATGAATGCGCCGCAGCAGATCGCTGCCTCGCTTGAGCTTCTCGTCGCCCAACGCAGCCGTGTTCCACTCCTCGCCGTCCATATCGTCGACGGAGACGAACGTCGGTTCGCCGCCCATGGTGAGCCGGACGTCCTGCATCCGCAAGTCCTCGTCAATGCGATCGCCCAGATGGTCAATCGCCTGCCATTGCTCGTCGGTATAGGGGAGTGTGACACGCGGCGTTTCGTGGATCCGGCGCACCGACATATGGTGCTGGAAACTTACTTGGCAAGGGTCCACCAAGCCGGTAACGGGGGCGGCTGAAAGGGGCTCTGGGCTGGCGGCAAGGGGAATATGGCCTTCGCCGGCAAACAGGCCGGACGTCGGGTCAAGCCCGATCCAGCCCGCGCCGGGCAAATAGACCTCGGCCCAGGCATGCAGGTCGGTAAAGTCCTCGGCCGGGCCGGAGGGGCCGTCGAGCGCCTTAATATCGGCTCGCAGCTGAATCAGGTACCCGGAGACGAAGCGCGCGGCAAGGCCAAGGTTGCGGAGAATCTGAACCAGCAACCAGCCGGTATCGCGGCAGGATCCGCTGCGCGAAGTGAGCGTGAACTCGGGCGCCTGCACACCGGGCTCCATGCGAATCAGATAGCTGATGTCGCGTTGTAGGCGCTGGTTGAGCATCACCAAAAAGTCGTTGGTGGGCATGGGGGCGCTGGGAACCGCGGCCAGCCATTCACCCAACAACGCGCCGGGTGCCGGATGCGCCATAAAGGGCGCGAGTTCGTGAGCCAACGCGGGTTCGTAAGCGAAAGGAAACTTCTGAGCGTAGTCTTCGAGAAAAAAATCGAAGGGATTGATCACCGTCAGGTCGGCGACCAGATCGACCTCCACTTTGAAATGCTGGGTGAGTTTGGGGTAGACGAAACGCGCGAGGTAGTTGCCTTGCGGGTCCTGCTGCCAGTTCAGAAAATGGCCGGCGGGCTCAATCCGAAGCGAGTAACTCAGGATCGGCGTGCGGCAGTGAGGAGCGGGACGCAAGCGAATCACCTGGGGTCCCAGGGTCACTAAACGATCGTAGGCGTAGGTCGTTTCATGGTGAAGGGCTACCCGAATACTCATGACGGTGACGATAGCACGGGGGCTGGAGGAGGCCAAAATCGAAAGTTGTATGAGGGGCATGGGGCGGTCGAAAAATTGACAGACTCGGCTCCATACATTACCATTTAGTTATGCAACCAAGTGGTTATCCACAGACCGCGACTTTTGGCCTCGACGCAACCTTTGCCGCTCTCGCCGACCCCACCCGGCGCGCCATCCTCGCCCGGCTCGCCTTGGGACAAGCCTCAGTCACCGAACTAGCCCTGCCGTTCGCGATGACCCAGCCTGCCATCTCCAAGCATTTGAAGGTGCTCGAACGCGCCGGCCTGATCTCGCGCGACCGCGATGCCCGGCGGCGTCCGAGCCGGCTGGAGGCCCAACCGCTGGCCGAAGCCACCGAGTGGCTCGCGCGCTACCGGGAGTTCTGGCAGGACTCCTTCTTGCGCTTGGATGGCGGAAGGCACCCCTCATGATTGACACCCCGCAGCTCGCGCAGATTCCGGCGCAGTTAGTCGCTCTCATTCACCTCACCATTCCGCGCCGCGAAATGCGGTCAATGATGGGGCCTGGCATCGGCGAAGTGATGGCCGCCGTCACCGCCCAAAGCATCGGCCCCACCGGACCATGGTTCACGCATCACCTCAAGATGAACCCGGCGACCTTCGATTTTGAAATCTGCGTGCCGGTAAACGCACCTGTGGCGGCCGTGGGTCGAGTGAAGGCCGGCGAGGCACCCGCCCTGGCGGTCGCGCTCACGGTTTATGAGGGGCCCTACGAGGGCCTCGCCACGGCCTGGCAGGAACTTCACGCCTGGATCTCCACAAACGGGCACGACCCTACCCCGGACCTCTATGAATGCTATCTGAGAGGCCCAGAGTCTAGCCCTGACCCGGCCAATTGGCGCACGGAACTTAGGCAGCCATTGATCGCTTAGTTAGAAAACGAACTTAGCGCCCAACTGAATGACGCGGGTTGTGGTGCCACGCACGCCGCCGCCGACGGTGCCAAAAGTCTGCGAACGGATGTTGAGGTCCACCGACGCCACGTCCGGATTGTAGTGGTTGAACAAGTTAAAGACCTCGGTGCGGAACTCAAAGTAACGCCGCTCGCCCGCCGAGAAACGCTTGTTCGCCGAGAAGTCGGCGTTGATCAAGCCAGGCAACCGGACGGCATTCGTCCGCGGAGCCGTACCAAACCGGCCGTAGAATAAGTTCGTCTTTGCGGCATCGGTGTAAATCGTAAAAGCGTCTGTGTTGTAATAGCGCTTAAACGTACGATCCGATCCGGCAAGATTGCCGTTTAAGCCATTCACCAAATCCGGCCGCGAGCCGACGCCCGTACCGGTGGTGTCGACGCCATAAGTCACCGGAGCGCCGAAGCCAGTCTGGGCCGTCACGATAGTAGACACCTGCCAGCCCTTCACGAAATAACCCAGCGCGCTTTTCGAACCCTTCATGAACGGTAACTCATACAGCACCGTATTCACTGAGCGGACCTTCTGGTCGAAACCGGCAATGGCCCGCTCGCCTTGCAGATTGTAAAGATTCTGCACACTCCCGATGTAATTGCCACCGCCTACTTGGCCACCAATGTCTGTGGGGCCCGTGAAAGCTTTGGCCCACGTGAAGGCCGACAGCACGGTTACACCCGTCGCCATGCGGCGTTCCACTTTCACTTGCAGCGCATGATAGATGGAGTTACCGATCGCTTTATCGCCCGTCACGGCGCGCTGGAAGAGTTGGTCCGGACGGCGCGAGTTGAGCGAAGGCGTCCCGGGCACACGCGGATCCAGCACATTCACGGGACGATTGATGTCGCCCAGAGTCGCCACCAGCCGCGTCCCCTTGCTGCCCACGTAACCAGCATCAATGACAAAGCCATCCCAAATTTTCTTTTGTAAGTTGAGGTTCCATTGCTGAATGTAAGAGTCGCGCATGTTCTGGTCGTTCGAAACAGCGAAGTTATAGACGCCCGTGGTAGCCGCGCCAGCGAAGGGGTTAGAAAAGAAAAGATTCGGAGCGCCGGAGATATTGCCCACTACGCTCGCGCCGGCCGTCGCCTGCTGGCCTTCGGCCATCGCAAAGATCGCGTTCGAAATCTGCGGCGTATAGTAGATACCGTAGCCGCCACGCACCACGGCATCCTTCACAAAGGCCGGCTGATAGGCGAAGCCGATCCGGGGACTGAAGTTGTTTTTGTCGGGCTGTAACAACCCACGGCCGTACTTCGAAGTCTGCGGCGTGGCGAAACCGGCGGGTTGCAGACCATTCTGCTCGATGTTCACGAACTTATCGTCACTCTGCACCATTTTGCTGAAATAGTCGTAACGCATGCCGTAGGTAACGGTGAGCCGCGGCGAAACCTTCCAATCATCGTTAAAATAGTAAGCTTGCCAGAAGTTACTCAGGTCAGTCACGGTGACGGCCGGATTCAAATTGGCGGTACGGACATAGCCCAGCATAAAGTCGGCCATGGCGCTGCCGGTGTAAGTTCCATCGAAGCCAAAGTTGCCGCGCGGGTCGCGGGCTTGATTGAACGTGACGATGCGTTTGGCGACATCGGCGCCTACTTTAATGAAGTGCTTGCCGTGGGCCCAGGAAAGGTTGTCCACAAATTGGTAAATCCCATTCGAACGCTCCCGCGGACCGATGGTCCGGTTTAAGGCAAAGGTGGAATAGCCGCCATCGGCGCCGCCGATATTCACTACGGGCGGGCCGAAGAACTTCGGGTCCTTCGAGACCAGCGGTAGTCCCATCTTGTTCGCGACATCGAACTCCGGTCTGCCCGTGGTGCCGAACGTCTCGTTTTCGTAGAAGTTGTGATAGCCGCCGCGCAGTTCATTCACCATCGCCGTCGATACCGTCCGGGTATAACCGAGTGAAAGGTTCTTGGTGCGGCCCAGGTTGTCTCGCTGATCGTTGCCCCAAAAGGGTACTCCGGCTTCGAAGGTGTCATTGAAGACGAAGCGCCCAAATACCGTATCCTTCGCGGAAAACTGATGATCGATCCGGGCGTTGTAGTTATCTTGCTTCGAAATTGCCGCCAGCGGGCTATTGATAAAGTTGAATGTGCCCACGGAAGTATTCGGGGCGGGCGTGAAGGCGAGAAAAGCCAGCGACTGGGGGCTCAACGCGCTCTTCGGAATGATATTGTTCGCAATCGGCACGTTTTGCGGATCGCGCAAGATGATCGGCGCTTTCGTCGTCGCATTGATCAGCTTGCTGAAATCGCCATTGCGGTAGTCGTTATTCGGAACCGTCCGCAGGCCAGCCACCGCGCCTTGCAGATTCCGGCCACGCTCCCAGTTGAAAAAGAAGAACGTCTTGTCTTTGCCGTTGTATAGCTTGGGAATGCGCACCGCGCCGCCGATGTTCGCGCCAAACTGGTTGCGATTCAGCCGCGGGCTACCCAAAGCTTGCTTGCCGATCGCATCGTAAGTCTGCGTCAAAGCGTCGTTGCGGTTGAATTCCCACAGCGTGCCGTGGAACACATTGCCCCCGCGCTTGGTGAGCATGTTGACGTGCCCGCCCGGCGCGCCGCCTGACTCCGCCGAGTAGTTCGCGGTCTCGACCTTAAACTCGGCGAGCGAGTCCACCGAAGGCGAGAACGAATAGGTCATCGCATCGTAGTCCATCACTTCAATGCCGTCGAGGAAGAAGCGATTCGCCGTGTCGCGCGAACCATTCGCGGAAAATCCGGTGCTGCCGAATGAACTGTCCTGTTGCCCGATCGACCCGCGACCGCGCCGCACCGTAATCGACCCCGGCGTGCCCGCTTGCGCCCCCGGAATCAATTGCGCCAACTGAATGAAGTTGCGGCCATTGAGCGGCAAATCGACAATCTTCTGCGCGTCGATCACCGAACCCACCGTGGCACTCTCCGTCTGCAACACCGCGCCATTGGCCTCGACATTGATTGACTCCGCCACATTGCCGACTTTGATTTGAACGTCAACGCGCGCGATCACCCCCACCTGAAGGGCCAAGCCGGTTACTTTTCCGGATTGGAAGCCCTCCTTAGTCGTGTCAACGTTATATTCTCCGGCCGCGAGAAAAGGCAAACTGTAGGTGCCCGCTTCGTTCGTGGTCGTCTCGCGCACGGCATTGGTTTGCCTGCTCGTCGCCTTCACTCGTACATTGGCGACGGGGGCCCCGGAAGAATCGGTCACGATGCCCGTGACGGTAGCGGTGGTTTGTTGCGCGAAAGCAGAAATGCCGAGCGCGAAAAGGAGCGTAGAGACAGCAAACAACTTAGTTATCAATTTCATAAGACCTGGAAGCGAACTGTCCTCTAGTATGCTCCACTAGATCCCCAATTGCCAAAAAATACAGTATTGGCCAGTGTTTGCAATTCTTTACGGTCCCGTATGATACGTGATCTAAACTCAAGATAGGCATGAAGGCCAAGTCAAACGATCTCGTGGAGTTGCTGGTGCCGGGCACCGAAGTCCGGGAACAGTTGCGGCTCCTGGTCGCCAGCGAGCAGTTCAAAGGCAGCAAACGCTGCCTCGCGTTTCTCGAATATGTCGTCCATCAACGCCTCTCCAACTACGGCGAGAACCTGCGCGAAAAGGTGATCGGTGTCGAGGCATTTGGGCGTAATGCCGGTTACGATAGCAACGACGACCCCGTGGTGCGAGTCACCGCCGGCGAAGTACGCAAACGGCTGGCACAGTATTATCAGCATCCGAAACACGCGGGCGAACTGCGCGTCGAGTTGGTGGCCGGCTCCTACGTGCCGGAATTCCATCTGCCCCAGGCAACGGTAAAAGCGCCGCCGCCGCTTCCGGAGCCCCGCACCCTTTCGCCACCACGTCCCCCGCTACGCAGACCCTGGATCGCGGTGGCCATCCTCAGCTCTTTGGTCTTCGCCGCCGGACTCGCCTGGCGCACCGGGCACCTCGGCGGCCCCTCCGCCTTTGAACGCTTCTGGGAACCTTCCCTCTCCGCCCACGGGCCCATTCTGCTCTGCACCGGCCAAAGCCGCGTCTATTCCATTCGCAAAGAGCTCGCCATCGAAGTGGAATCCGCGCTCGATCCCCGCAAGACCGGCCGGCCCGCGCACAACCTGCCGCCCGGCATTACCCTCGGCCCCCAGGACCTGATCCCGGCCTGGGACCGCTACGTCCCCCTCGGCGACGCGGTTAGCATGGCCAACCTCGCCATTTTTCTTGAGCGCCGCCATCGCGAGTATCGCGTCCGCGGCAGCGCCGACACGCGCCTCACTGATCTGCGCGAAGGTGCCGCAGTCCTCTTCGGCGCTTTTAGCAACGACTGGACCTTGCGCATGAACAAGGACCTGCGCTTCCATCTCGAACTCGCCCCCAATGGCCGCCGTTACGTGCTCGACCGTGAAGGGCCCCATGGGCTTCAGCCGTGGATAGGCCCCTTGGTCAACGGCCCCCTCGAAGCCGAGTACAACGACTACGCCATCCTCACCCGCATCTTCGACAAAACCACTGGCTATCCCGTCATCAGCATCGGTGGCATCACGCACCTCGGCACCCAAGCCGGCGGCGAGTTCCTGCTCTCCTCCGCCCAAATGAACGAAGCCCTCGCCCAGGCCCCTCCGGGCTGGGAAGCCAAGAACCTGCAGATCGTCATCGCGACGAAAGTGATTGGATCCAGCGCCAGTCCCCCTCAATTTCTTGCCCTCCACGCCTGGTAGGCCGCTACCATGGGAGGTGCGCATGCCACTCACCCCGGAGATCCTTCTCCACATTTCTAAAACCCTCAACGTCTCCCTCCAGAGCCTCCTGGCCACCATCGAGCTGATCGACGAAGGCGGCACCGTCCCCTTCATTGCCCGTTACCGGAAGGAAGCCACCGGCAACCTCGACGAAGTGCAAATCCGCTCGATTGAAGAGAAGCTCGCTTACTTCCGCAGCCTCCTTGACCGCAAAGGCACGGTCCTCGCCTCGATTGAGGAGCAAGGAAAATTGACCCTGGAGTTAAAGGCCAAAATCGAAGCCACGCTCGACTCCAGCGAACTGGAAGACCTCTACCTGCCTTACAAACCCAAGCGCCGCACCAAAGCCACCATCGCTAAGGAAAAAGGCCTCGAACCCCTGGGGCTCTACCTCTGGAATCAAGCGCCCACCGGTACCCCGGTCAGCGACTTTGCCGCCACCTTCATCGATACCGGAAAGGGAGTTGCCTCAGTGGATGAAGCGCTTGAAGGCGCGCGCCACATTGTCGCCGAAATCATCAGCGAGCAGGCCGCCTATCGCAAGACTCTGCGCCAAATGATGCTCGACGAAGGCGTCGTCACCAGCCGGAAAATCAGCGATGCTCCTGACCCTGAAGAGAAATTCAAGATGTACTATGACTATCGCGAACCCGCGAAGTCGATTCCTTCGCACCGCATGCTGGCCATTCGCCGGGGCGAAAACGAACATGTTCTTTTCTTCCTGATCGAGTTAGAAGCCGAACGCCCACTGGCCTACCTTAAGTCCCAAGTCATCCGCGCCGCCGGCGACTGGGTACCGCACCTGCAATTGAGCGTGGACGATTGCTGGAAGCGGCTACTGAATAACTCCATCCAAACCGACATTCGCCTGGAGTTGAAGCAACGCTCCGACGCCGAAGCCATCAAAGTCTTCCGCGACAACTTACAGAACTTACTGCTCGCGCCCCCCGCCGGCGAACTCACCGTTCTGGCGCTCGACCCCGGCATTCGCACCGGCTGCAAACTGGCCGTCATTGACGAAACCGGAAAGATCCTCGAGCACTCCGTCATCTATCCGCACGAGCCCAAAAAAGACATCATCGGTTCGTCGCGGACCCTCAAAGTCCTCATCGATAAGTACCACGTGAAAGCGATTGCCATCGGCAACGGCACCGCCTCGCGCGAAACTGACGCCTTTGTCAAAGACTTTTTTCAGCGCGAGAACCTGAGTAACATCTTCACGGTGATGGTGAATGAGTCCGGCGCGTCTATTTACTCGGCCTCCGACATCGCGCGCCAGGAATTCCCCGATCTCGACCTCACCGTACGCGGCGCGATCTCCATTGGCCGCCGTCTGCAAGATCCGCTCGCCGAGTTAGTCAAGATCGACCCTAAGTCCATCGGCGTTGGCCAGTATCAACACGACGTCGACCAGCGCCAGTTACAACAATCGCTGGAGACCGTCATCGAAAGCTGCGTCAACCGCGTCGGCGTCGACCTCAACACCGCCTCCTGGGCCTTGCTGCGTTACGTGGCCGGTATCACCGAACGCACCGCCATCAAAATCGTCGAATTCCGGAACGAACACGGCGCATTCAAGTCGCGCGTGCAACTCATGGCCGTGCCGGGCGTCGGCCCCAAAACCTTTGAACAAGCGGCCGGCTTCCTGCGCATCCGCCACGGCGACCATCCGCTCGACATCACCGCCGTCCACCCCGAAAGCTACCCCATCGTCGAACAGATCGCCGGCTCACTGGGCAAGACGATTCAGGATCTCATCCAGGAACCCGCTCTACTTGAAAAAGTGAATAAAACCGGCCTCGCCGCCGGCACATTCACCTTGCACGATATTCTCGAAGAGCTCAAGAAGCCCGGTCGCGACCCCCGCGACAAGTTCGTCGCCCCATCCTTCCGCGACGACGTCCGCGCTATCTCCGATCTCGCCGTCGGCATGGCCCTCGAAGGCGTCGTCACCAACGTCACCAAGTTCGGTGCCTTCGTCGATATCGGCGTTCATCAGGATGGCCTGGTCCACATCAGCGAGCTGTCGAATCGTTTCATTCAAGACGCTTCCGAAGCCGTCAAAGTGGGCCAAATCGTCAAGGTGCAAGTGTTGAGCTTCGACCCTAAAGCCAAGCGCATTGCCCTCTCGATGAAGGCCCTTATGGGCCCCCCTGCTCTGCGGCAGAACGCTCCGCGTCAGAACACTGCGCCAACCCTGGCCAAACCCGCGCCGGATATGAACGACAAGCTGGCCGCCCTCCAGTCCAAGTGGAAAGCTCGCTAGACTGTCCGCCCGCTACCCTATTTAAACTGATACTCGCCGGGCACGGGAAGCGTTGCTGCCTGCATCTTCTCGTCGTAGCCAAAGGCTTTGGGCTGTAAGTCGAGTGTGGAAGCCATCATTTGGTCCCAGGTGATCTCTTGACCGGAGTAAGCCGACTCCCGCGCCATGATACAAGTCATCGTCGACTCGGCCACGGTCATTGCGTGATTAATATAAGGCCCGCTGCCGCGAATGGATTTAGTCAAGGCGACATGCTCCGCCACATACGGACTTAGCGAATCGCGCGTGCCTAAGTCGCGGCCATTCGATTGGCCCTTCGCACAAACAATCTGTTCGGCGATCTTCGAGTAAAGCCCGCGGGGAAACTGGCGGCAGTAACTGGAAAGGCGCACGCCGTTGGCATATTCGAAATCAGCTAAAATATGATCGTAGATATTGCCATGCACTTCGTCGCGAGGACGCCACACCGCGCCCCCGGTGGCCACCACTTTCACCGGATGCTGATTCCCCATCACCCAGTTGCAGACGTCGATATTGTGCAAGTGCTGCTCGACGATCTGGTCGCCGCCGATCCAGACGAAGCTATACCAGTTGCGATGCTGCCAGGTCATGTCGCCCCATTTGGGGTTGCGGCCTTTGGGCTGCTGAATCACCGGCGTCCCCACCCAATAGGCGTAGATGGCGCGGATATCGCCCAGTTTGCCTTGCTGGATCTGGTCGACGGTTTCAACATACTCCTTCTGAAAGCGCCGCTGCGCGCCCGAAACGACGGTGAGCTTTTTGCGTTCGCTTTCGCGAGCCGCGTCCATAAAGCGCCGGACCCCGACCGGGTCCGTTCCAAATGGTTTCTCGCAAAAGACGTGTTTATTGGCCTTGATGGCGGCTTCGAAGTGCTGCGGACGGTAGCCCGGGGGCGTGGCGAGGATCACCAGATCACAGTCGGAGGCCATCACTTTTTCAAAGGCATTGAAGCCCATGAAGCGATTCTCGGGTGTCACCTTCACTTGCCCTTGAATCTTCGGATGGCGATTCGCGTCGCGTAGCCAGGTGAGATTGGTTTCGAGTTGATCCTCGAATAAGTCACCAATATAGTGGATTTCCGCGTTCGCATCCCCCGTGAGTAAATCGACTACGGCCTGCCGTCCGCGTCCGCCAAAGCCCACCAGACCAGCCTTCAGCTTGGCCGGCCCCACACTGCGCACCTGTTGCGGCGTGGCGATCATAAAAGAACTGGCGACCGCGCCCAAGGCGCGCCGTGTAAACTTTGGCCCCGAAGAAGCTATAGTGTTGGGAAGGTCCATCTGACTTGCTCCAATAACCGAAATGCCTATTAGCGAACTCAATTCTACCGTCAATCCTCCGCTCTCAGCCGCGCCGATTTCGGGCGTCTGGGCGGCGGTGGTCACTCCGCGGCGCGAAACCGGCCACGAAATCGACATTGCCTCCACTCTCGATATCATCGATTTTCTCAACGAATCGCCAGTTACTGGGCTCAGTATTCTGGGCTCCACCGGCGAGTTCGTCCACTTCGATTTTGAGCAACGGCTGCACCTGATGCGTTTTGCGATTAAGCGTAGTCAGAAACCGGTGCTGCCTAACATCACCCATTCGACGCTCGATGGCACCATCGGGATCGGCCAACAAGCGATCGATTATGGCGCCGCCGGATTGCTGGCCATGCCGCCCTATTATTTCCGTTACAGCCCCGGCGATATCCGCCGCTTCTATCTCGAGTTATCCGACGCCTTGAGCGACGCCCAGCTATTCCTGTACAACATCCCCTTCTTTTCGACCCCGCTGCCGGTGGAACTGGCTTGCGAGTTGCTGGAGACGGGCCGGTTCGCCGGCATCAAGGATTCGAGCGGCGATCCAGCTTACTATCAGCGGCTGCTGCAATTGCGCGCGACGAAGACTTTCTCCCTGATCATTGGCAACGACTGTGTCTTCGCTGAAGCTCGCATGGCGGGCGTCGATGGCGTGGTGAGCGGCGTGGCCGGAGCATTGCCGGAGCTAGTTTGCGCGATGGAAGTTGCCGCGTTGAGCAACCAGCCCGCCGTCGTGGCCAAGCTGAACGTGCTCCTCACCGAGGCGATCGGCTGGCTCGACAAGTTTCCGGTACCGGTGGCGCTGAAGCGCGCGGTGGCCTTGCGCGGATTAGGCGAAGGCAACTACGCCGTGCCACCCGCTGGCTTCGCGGAGTTCGATGCCTGGTTTGCCGGGTTCCTGCCGCGAACGCTCGCCGCCGTTGGCCCAACTGCGAAACAATGAAGCATGCAGCCTGACGAGTTCCGCCGCCACGGACACGCCATCATCGATTGGATCGCCGATTATCAGGCCAATATCCGCGACTATCCGGTAGTCCCGCCTTGTTCGCCGGGCGCGCTCATCGACGCCTTACCGGCCACCGGACCTTCCAGTCCCGAGACCATGGAGCAGATCCTGCGCGACTTTGAAGCGCTGATCATGCCGGGCGTCACGCATTGGAATCATCCCCGCTTCCACTCGTTCTTCGCCGTCTCGTCTTCTCCGCCCGGCGTGCTCGCCGAAGCGCTGACGGCGGCCCTGAACATGCAGCACATGCTGTGGAAGAGCGGCCCCGCCGGCACGGAACTGGAACAAGTTACCTTAGCCTGGCTCATCGACTGGATGGGCTTGCAGCCAGGTTGGTTCGGCGAAATTTTCGATACCGCGTCGGTGTCCACGCTACATGGCATCGCCGCCGCCCGCGAGATGGTAGCTCCCGATAGTCGTGCGCAAGGGAACCCCGCCGGGCTGACGGTTTATTGCTCGCAATGGGCTCATACGTCCGTCGATAAGGCTTGCATCATGCTGGGCGTGGGTCTCGACAACCTGCGCCGGATTGAGGCCGACGGCCAATATCGCCTGAAGCCCGCCGCCCTCGCCCAGGCGATTCGCGAGGACCGGGCGGCGGGGCGAATGCCGATTTGCATCGTGCCCACGGTGGGCACCACGGGGGTCACCAGCGTCGATCCGGTGGCCGCCGTGGTGCGCATCGCGCGGGCCGAAAACATGTGGGTGCATGTCGATGCGGCTTACGGGGGCGCGGCCGCCATTGTGCCCGAGTTCCGTCATTACGTCGATGGTGTCGACGATGCCGATTCCATGGTGGTGAATCCGCATAAGTGGCTGTTCACTCCGGTCGATTTGAGCTGCTTCTACACGCGCCGCCCTGACATTGTGAGGCGCGCGTTCGCCCTGGTGCCCGACTATCTGAAGTACGAAGAGGACCCTCGGCTCGTCAATCTAATGGACTACGGTCTCCCTTTGGGCCGCCGTTTCCGCTCGCTGAAACTCTGGTTCGCCATGCGCTACTACGGCCATGAAGGCTTCATCCGTATGATCCGGAATCATGTGGCCTGGGCGCACCGTCTGGCGGATCTCATCCAGGCCGATGAACGCTTCGAGATCGCCGCTCCGGTGACAATGGGTTTGATTTGTTTTCGCCTCAAGGCCTCCGATGACGCCACCCGTTCGATCGTGGAAGCGATTAATCGCTCGGGCTTCGCCTTTCTTTCGCAAACGACGGTAGACGGGAAGTTCACGATTCGCTGGGCGATCGGCACCTTCAGCTGCACTTGGGAGGATATTGAAGCCGTCTGGCAGCGGATTCTAACAATAATTTAATGCCCAAGATCCTGATCTCGGCCGGCGAACCGTCGGGCGACCGGTACGCGGCCGCGTTAGTGGAAGCTTTGCGAAAGCGCCACCCAACGCTCGACTTTTTTGGTTGCGCCCAGCCGCGCATGCTGGCGGCGGGCGTCCGCCCGGTAATGGATGCGGCCAAGCTTCGTGTGGTGGGCGTCTTCGAAGTCATCACCCACATTCCGGGAATTTGGGCTGAATACCGGCGGCTGATCCGCGCGGCCGACGACGAAAAGCCGGTGCTCGCGATCCTCACCGACAGCCCGGACTTTAACCTGCGCGTCGCCCGCCAACTCGCGCGGCGCAGCATACCGGTGGTCTATCTGGTAGCCCCGCAGGCCTGGGCTTGGCGCTCTGGACGGACGCGGCAGATGGCGCGCGACATTCGCCGGTTGCTCTGCATCTTTCCCTTCGAGGAAGCCTGGTTTCGCGCCCGGGGCGTACCCGCCGACTACATTGGCCATCCGCTGGCCCGGCAGGTGCGGCGCACGGTGAGTACGGTCGAATTTCGCCGCGAATTAGGGATACCGGACGATCACGCGCTGGTGGCGCTGCTGCCGGGTTCCCGGCCGGGCGAGGTCCGGCGTCACTGGCCCATCCTACGGGAGGCGGTGGAAAAGCTCAAAAATCGTCCCGTCTCGTTCGTTCTGGGGGCTGTTCCGTCGCTGGGACGAGAATTCTTTGTAAACCAGATGGGCTCGGCGTCCATCCAATGCCCTGTGAAGGTAATCGAAGGGCGCACATGGGACCTGCTCGCCGCAGCCGACCTGGCTTTAGCCGCCAGCGGCACGGTCACGGTGGAAGCGGCCCTACTCGGCACGCCGATGGTGACTTTTTATCGCGTCAACCCGGCCAGTTGGGCCCTGGGAAAGCTGCTGGTAAGCACCCCTTACTTCGCGATGGCTAATCTGATGGCCGGCGAAAAGCTAGTTCCTGAACTAATGCAGAACGAAGCCAATGGTTCCCAACTCGCGGCAGAAGCGGTCCGATTGCTGGAATCCCCCGTCGCCCTCGAACGAATGCGCGCCGGCCTGGCGCGAGTGGCTACGCTACTCAATACCGGTCATGATCCAATAGAAAGAGCCGCCGAGATTGTCAGCGGTATGTTGACTGAACATGTGTAATTTCTTTTTTGTCCTCTTGCTGGCAGCTTCGACGGTAAACGCCCAAGCCAACCGCTCAGCGGCCGTCAATGTTGAGCACTACAATATCAACGTCGACGTAAACCCGCGAACGCAGGCCATCTCCGCCACCGTAGAGATGCGCGTGACGGCGGTGGACGACCGCGTCATCACCATTCCGCTCGATTTCAACGATGCCCTTTCGGTGAAAGAGGCCACCGATGAAAGCGGCGCCAAGATCGGCGTCACCAAAGGACCCAACGAATTCCAGGTGACCGTGGCGTTACCGAAACCGTTGGCCAAGAATGCGTCGACCACCTTGCGCTTTGTCTATGAAGGCGTGCTGGCCGGACAGGAGGAGTCACCCGTTTATGGTATCCGCTTCGCCTCCATTAAGAACGACTACGCCTTTCTGATGTATCCGGCGCGCTGGTTCCCCATCAATGGCTATACGGCTGATCGCTACACGATGAACCTGAAGGTGACCGCGCCGGCTGGCTTTCGTGTGTTATCGAATGGCATGGACTCCAAGTCCGGAGATACTTGGAACTTTGAGACCAAGACCCCGGGATTTCCTGGCAATCTAGCGTTAGTCAAGGGCGATCCGCAGCGCGTCTCGGCTCAAGGGATCACTTCGTCGTTCTATCTGCGCGACACAAAAGCGATGACGCAAGCCTACGGCGACGAAGCCGGTAAGGTGATGACGCAATTGACGAGCTTCTTCGGTTTAGCGCCGACCGCCAATTTGTCTTTCGTCGAAACCGAGAAAGGCGCGCCGGCGGGTTACTCCACGCCCGGCCTGGTGTTTCTCTCGCCGAGTGGCATCGGCACCACCGTGAATACGCGTTTGTTAACGAATCAGATGGCTCGCCAATGGTGGGGCAATCAAGTGTCGGCCGCTACTCGAAATCACCTGTGGATTACGAATGGTCTGGCGCGCTACACCGAAGTGTTGTATCTCGAAAATACGGTTGGTTCGGGTGCGGCGGAGGTGGAAAACAAAGACCTTTATATAGAAGCGCTCACCGTGGACCAGCCGCCGTTAATCCAGTCAGCGCGACTCGAAGATTACTCGCCCGAGTTCAACGCGGCTACCGCCGGGAAAGGAGCCGCAGTGTATAATATGCTGCGCCTGGTGATGGGCGATAAGGTCTTCGGCGATTTTCTCAAACAGTTAGCCACTAAGTACTCCGGGAAGAGCATCACGACGGAGCAATTCAAGACGCTGGCGAGCGAACTGGCCGGCCAGGATTTGAGTTACTTCTTCATCCAATGGATTGAGTCGCAAGGCGCGCCGGAATTCAAGCTGGAATACACAGTCTTTCGTACCGCCAAGGGCTTTCGCATCAACGGCAAAGTCATCAATGACTTAGACACTTTCCGCATGCCGGTGGAATTGAAGATTGAGACGGAAGGCAATCCGGAAATGAAGACCGTGGAAGTAATCGGATCTTCTAGTGAATTTGCCGTGGAGACTTTCGGTAAGCCGCAAAAAGTAACCCTTGATCCGAATAGCAGAGTGCTGCGTTGGGCTAATCCGATCCGGGTGGCCGTGGCGATCAAGAAAGGCGAACAATTCGCCGAAGTGAACGAGTTTGGCGAGGCGCTGAAGGAATATCAGAAGGCTTTGGACGTCAATCGGAATAGCTCGTTAGCGCATTACCGCGTGGGCGAATTATTCTTCCTGCAGAATAACTACCAGTCGGCCGCTAATGAGTTTCGTGAAGCGTTGAATGGCGACTTGGAACCGAAATGGGTTGAGGTCTGGGGCCATATCAACTTAGGCCAGATCTTCGATGTCACCAACCAGCGGGAACGCGCGGTGAATGAGTATAACTTGGCGATCCGGACCAAGGATGATACGCAGGGTGCGCAAGCCGAAGCGGCAAAGTATCTGAAGGACCCGTATAAGCGTCAGGTCCGGCCGGAATAGTTACCATTTGGACGGCGGGTCGCCTCGAAATAGTTCTCCCAGGGAGAACTTGATGACGTCGGTTTCCGTCGCTAGAATGACGCGGCTCTCGTCTTGAGCCTTCCGCTTTTGTAACTGCTCGATCTGAAGCCGGAGCTTCTCGTGCTCGGCTTGAAGCTTGGGAATCTCGTGGCGAAACTTTTCCACGGTTGCCAGATCGGCCACCGCGCGGGTGATCGAGGCCACATAAGCGACCGCCGCCACGAGTGCCGCCACGACCAGCGCATTGGCTTGTGGCCCCGTCGTAGCGACGGTCAGCAGAATTCCCGCAACGGCAATGAACGTGACTGCGGCAATGCCGGCAGATCTCATGCCGGAGATGCGGCCATCGCTACCAATTCAGTCTTCCGGCGACGGGCCAGACGGTTCAAGGCAGGCAAAGCGAGTTCCTTATAATGGGTACGCGCCGGGTCAACCGATGCGATCGCTTGCCCTTCTCTTACCTCTTGGGCCGACCAATACAGAATCGTGAGTGCGTTGCTGAAAAGCTCTTTGTAGGTCTCAAACCCGAGCTTTTCCATCAAAGCCTTCAATTCGACTACATCTTCCTCAGGAATTTCCAACTGGATGCGCATGACACCTCCTGATGATGATCATATGAGTAAAACGTGATGATGTCAAGCCTCAAGTGATGCCATCAGCGCGACGAGATCCAGAACCGGCAACTGTTCAGCCCGCAAACCCGCCTCTGGCCGATTCTCAATCTCTGGATACAGCAATCGCAGATTGTTCCGCAATGTCTTGCGCTTGTGCTGAAAACAAATGCTGAGGAAACGTTTGATGTCCTCGAAATTTGCGGGACGGCCTGGTTTGGGCGTCAGGCGAATGACGGCGGACTCGACTTTGGGCGGCGGTGCGAAGGCGCTGGGCGGAACTGTGAACAGGAGCTCCACTTCAGCAATCAGCTGAGTGATGGCGCTGAGGTATCCGTAAGCGCTCTTGCCGTGGCGGGCGGCGATCCGTTCGCCCACCTCGCGCTGGATGAGGAAGACGGCCGAGGTGAGCCCTTCAATTTCCAGCACTCGTTCGATGATCGGCGACGTGATGTAGTAGGGCAAGTTGCCCACCACCACCGTGGCCTCAAAACAGTTGAGATCGACGGAGAGCACATCGGCCTCCACCACTTCGAGGCCCGGGAAGCGGATCTTGAGCGGGGCAATAAAGTCATGGTCGATTTCGATGGCCACTAGCCGCTGGCAGTGCGGTAACAAGTGGGCGGTGAGTGCACCACGACCGGGGCCGATCTCGAGGAGCGTCCCAACGGGCGCGGGGCAAGCCGCGCCGGCAATGCGGGTGAGGATATTGGCATCGCGAAGGAAATGTTGGCCAAGTTTTCGCGGCATTTAGCCGCGCACGTCAATGTGGCCGCGGCGGAACGAGAGCCGGACCTTGCCAGGAATCGGCTGACCGAACGAAGTGGCCGGCACGAATTCGGCGAACAGCAATGCGGTATCGATCTTGTTCTTCAACTGTTTGTCGTTCTGGATCGGCACACCGCCATCGACGAACCGATAGTCGAGCACACGACCGTTTTCGTCGATCGTCAAGTCGATCACCACCTCTTCGGTGTCCAGCGGAAATAGCCCCATATTTTTGAAGGAAGCTTCCGTGTAGAGCACGGTGGGCACGTCGCTAGTGCTGGCTTGGACCGGGGTCGCATAGTTCATCGCGGCGACGCTGAACAGCACCAGCGCGGCGGCTAAACCGCCGAAGGCGGGAATCGCCAGCGGGCGCGCCAGATTCTCAAAAAGCAGCCACGCCCGGCTACGATAATGCGCCACTGCTGTCTGCAGCGTGGCAAAGATGCTGCGCCGGGTGCGCTCACGCGAGGCGATGACGCGCAAGCGGGTGGCGAGATCGCTGGGCGGCAAGCGCTGCGGAAGGGCGTGCAAGGCGGACTGGATGGCCTCCGTCGCTCGATCGATCACGAATTTCCTCCCACCGGCACCCAAACCATGGACGGTGCCGCTTCTTCGGCCACCAGTTGCTTCCGGACCGCTTCGCGGCCACGTAAGATCCGGGACTTCACGGTCCCCAGGTTGGTATCAAGAATGGACGCAATCTCCTCATAACTAAGCTCTTCAATGTCGCGCAAAATAACAGCCGCGCGAAACACCGGCTTCACTTCCTGCAAGGCGAACTCGATCCGTTCGCGAGTTTCGTGGTTCAGCGTCATCTGGAAGGGCGACGGGCCGGGGTCCGGTAGCACGTCCATGTAGCTGAAGCTCTGCTCGTCGTCCGTCTCCAGCGCGGTTTCCTGCAGCCGATGACGCCGGAACCAACGGCGTTGGTTGTAGCTTTCATGAACGGCAATGCGGTAAATCCAGGTTTTTAGCGAGCAATCGCCCCGGAAGCCGTCTACCTTGCGAAATACCTTTAGGAACACTTCCTGCACCACGTCGGCGGATTCGCTGGGGTCGTTCAACAAGCGGTAGACGAGATTGTAAACCGGATGTTCAAAACGCTTGATCAGCTCTTCGTAGGCCAACTCTTCGTTGGCTCGCAAACGCTCAATGAGAAGTGCGTCGTGCGCGTGGGCATCCTGGGTCGCCGGATCCGGCTGACCGGAACCGGAAAAGCCAAGAATCGAATTGAGGGGAGTATTCGACATCGAATTTACCTCAGTCTACACCTGATTGAGAAGACACCGCCCCCGTTCAAAAAGTTCCGGGTTTCGAGACTAGGCGCGACCGATCATTTTCTTAGTGGCGATTTTGGGAGGGCCGAGTTGGGGTGCCCCGGCGGTGGTGGCCGTTTCCAGCGAACGCGTGCTGAACACTGAGCAGGCTTTGGCCAACTTTTGGATGTCGCCGCCGTCTTCCACCACCATCTCGTGCTCCACCCAATTGGAAAGCGGGATGTTACGGAAGAAAAGCCGTTCTTGCAGAATCATTGACTTACGATTAAGAAAAAGCGACTTTGACTCGCGCATGTAGTGACGCTCCTCGACGCGGAAGTCAGACAGGAACTCGTCAAACGACTTGCGTTTCGTCTCTTCCTCGGTGGCGCGGACGCGTTCTTCCATGGTCCGGTGTTGCGAAGTGATGATCGCGCGCGCTTCCGCCAGAGTCTCGCGCTCTTTAGAGACCGCGACTTCCATACGCGATTGCATGATGTAAATCGCCAGAATTGCGGAGCCCACCGCGATGAAGAGTGGAAAGAATACCCAAAGTAAGCCGTCCATAAAGAGAGTCGTGTCCTTACCTTGAACTATCGGACTGGCCAGAGACCAACTTTAGTCTCCGCAGAAGGGGGAAAAGACCGAGCTCGAAGGGGGGTAAAGGTCCGTAGAACGAGGGATAAGGAGGGGTGCCCGAAGTGCGACGCTAGAAGTCGTCGCTGCCGAAGCGGCGCAGTTGCACATCCTCAATGCCCGGCGCGGCGCTGATGGCGCTGACGGCGGCGATGAGCGAGAATTCCGGGCGCAGGCGCGTGCGGTAGGTGACTTCGACATAGGTCCGGCCTTTGGCCGTCCCCAGCGAAACCAGTTCGTGTCCGTCGAGATACGGCTCAATGGAGGTGGCGAAGACCGAGGACAGGTCCTGGCCCGGGGGGATGCGCAGCCGCAGTAAGTACTCTGTTGGAGCGTCGCGGAAGAGTCTGGCCATGGCGAAGGCGGCCGCGCCTACCACCAAAATACCGATCGAAGCCACCCACAGATCGTTGGTGCCCGCCGCCATGCCCACCACCACGGCAAAAATCACGTAGGCCGTGTCCTGGGTATCTTTCACCACCGTCCGGAAGCGGACAATCGACAGTGCCCCCACCAAGCTGAAGGCGCGTGCCACGCTATCGCCCACCACCTGGCTCACCATGGCGATCAGCACGCAAAGCAGAACCAGCGTGATGGCCAGCGACGCGCTGGCTTCGTTGCGCCGCACCCGCTGGTAAATTCCCGCGACAATCGCTCCGAGCGCCGCCGCCGCCAATAACCGAATCAGTACTACCTCGGCCGCGACGTTGGACGCGTTGCCGGCCAACGGTTTCCAGAATTCAGGCATGCGCGATTCGCGCTCCGTAGCCCAGCGCCACCGCAGCGGAACGGTACTTCGAAACCGCACGCGGCACGAGCCCGAACTCCTGGATGAGCCTGGCAAACACGGCGGGCAACTCGCGATGATACTTCAGTTCGAGGATGGCCGGGATGTGGGTTAGGGCTGAGGCAAGTTGAGGCTCGGCGAAGGCGATCCGGTCGACGCGCGCCGCCTTCAAGTGATCGTCAAGGGTGAGCCGGATCGGATGGCCGGTCTCGTCCAGCCCGACCCGCGCCAGACGACGGTAGGAGATTTCACAAACCGGCCCTAGCGCCCGCGCGTACAGCCGGCGGCGAAACCAGTGGCCGGACCAGAGCGGCCCTTCATTCCCGGACAACAAACTCAGCTCCTCTTGAGGAACCACGCAGCGCCATTTGCGCACCAGCCCGGAGTTCTTCATTTTGCGTTCGAGAAACAGATCGCCGCCGTGGCCGTACTGCCGGACGCGATACTTACTGCGGGCGTAAGAACCCTGCCGGCGCAGCACGTCGAATCGCGGGGTATCGAAATAAAGGCTACTCGTCCGGTAGCATTCATCCGGATCGAGTTGGGCGATCGGATCCGGTGCCAACTCCCGGCGGGCCCAATCTCGAATCACGCCGGATTCGACCGCCGTCAACGAAAATTTGATCTCGCTAATGGGAGAACTGCTGGTTCGTGTCTGATTCATGGTTGGCTTACTTTCCCGGCGCGGACGGCGTCATGGGCGGTCCACCAGGCCCCCCAGGAGGCATGGCTAAGTCCTTGTCGATCCCGGCGCGGAGTTGGTCGGCCGTCAACTGGCCGGTGTGGTCGGTGTTCCATGCTTCAAACCATCGGTCGAAGGTTTGTTTTACCTCCGCGCGCACCAGCGAACCGTCCTGGTTGGTGTCCAGTCGAGGAAAGAGCATCCGGCCGATCATTCCACCGGGCCCACCGGGCCCTCCGGGCCTTCCGCCACCGGGTCCACCGCGGCCACTGACCATCAAACCCTCTGATTTACCACCGAGTTGATCAGCCACCGATTCGGCGCGCGGTCCCACGAAGCCCTTGATGGGTTTGGTCCGTCCGAAGTCTCTGCCAGGGGGGCCACCAAATCCACCGCCGCCCGGGCCGCCGGGGCGGCCACCGCCAAATCCACCCGGGCCACCGGGCCCACCACCGGATGAAAAGCCGCCCGGCTCCACCGCTTCGCCCTTCACCACTTTGTCGAATCGCGTCAACCGATCAGCCGCTTCCTCGGCGATCGCTGGCCGGATGGCGACCGCCACCTCATCCACCTGCTTCGCCAAGCGCGCCGGCTGGAAAATGGTCTTATTGAACTCCGCCATGCGCGCCAAATACGGCCGGCGGAAACTTTCCACCTGATACACGCGCTCCAGAAATCGATTCGGTCCCTGCCACGGATGGAGGATACTCAATTTCTCGCGCTGTTCCTGCGATCCACTCATGGCAAACTGTCCAAACGAATGATCCAGATCCCACGGCAGAAACTCAAACTTCTTCGTCTTCGCGTTGAGATAGACGTAGAAGTTCTGCCCCATGCCCAGCAGGCTATCCAGGGTAGACAGCCACACGGTCGTCGCCATATAGCGGGCAAACTCATCCAGGTCGAGAAACTCGCCCAATCGCGCCGCAAACTCCTCCTCCGGCGCATGGCTCACTAACCGCGCGAAATCCATCACACGATTCTTTTGCGGCGCGGTAAGTTTATTCTTGGCATCGTAGGGCTGCTCATAAGCCTCCCAATCTGTGCCGAGATCCTCAAATAACTGCCGGGTTACCGGTTTGAACAAAGCGCCCGTCTTGGTCCGGTAGCGATCCTGAATGAACCGTTGGTCGATGTCCTCCACCAGCGAGTACAACCCGAAATACTGCCGCTGATATTGGCCCGCCACCGTGACGTAAACACGGGCATACGCGGTGCGCGGGGCCGGCACTTTCGCGTCGCGATAGAGCCGGTGCGAAAGCACTTCGTTCATCCAGCTCGCATCGGTGACGTTGTTATGTAAGTTGAGCGTGGTTACTCCCGCGAACTCACTATCTTTCGCGTAACGATTCACATCGATTTTGAGCGATCGTTTGATAGAGCCGCGCGACATCATGAACGTACCATTGCCCTTGTAACGCACCGCGACGCCGTCTAGCTGCCGCCCTTCGAATTCGAGCCCGGCGGGGACATAATCGAACTCAATCCCCATGGCACCGGAGAGTCCGTTCTTCTTGCCCTTGGGCGCTTGGAGCATGAAGCCCCCACCGGGTCCGCCGGCCCCAGGTCCGCCTGGCATTTCGAACACGGAGCTTAAACCCTGGCTCACTTGATCGCTGGTTAGGTTGCCCGTCTTGGCGGTGTCCCACTTCGTGAACCACTGGTCGCCGAGCGAATCGAACTCGGCGCGAGAGAGCTTTCCGTCACCATTCTGGTCGCCCTTCAGAAACGCGGGCGCGATGAACATCGCCGGACCAAAACCACCGGGGCCGCCGCGCATCGGGCCGCGCATCGGGCCGCCGCCGCCCTTCGGTTCCATCGCCGCCCATTGCGCGGCCGTGAATTTCAAATGCACCGTCCACACCTTATTGGTCTCGAAAAGCTCGCTACTTTTCGCCGGCAGATGATCGGACGCCGCCCCGGCCAAGGTCAGAGGCAGTAAAATCAACCAGGTTCTCAACATCTCACGGGCGCTCCAAGCCTGCAACAAGAGTAAGGCTTCGCCCGAGACCCTGCCGTTAAGATTATTTAAAAAGCCAGGCCGAGCCACTGGCGAATTCCATGCCCGGTCCTAACGGAGGTAAAAATAAACCAGGTCAGTCGATGGCGGGTGCTTGTCGAGTTGCCGCAGCATGGACACGATCTGGCCGCGGTGAATCGAGGCGTGGTTCACCACGTGAAGAATCGATTGCCAGCGCCGCAACGTCATTTCCAGGCCTTGCAGGTTGTGATAGCTGAACGCCTCCTGATTGGCGGCATCGGTGAGGCCCGCAATGTACTCGCGAAACTCCTGCAACAGGGAAGGCCAGGCAGCGCTGAGTTCCGTCAGGGCAGGACCGTCGCCGTCGTCGGCGAAGGTGGTCACCGGGCGACCACTCAGGCGCGCCAGCCACACGCGATCCGCGTAGTAAATATGTTGCAGCGTGTGCAACACGCTTTGGTGCGACACGTTCAGGTCGCGGCGGATTTCCTCCTCGTTCAACTGGTGTACCGAATCGAGAATCTTCTCAGTGGCCCAGATGGTGTAGTCGAAATGATTAACCAAAGTAGTAACAGGTACAGACATAGATCGATTAAGCCTCGTCGTCGTTTTGCGCGGCCAAACGCGTAATCACGCCTAAGTCTTCGAGCGTGGTGACGTCGCCGGACACGGTGTTCGTCGTCACCAGCTCCCGCAGTAAGCGCCGCATGATTTTGCCCGATCGCGTCTTGGGCAAGCTCTCCGTGAAGCGGATCTCTTCAGGCCTCGCAAATGACCCAATCTCCTTAGCGACCCAATTTCGCAACTCCTTACCGAGCTCCTCATGGTTCCAAGTGCCGGCTTTGAGCGACACGAAACAAACCACGGCCTGCCCGGTGATTTCGTGCGGCTTGCCCACTACGGCCGCTTCGGCAACTGCCGGATGATGCACCAGGGCGCTCTCCACTTCCATCGTGCTGAGGCGATGGCCGCTGACGTTCATCACATCGTCCACCCGGCCCAGCACCCAGAAGTAGCCATCGCCGTCACGCCGGGCGGCGTCGCCGGTAAAGTAAACGCCCGGCATGCGTGACCAGTAGGCTTCCGCATAACGCTCCGGGTCTCGCCAAAGCGTGCGCAGCATTCCGGGCCACGGCCGTTTAATCACCAGGAAGCCTTCGCGATTGGCCTCCACTGGCGCACCGTGGACGTCCACCACTTCGGCGATCACCCCGGGCATGGGCAAGGTGCCGGAGCCCGGCTTCAGCGGCACCGCGCCGGGCATCGGAGCGATGAGGATGCCGCCCGTCTCGGTCTGCCACCAGGTATCGACGATGGGGCACCGGTCGCCGCCAATGACATGGTGATACCAGCTCCAGGCCGCCGGGTTGATCGGCTCGCCCACGGAACCGAGTAAGCGGAGGCTGGATAAATCGTGCGCTTTGGGCCACTCGTCGCCGTGCTTCAGCAGCGCGCGGATCGCGGTGGGCGAAGTGTAAAAGGTATTCACTTTGTACTTGGCGATCAGGCTCCACCAACGGTCGAAGTGCGGAAAGTCGGGCGCGCCTTCGTACATGACGGTGGTGGCACCGGCCGCCAGCGGGCCATAGACGATGTAGCTATGGCCGGTGACCCAGCCAATGTCCGCCGTACACCAATAGACGTCGCTGTCTTTCAAATCGAACACCCACTTCATCGTCATGGCGGTGTGCAGCAGGTAACCCGCCGTGGTGTGCAGGATCCCTTTGGGCTTGCCGGTGGTGCCGGACGTGTAGAGCACAAAGAGGGGATGCTCCGCGTCGAGCGGGACGGCCGGGCAATCATCGGAAGCGGTGGCCGCGTCGAGCTCGTGCCACCAATGGTCGCGCTCTTCAATCATGTTCACTTCGCCGCCCGTCCGGTGACAGACGATCACATCGCGGACGGAAACGCCGCCTTCCAGCGCCTCGTTTACGGTCGACTTGAGCGGAATCTTTTTGCCGCGCCGCCAACCACCGTCGGCGGTGACCACGAGTTGCGCGCCTAGATCTTCAATGCGCGTGCGGAGCGCTTCGGCCGAAAAGCCTCCGAAAACTACCGAGTGGATGATGCCGAGTCTGGCGCAGGCCAACATGGCGACCACGGCTTCGGGGATCATCGGCATGTAAATGATGGCGCGGTCGCCCGCCCGATGGCCGCGCGCTTTGAGGATGCTGGCGAAGCGGACCACGAGCCGGTGCAATTCGCGGTAAGTGATGAGCCGTTCGTCGCCGGGTTCGCCCTCGAAAGCAATGGCGATCTTGTCCGCGCGGCCGTCCACCAGATGCCGGTCCAGGCAGTTGTAACTGGCATTGATCTCGCCGCCCGAGAACCATTTGGCGAAGGGCGGCTGCCAATCGAGCACCGTGTCGAAGGGCTTAAACCAGGAGAGTTCCTGCTTCGCCAGCCCGCCCCAGAACTCCTCCGGTGCCTCCGCGGCACGGTGGTACAAGGCGTGGTAGGCATCGATTCCGGAGACGTGCGCCTGCGCCGCGAAAGCCGCCGGGGGCGGAAAGATGTGTTCGTTGCTCATCTCAGGTTATTATGATCGAAAGCATATGAAACCTGTGAAACCCCGTGACCAGCAAGCCCTGGTCGGCCGTCTGATGGATGCCTGTGGCGGCGCTTATAAGCCCAAACAACGCCTGAAACACTATATTACGGGGCCTCAATGGGCCGCGTCGTATGAAGGCCACGCCCTGTTCCACGCGCCCACCCGCCAGCCCGTGCCTTTTGAACGGGTGATCGCGGAGTACGAAAAAATCGGCATCGGCTATTGGTGTACCCACGATACCGACGTGCTCAGCTACGACGAAGTCGGCAAGGACGCGCAGTGGGAGACGGTGCGGCGCATCAAGGAGTCGCTCAAGCAGCATGGCCTCAAATGTTCCATGGTGACGACGGAAACGTTTCACCATGCGGTGTTCGCCAGCGGTCCGGCGTCCGAGTCGCCCGAAGTGCGCGAGTATGCGAAGTTCCGCATGGCAAACACCGTCGGGATTGGGCATGAGTTAGGCGCGCAGTTCGCGGTGTACTGGCCGGGTTCGCTCGGTTACTTCACGCAAGGCGCGGTGGAAGAGACCCAGACGCTCACCTGGTACGCCGAAGGCATGAACTATGCCTGCGAGGCCGACATCCGGATCGCCAAGGAGAAGGGCCGTCCGACGCTGAAGCATTGCATGGAAGCTAAGCCCTTTGAGCCGCAGGGCGAGATCCTGCTGCCCACCTCCGATGCCATGCTGACGTGGATCAACTCCGGCTTGCTCACCCATCCGGAGATGGTGGGCCTGAATCCCGAATATCTGCACGAGCTGATGTGGGGCGGCGCGCCGCGGGCGGCATTGGCGCGGGCTTTGCTGGCGGGTAAGTTATGGCATTTCGATATTAACGATGGCTACCGCCTGAAGCACGACGTCGACATCGCCGTGGGTTTGGTGAATCCCCTTGACTGGTTGAATGTCCTGGTTCTTTTGCGCAGCCATGGCTACAACGGCCCCTTTAATTTGGACTTTAAGCCGCCCCGCACCACATCCAATTGGGGCGTCTTCGCCGTTAGCTTCCCCACCGCGGTTGACCGCTTTATTACCCTATGGGAAATGGCCGGCGAACTCATGGCCGACAAGGTGATGCGGGAAGCTTCGGCGGCTTTGCGCGCCGGGGGCGGACCCTGCGATCCGCGCGATGCCGTCGCTATTTTCGAAGCGAATAAAGAGTTACTCAACTTACACGAGTTGATCGCCCACCGTATCTTCCAGTTGTTAGTTGGTTCGCATCGCGGGCGCACTTACTCGACAAAGAAATGACGCCGGGCCGGCTATTGATCGCCGCCGGCTTGGTCTTCGTGCTATGCGGCGTTCTGTGGGAGCTTGGCGTTCGTGTGGGCCGCTTGCCACTCGATATTTTCATCAGCGGGAAGAACGCGACGTTTTACTTTCCGTTGGGAACCTCGTTGCTGTTGAGCGTGCTGGTGTCGCTCCTCTTGTGGTTCATCAATCGACGGTAGATTGGCTCGGCTCGCGGCTTGGCTCGCGGCTTGGCTCGCGGTTCCGGCCTCGGCCTGGAGACACAGAAATAGTGGAGGTAGATCGTGTCTCAAGTGAGGAAAGGAACCGGGCGCTCGTGCGGAGTTTTAGATTCCGATCATCAGCCCCATGAGGTAAGCGACGGCACAAAGGGCAATCGTCAGTACGATAAACCCGCTGAGGTCGCGCTGATTCACGCGGAACTTGCGTCTCTGCACATGTTGTCCGCTGGTGGCGCGAACGCGGAATAGGTCTGGCTGCCGCTTGATCCGCGGGACGTCGCCCTGTCGGGCTGGCGTGAACGTTGTGTGATCAGCAGAAGCCATGCGATGATGATGCCGTTTCCGGCGGACCCTGGCGATAGGTAATTCGGCTCAAACGGCCTATTACTTTGGCCCTTCCGGTACGGGGGTACGAAAGGCCCGCCGCAGAAACTTGCCACTCGCCGTCTTCGGAATCTCCTCCACAAATTCAACCAGGCGAGGGTATTTGTACGCCGCCAGACGCTCCCTACAGAAAAGGATGATCTCTTCGGCTGTCACCGGCGCGCGCGTCGCGATGATCGCTTTCACGGTTTCGCCCCGGTACTCATCGGGCACCCCCACCACCGCCGCCTCCCGTACGGCGGGGTGTTGATAGAGCACGTCCTCCACTTCGCGCGGCCAAACCTTAAAGCCCGAGGCCACAATCATGTCCTTCTTGCGGTCAACGACGTAGAACCACCCCTGCGGGTCCATCACTCCGATGTCACCCGTCAGAAAGTAACCGTCGTGGAAAGCCTGCTTGGAAGCGGCGGGTTGATTCCAATAAGCGGCAAAGATCATGGGGCCTTGAAGCGCGATTTCACCGGGCGCGCCGGGGGGCAGGTCCACCGTGGGATCTTCGGCATCGACAATCTTGGCGATGGAGTTAGGAATGGGCAGCCCAATGGCCAGCGCGCCGGAAACAGGGTCGATGGGCGGCGTCGCGCCCAGCGGAGTGAGGTGGCTGGGCGAGTTCGATTCGGTGAGGCCGTAGGTGTTATGGATGCGCACTTGGAAACGCTGATGGAATTGCTCCACCACGGCGGGCGGTACCGGCGCGCCGCCCGTACAGCACTTGGTCCAATGCGTCAGCGGAGCGGCGGGCTCTTTCAAAAGCGCGATATAAGCGGTGATGGCGGCCACTGAGATGGTAGCCCGATGCAGTTGGATGAGGCGCAGGGTCTCCGCAGCGTGGAAACGATGGGCCAAAATCAGAGGGGCACCGGAGAGAGCGGACAGGGCGATTTGGGCGACGAGCCCGGTGATGTGGAACAGCGGAGCGATGCCCGCAATCACATCGCCATCGGTAGCGTCGAGCCAGATGCGGAAGACGTGGGCGTTGAAGGCAATGTGGCGGTGCAGGCTGATGGCACCTTTGGGAGCGCCGGTGGTGCCAGAGGTGTACACCAGGTACGCGGGGGCGTCCAGGTGAACGGGCATCCGGACGGCCGGGTCACCCATGGGCAGACTGGACATCTGGCTCGAGAGCAGCACCTGTTCCACCGGGGTACCGGCCAGCGCATGCCGGGCCTGACTCGCAAAGATTTCGTCGCGGCAGACATAAGCGCGCGCGCCCGCGTCCGCCAAATGGAAGGCGATTTCCCGTTGCTTCAGCAGCGCGCTGAGCGGCACCAGGATCGCGCCGCGCATCCAAGTGCCGTATTGAGCGACCAGAAACTCGGGGTCGTTTTGGAGCGAGACGGCAACGCGATCGCCCGGGCCGATTCCCCAGGCGGCCAGTTGGGTGGCAAAACGCAAAGCTTCGGCGGCCAGCGATCCGAACGAAATCACCGTTTCAAAATGGAACACTGCCGTGGAAGCGGGAAATTGCTGGGCGCGATCTTCAAACGTTTCGAGCAGCGTCACCTGGGGTAGCGGGATGGCCGCCGGGACGTGTGGCGCATAGTGATTCAGCCAAGGATGCATCGGGGGGAGCGTATCACAGCGGAGATCCGCTAAGGTGTTCGCCCCATGCTTCCTGACCCCGGATTGGTCGAAAGACTCAGTAGCCCGTAGTGGGTCTGCCCGTTGTGTCCTTTGCGGGCCGGGTAAAGAAACTTCTCATGAGCGCGGTCGCCAAAGCATACATCGCCGCTGTGTTGATCGCCGGTTACGGCTTACTGGCCTATTCTGGTGCCAACTGGAGCGAAATTGCCGGTGGCAAGCTCGCCTTGTCGCTGCTGTTCGTTGTGCTGGCTTCGCCGCTTAAGGTGAAAATTCCTGGCGTTTTAGGTACGCTCTCGATCAACTATCTGGTGACGTTGATGGCCATGAGCTACCTGCCGTTGCCGGCCATGCTGGTGACAGCCGCCACGGGTAGCATCACGCAGTGCGTCTGGGGTACGAAGGCCCCGAAGGTTCTGCAGACCCTGTTCAGTGTAGCGGGGACGATTCTATCGGCTGCGGCGGGGTACACGGCTTTTCAATCGCCGGCCGTGCGAGGGGTGAGCGAGAACGCGGCGCTGCTGTACTTTGTGGCGAGCTTGGTTTACTTTTTCGTGAACACTGTCCTGATCTCGCTGGTGCTCAGCCTCACCAGCGGCAAGCCGTCCTTCCGCCATTGGTACGAGAATTTCTTCTTCACCGCGCCGCAGTACCTGATTTGCGCGGTGCTGGCCTGGGCCTTCTCGGTTCTGTTCCAAAGCCTGGGATGGGAAGTGGCGGTATTGCTATTGCCCACCGCCTACTTGGTGGAACGCTCATACCGCATCTATCTGGGCCGTCTGGGAGACGAGCAGCAGCAAGCCAAACGCATGGCCGAACTACATCTGCGCACCATTAAAGCGCTCGCCCTGGCGATCGACGCCAAGGACGAAACGACGCACGACCATCTCCGCCGCATGCAAGTGTATTCCACGGAAATCGCGCGCGAGTTAGGGCTCAGCGAGGACGAGATTCATGCGCTCAACGCGGCCGCTCTACTGCATGACATCGGCAAGCTGGCGGTGCCGGAATACATTATTTCGAAGCCCGGCAAGTTGACGGCGGAAGAATTCGAAAAGATGAAGGTGCATCCGGCGGTGGGCGCGGAGATTTTGGAGGCCGTCGAATTTCCGTACCCGGTGGTGCCGATCGTGCGATCGCATCACGAGCGCTGGGATGGGTCAGGCTATCCGGACGGCTTGCGCGGCATGGCGATCCCGATCGGCGCGCGAATCCTGGCGGTGGTGGATAGCTTGGATGCCCTGGCTTCCGACCGGCAGTACCGGGCCGGCATTCCCCTTGAGGAAGCGATTGCCGTCATCGCCCAGGAAAGCGGTAAGACGTTCGACCCGCGCGTGGTGGACATCGTGGTGCGCCGCTTCGCCGAATTCGAGCGCAAAACAAAAGCCACCACCCCCACCGTCACCCGGGTGCGCAGCTTCCGCGGAGCCACTCATTTGGAGGTCGCGAGCGCCGGCGAGGCGGGGCCCAATACGGCGGATCTGGCGCAGATGAATTTTACTCTGTCGATTGCGGCGGCGCGGCAGGAGATTCAAAGTTTGCTCGAAGTCACGCGCGACATCGGCACTTCGCTCAGCATTGAAGATACCTTCTCTTTGCTCGCCGGACGGCTCAAGAACATCGTGCCGCACGATAGCTTGGCCATCTACATCACGGAGGGCAAGGTGCTGCGGCCGGAGTATGTGACGGGGGCGGAAGCCAAGCTCTTTTCGTCGCTCGAGATTCCCGTGGGGCAGGGCCTGTCGGGCTGGGTGGTAGAGAAGCAGAAGCCAATCATCAATGGCAGCCCGTCAGTGGAGCCGGGCTATCTAAACGATCCCACAAAGTTTTCCACGCTCCGTTCGGCCCTGGCCGTTCCGCTCGAAGGCGTGGATGGCCCCCTCGGCGCACTAGCCCTCTACTCCAGCCAGGTGGAGGCATTCACGGCGGACCACTTGCGGCTGTTGCTCGCGATCAGTGCCAAGTCCGGCACGGCGATTCAGAATGCCTTGCGCTTCAAGCAGGCGCAGCGCTCAGCGGCCACCGACGAATTGACCGGGCTGCCGAATGCGCGCAGCTTGTTTCTGCATCTCGATAGCGAAGTGAAGGTGGCGATGGCGAATGAAAGCACGCTCACCGTGCTGGTGACTGACCTTGATGGCTTCAAGGCCGTCAACGATCATTTCGGTCACCTGGAAGGCAACCGGCTCCTGCAACTTACTGCCCAAGGTCTGCGCCAACTCTGCCGTGGCTCAGACTACGTAGCCCGCATGGGCGGCGACGAGTTTGTCGTGATCCTGAGGTCCGCCACGCCCGAGTCGGTCGAGCGCCGTATGACGCAAATGAGGGACATGGTGGAAGCGCACGGGCTCGCCGTCACGGGCCAGCCGTGCGTCAGCTTAAGCGTCGGACAATCGGTCTTTCCAGCCGACGGAACTTCAGCCGAGACCCTGCTCGATGTGGCAGACAAGCGCATGTTCGCCATCAAGCAGGAGCTCTACCGCAGCGGCAAGAAAAAGCGCGGCGAAATGTACACGCCAACTCCGTAGTGCTGCGACCGCGTGATTTATAACTTTCTCCGGCTGCTGCCGGACCCGCCCACTCTCCATGAGGCATACTCGCAAACCCATTATTTTCAGCGCCGCCACCAGCCGGGAACGAAGTCACGGACGCGCGGGGCGCGTCATGAGGGGCGGAAACCACCCGGCATCTCAGCCGCGCACGAAGTAAGCGGCTCGCGCTCGCCAAATTTTTCTCTTATGAGAATCAACAGGTTACGGGGTGGTTTCTGAAGAGTGACCGGGTTGTCGACGGCTGAGCGGACCCGGTCACTCCGTTCCCGGCTGGTTTGCGGTTAGCAGGGTGCCTCATGGTTTTCAGGACGCGCCAAACGCGTCCCCGACTTCGTTCGCGGCTGAGCTGTCATTTAAGTGAGGCACAAATCCAGCCGCGACCGGAGGGAGCGGGCCACGACTAAGCTCCCTGAAAATGGTTGGCCAACTTTGTCGTGGCCCGCTCCAGCCGCGCACGTAGTGAGCGGCTGCTGCGCTTGCCGTTGGACGCGCAATCATACGAAATCACGCCGTCACAGCAATTAGAAGCTGATCTTTGCGCTCATCAGCATGGTGCGGTTGCCGGGGTTAGAGGTGTTGGTGCCGAAGATGGGGGAGTTCATCGTCGCCACCGGATTATTGAAGTTGTACTGGTTGAAGGCGTTCAAGAAGTCGCTGCGCAGTTGCACCTTCCAACGCTCCGTTACCTTGATGTTCTTGAACACCGAAACGCTCCAATTGGAGAATTTCGGCCCCCGCAGCGTGTTGCGTCCCAGATTGCCAAACACATTCGAGGTATTCGCCAACGGGATATTGGTGACCGAATTCAGCGTAGTGGTGTAACGACCTGTGCCGTTTACGGGCGTTACGAAGGTGCGCAGATCGTTCGAGACCAAGTCCCTCGTGAAAGCGCCGCCCGCGTTCAGATTGGGCCGCGCCGGGGCGGCTGTGCCGATACCATTGGTGTCCACGCCGGTGCGGATGGTGAAGGGCTGTCCACTTTGGGCGTCGAACACCCCGCTCACCTGCCACCCGCCAAAGACCTGCTTGCCAAATTTATTCCAAGCCGCATCGCTCTTGAGCCACGGGACTTCGTAGTTCCAGAAAGCGACGACGCGATGGGGGCGATCAAACACCGAACGGGAATTCTCGTTGCGGTAATTGTTGTAATCCTGCGGCACCTGCGGGCTGGAATTGGTGATGTCACCCACGCCGAGCGACTCGTCGTTATCCGAGAAATTGCCACTGAACGTGTAGTGGCCGCCAAATAGCAGGCCGTTCGAGAAGCGCTTGTCGAAACGGATAAATCCCGCGCCATATAAGCCGTTGGCCGTGGTTTCGATCGTCGTGCGCGAACCCCAAAGCGGATTCAAGCGCCGCGAGGGCGCCGGATTCACTGCCGCCGTAATCCCCGCCAGGCCCGGGATGATGGCGGTATTGTTCGAGTCCCGCACCGCAGCC
>JANLPT010000322.1:0-27211 GCA_031367405.1 Bryobacteraceae bacterium
CCCCCCCCGGCCCCGCCCCGCCCCCCCCGCCCCCCGGGCGGCGGCCCGCCGGGCGGCCCAGTTTGGTGTTGGGGGCCCTCCGCGGCGGGGCCCCGCGGAACCGGCGCGACAGGTGGTGCGGCGGGGGGTTGGATTGGCGCAGAATTTGGGGGGCAGTGGGGCGACGAGTGTGGTGACGTTGCTGGGGCGGTGAGGGTTGGCGAAACGAAGCGGGGAGTGGTTGATTTGTTTGACTTTAGCGCTTGGTGGAGGGACTTTTCGGCGCGTTGGAAGTCGGATTGAATTTGGCGGGAGTAGCGGAAGAAGTTGAGGTGGAGGTGGTTTTTGGGGTCGTCTTTGGGGGCTTGGAGGGTGAGGGCGAGTCCGGCGTAGGGGTTGTGTTTCAGGGCTTGGGCGGCGTCGTAGCCTTGCTTGTCGAGCTCGTGGATGACTTGTTTGAGGAGAAGGTCCTGCATACCGATTTCGACTTGTTGCGAGCGGAGGATGCGCCAGGCGTGGGTGGCTAGCTGTTGGGTGAGGAAGAGCTGGTAGGTGTTTTGGGGGGCGAAGTCCTGTTCGAAGCCGTCTTTGAGGGCTTGGTAGTCGGCGGCGCATTCGAAGGGGAGGATGGGGAGTTTGGCGGTGAGGCCGTGCTTGATGGCATTGAGACGGGCTTTGGCTTTGCCGTCGGAAGTGCGAGGTCCGGTGGAGTTTTGCGCGTTCTGTTGGCAGGCGGCGCGTTGTGAATCGGAGATTGGTCGTGGCATGGGGTAAGGGTGGCATGTCGATTGGGGGTGGGGCGCAAAGGGGGGTAGCGGGGCTGGGGGTAAGTCGTGGTTTTGGTATGGGTTACGGGATGGGGTGGGTCGAGGGGATTGTTGTGACTGGCGCAAATGGGGGTGGCGGATTTGGGGCGATTTGGGGGGCGGCGGAAGGCGATTTCCATTAAGTTGTTGATTCTATTGGTTTTATGTCGTTAAGGAAATGGTTAGCAAACGCAAACTTACCTGTAATCGATTGATAATACAGGAGTTATTTTCTAGTCGGACGTTGACTTTGGTTGGAGTTTTTGTGAATTTTCGGCTAATTTTTTGGGTTGAGGACTTGGCTTGGATTGCGTTGGACAGGACTTGCGGTAGCGCTTGTGGCTCGGGATGCGCTATATTAAGAGGGTTCGCGGAGTCGTGTGTCTCGACCCTGGGCCGGAGTGCTTAAGGCGCGAACCTCAAAACCCAAGGCAGTAGAGAGCCGGGAAAACCAGAGGATTTTGTTATGTACGCAGTAGTTGAAACGGGCGGAAAGCAATTCCGCGTAGAAGCGGGTCAGACGATAAACGTCGAGACGCTCGATGGAGCCACCGGGAACCAGATCGAATTGGGCCGGGTGCTCGCGATTGGGGACAATGGCGGGATTCGGGCGGGGTCCGATGTGAAGGACGCCAAGGTGACGGCGACCATCCAGGCCAATGGCCGCGCGGACAAAATTATCGTTTTCAAGTTTAAGCGCAAAAAGCAGTACAAGCGCACGATTGGTCATCGTCAAAACTACACCACCGTAAAGGTCGACGCGATCGTCGGGTAATAAAGGAAATCCACCATGGCTAGTAAAAAAGGTGCAGGTAGTTCTAGAAACGGGCGCGACTCACAGGGTCAGCGGCTGGGTGTGAAGCGTTTCGGTGGCGAACTCGTCACGGGCGGCACGATCATTGTCCGGCAGCGCGGCACGAAGATCAAAGCCGGCGAGAATGTGGGCGTCGGTTCGGACGATACGCTGTATGCGCGCGTGAGCGGCATCGTGGAATTCCGCGACCGTGGCCGGATGGGCAAGTTCGTCGGCATCGTTGTCCCGGCTTAGTCAGAAAAGTTTTTTCTTAGTTTGGAAGGGCCGCTGACCCCCAGCGGCCTTTTTCTTTTTTATGTTCATTGATGAAGTAAAGATCTACGTAAAGGCCGGCGACGGCGGCAATGGCTGCATGGCGTTCCGGCGCGAGAAGTTTGTGCCCCGTGGCGGCCCGAGTGGCGGCGATGGCGGGCGGGGCGGCGACGTGACGATGGTGGCGTCTCCGCACCACAACACGCTGTTGCACTTCCGTTTCAATCCGGAGCACAAAGCCGAGCGCGGCGTCCATGGCGAAGGATCGCAGCGGACGGGGCGCGAGGGCAAGGGGGTAGTTTTGCCAGTGCCGGTGGGCACGGTGATTTACGATTTCGAAACGGGCGAAGCCTTGCATGACTTCTCTTTTCTGGGCGACACCTTTTTGGTGGCCAAGGGCGGACGCGGCGGCCGGGGCAACCAGCACTTTGCCACGCCAACGCACCAAGCGCCGACGGAACATGAACAGGGTTTTGCGGGTGAGGAGAAGCGGCTGCGTCTGGAACTGAAGCTACTGGCCGATGTGGGGCTGGTGGGGTTTCCGAACGCGGGCAAGTCGACGCTGATTTCGCGTCTTTCTGCCGCGCGGCCCAAGGTGGCCGATTATCCGTTCACGACGCTCGAACCGAACCTGGGTGTGGTGCGGATGGCGGACGATGATTCGCGGACGCTGGTGATCGCGGACATTCCCGGCATTATCGAAGGGGCGCATGAGGGCAAGGGGTTGGGTCTGCGCTTCCTGAAGCACATTGAGCGAACGAAGATCATCCTGCATCTGGTGGACATTTCCGAGGGTAGCCATCGCGAACCGGTGGCCGATTTCCGGGCAATTCTGGCAGAGTTGGGCACGTTTAGCGAAGAGATGTTGAAGAAGCCCATGCTGGTGGTGGCGACCAAGATCGATGCGGCGGGGGATCCGGAGCGGCTGAATGGGCTGCGGGCCGAGGCCGAGGCCCAGGGCATGGAGTTTTTCACGATTTCGAGCGTGACGGGACAAGGGTTGTCCGAACTGACGTACGCGTTGTTCGAACGGGTGCGCGTGGCGGCGCCTATTCCGACCCCGGAATCCGGCTCAACATTTCGGCCGTGGGAGTAAACGGGGCCAGCGGAGCGCGGGAGAAGTAGCGCACCTTTGAGAGATTGCGGTAGACTTCGCCCGCAACACCCGAAGCCACGGGACCGTTGATGGGCCTGCCCCCGGTGAGCAATACGACGACGACCAGCTTGCGGCCCTCCACTTCGTTGAAGGAGCCGAACCAGCCGAGATGGGTCTGGTTGTCGGAATGGGTACAGGTGCCGGTTTTGCCGAAGACGGGCTCCGTAGCGTCATAGAAAGCCCGGCGCGCGGTGCCATATTCGACCGCACCGGCCATCCCTGGCTTGATGTCATCGAGCACGGGCTGCAGGTTGATGGAGCGTTTGATGCGCGGACGCATCTTTTCTACATCCACTTGGTTTTGCGGATACTGAAGCCAATAGAGGGTGCCGCCGTTGGCGATGGCGGTGAGTGCACCGGCTAGTTGAAGCGGGGTGAGGTTGATGCCGGAACCGAAGCTGGTCATCATGCCGAGGCCTTCGCGGGGAATGCCGATCGGCAATGTTCCCGGATGCTCGTCGTCGAGACCGTAGACTGCCTTCTCGCCCAAACCGAAGAGGCGGGCGTAGTGGGTGACCTTTTCAAAGCCGAGTTCGTTACCGAGTTGGGCGAAGTAGGGATTATTGGAGCGGGCGATGGCGGTGGTGAGATTCAGATTGTTGCGGCGCGAATCCTTGTCGACATTGCCTTCCATCAGGCTGCCCATGGCGGCCACAACTTTGATGGTGGAACAGGGCGTGAAGCCGTCACGGTAGGCGAGTTTCTGATTCACTACGGTGAGCAGGCGGCCGGTGGCGGGATCAGCGACGACGACGGTGCCGTTGTATTGTCCGAGGGCTTCGACGGCGGCTTGGCGGACGATGGGATCGTCACCGTTGAAGGAGTCGCCAAAGGTAGGGTCGCCGAAGGTGGGCGCGGCCCAGGTTTGCTGCCAGACGGTGTGACCGCGCCGGAGGCGCTTCAAGGGTGTTTTGGATTTAGGATTCGGGCGGATGGCGGTGGCTTTGGGTTTGGCCACAAATTTTGAGACAGCAAATTTTGAGACGGGTCGGGTGTATCTCGCCCCGAAGGCGGGGAGTGCCAACAAACAAATAATGCAGGTTGCGATGGGGAGGTGCATCCTGAGCTGTTTCTCCTTAGCCCACTCTTGTTGGAGAGGCGACGCTCATCTTACAAGGATCAGATCGGCCTGAGAGACAGGGTTCTACAGTACCGTTCTCATATTCTACCGCTTGAACGTACTAGGTCAAGGGCTAACTCTATGATATTTCGAGTTTTGCGGGGAATTGTTGTACGTACTAGTCGCCGAGAAGGCGGCCGTAGACTTGGAGGCCGGAGACGTTGTCGAAGACGGCTTTCATGCCGGCGGTGACGGGGATGGCGAGGACGAGTCCGGCGCCGCCCCAGAGGAGGCCCCAGAACATGAGGGCGACGGTGACGGCGAGGGGGTTGAGATGGACCCGGCTGCCGACCATTTTGGGGTAGAGCAGGTTTAAGCCGACCAGGTGCAGGAAGCCCACGGTGGAGGCGATGATGAGATAGGCACCGGGGTTGCTATAGACGGGCAACGCGGCCAGCACGGGGGGCAGCAGGGCCATCGGGAGACCCAGATAAGGGACGATGCTGAGGAAGCCGCTGAGGGGGCCGATGAGAAACGGGTAGGGCAGTTGCACCAGGATGAAAAAGACGGTGCTGAAGAGGCCGAGGACGAGACCGAGCATGAAATTGCCGGCCATGTAGGCCCGGGCCATGCCGGCGATGGCGTGCCAGCTGCGCGTGGCGACGTCTTTCGACTCGCCTTGAAACAGCCCCAGAAAAGCGCGGCGCATGTGATCGCGCCAACTGAGCATGAAGTAGACCAGGAAGGGAACGAAGGAAAACATCAGCAGCGGGTTATAGTAACTCGAGATGGAACTATAGAGCAGCAGGAGAATATTCGGCCGGGGCTGGTAAAGGCGGACTTCCTGGACACCGGGGGCGGCGGGGGGCGGCTCTGGCGTGCGGCGGCGGCGGACGCTGTTGGGCGTTTGGGCGGCCGAGACCGAACCAGGCGGACCGGCGGCGGGATTGGAGGCCGGATGGGCACCGGACTCCTGCAAACGGCGCGGCAGAATCTGGGCGATGGACCTTTCAAAGCCTTCCACGCGATCGCTGACGCGATCCACCAGGGCGTTCATTTTGAGACTGTACTGCGGCAAATCCTCCATCAGTTGGGAGATCTGCGTGAAGGCGGCCAGGGCCAACAGGTAGACGCCTAACAGCGCGATGCTACAGGCCAGAAAGCTGGCGAATCCGCGGCCAATGCGCAGTTTCATGATGAAGATGACGAAGGGTTCGAGGATAAAGGCGATGATGACGGAGCTGATCATGGTGATCAAAAATAATTGTCCGTAGTAGAGGAGGGCGATCAACATCGCGAGCGCGATGATGCGTAAGCTGACGCTGCGCGCGCCAGCCGTTTTGGGTTCCCGGATTACAGACTCGATTGGGCTTAGGATTTCCACCGATTTGTTTCGACTCTAACACGCGGAACTCTATAATGAAATCAGTTTCCCCCGGAGTGGTAAATCGCGGCGATGAACAGTCGAATATTGGCCTTGGACCTCGGTAAGCGGCGGATCGGTTTCGCCGGGAGTGACCCGTTGGGAATGACAGCACAGGGGCTACCCACCTACACGCGAGGGAACATCCGGGCCGATCGGGCTTACATGCAGCAAATCGTGAAGGAGTGGGAAGTGCAACTGTTTCTGTTGGGGAATCCGTTGCATATGAGCGGTAAGGAGAGCCGCGGATCGCAGCATGCCCGCGACTTCGGCGCGCGGCTGACGGAATGGACCGGCGTGCCTTGCGAATATTGGGACGAACGGTGGACGTCGAAGGTGGCTGGCCGGGTGTTGCGCGAAAGCGGCATGGGCATCGACAAGCGGGCGTTGCAGGTGGACAAACTATCGGCCGTGTTGATTTTGGAGAGTTACCTCGATGCGCTGGCGTATGCGCTGGACGAGCAGGAGGGCATCGTTTGAAGCGGCTTTTGGTTGGTGGGACGCTGCTGGGCATTGGTCTGGCGGGCTTGGCGCAGTGGCAACTCGGGACCCAAAGCACGCCGCCGCCGGGGGCGCGGGTGGAGATCGCGCGAGGAACCGGAACGCGGCAGATCGGCGCGCAGCTGCTGAAGGCGGGGGTGATTCGCGACGCGAATCTGTTTGTGGTAGCGAAGACGCTCAAGCAGGCCAAGCTGCAAGCCGGGGAGTATGTTTTCGAAAAGCCGGCGACGGTGTGGGAAATCGTAGACCGGCTGAAGCGCGGCGACATTTTTCAATTCGAGGCGACGATTCCAGAGGGCAGCAACCGGTATGACATCGCGCGGATATTGGCGGCGGTGGGCGTGGTGGACGCGCAGAGCTTTATCGCCGAGTCCGCTGAGCCGGGGCTGGTGGGGGAGTTGGCACCGGGCGCGCCGACGCTGGAAGGCTTCCTGTTTCCGGCGACGTACCGGTTCCCGCGCCGCACGACGGCGAAGACCGTTTGCCGCGAAATGGTGGCGAGCTTCCGGCGGGCGTGGAAGCAAGCAGGCGGAACGCACGATGCTTTGCGCTATGTGACCATGGCGTCGCTGGTGGAGAAGGAGACGGGCGTGCCGGAGGAGCGGCCACTGGTGTCGTCGGTCTTTTGGAATCGGATCGCGCTCAAGATGAAACTGGAGTGCGACCCTACGGTGGCCTATGCCGCGTTGATTGAGGGGCGGTGGCGCGGCAAGATCCATCGGTCGGACCTGGATCGGGAGCATCCTTACAACACGTACCGGAATGCAGGCTTGCCGCCGGGGCCCATCGCCAACCCTGGTTTGAAGTCGCTGGAAGCGGCGTTGCGGCCGGAATCGACGAAGTATCTTTTTTTCGTGGCGCGCGCGGATGGCAGCGGCGGACATCACTTTTCCAGCGACATCGCCGGCCATCAGCGGGCGGTGCAGAATTATCGCCGTGCCCTCAAGAAAAACACAGCTGACTGAGCGTTTGGCGGGCGTGGCCCTGGTGGACGGGGCCGTGTGGCAGCGTCTGCGCGTGGAGTTGGCACCGATCTCGGAGGGGTATTTGCGGCGGCTGTTGCGGGCGTCGGGGGTTGCCTTAACGCCGGAGGTGGAGGGGGTTCGGCAGGAGGATTTCGGGGCGCTGGAGCGGACTTTGCTGGCGGCGACCGGGCGGGAGGCGGTGCTGTTGGCGAAGCGGCACGCGGAACTGGCGCGACGGTCGCCGCGGGCCAATTGGGCCGTCAAGACGGAGATGATCGAGTGGATGCGGGTGTGGCTGGAGACGCCGGACGCGTTTCCGGTGTGGGTGAAGCTGCGAAAAGCGACGCCGGCGTGGCAGAGGATGGGGTCAGGGGGAGGATGAAAACTTTGAGAGTCCTGGCCGGGGCCGATTCATCGAAATAAAGAGCGGCCAACGGTGGCGGGCATCTACGGAATTTGGCGGGTGTAACCGATTAGATTCCTATGGTTTGGGCCGGTGAGTTGGCTCGAGCTGGGAGAGCGTTTTGTTTGGCACTAAAGTTGCCACTTGCCGAAAGCAGGCTCCGCTATTTATACTACGGTTTTTCGAGCCTTCTGATCATGGCTATGTTGCACCACGACGATTTCGACCCGCAAGCGCCGATGCGCGAGGCGGCCCTTTTCTATGGGCTGTTTCTGCGCGGGCAATCGGTTGACTCGATCCGGCGGGATATCGACATTCCGAAAGCGGTGGTGAAAAAGGTATTGAAGACGAAGGCGTATGAGGAAAATCTGCGGCGGGCGATGCGCCGGACGTATATTTACCGGCAGGAAGTGCTGCGGATTTTTAATGAGTTGGTGTTGAATGAGAAGAACCGGAACCGGTTGCAGTAGATTTTAAGGGAGTGATGAGCATCCCCTTGCTGACGTGCGGGGTTCGCTAGGGCGCTGGGTATGCGAGTTCCGATTTATCAGATTGACGCTTTTAGTTCGAAATTGTTTGGGGGCAATCCGGCGGCGGTTTGCCCGCTGGAGCGTTGGCTCGATACGGCACTGCTGCAGGCGATTGCGGCGGAAAATAATTTGGCCGAGACGGCTTTTATCGTGCTGATGGCGCCGGGAAATTATCAGCTGCGCTGGTTTACGCCGACGGTGGAGATGCCGTTGTGCGGCCATGCCACGTTGGCTGCGGCTTACGTGATCGCGCAACGGATGGATCGGGCGCGCGAGCATTTCCGCTTCCAGACTTTGAGCGGCGAACTCTCCGTGACGCGCACCGGGGACCTTTACACACTCGACTTTCCCGTGCGACGGCCGATGCCTTCCCCGCCCCGCCCCGACTTTGCGGCCGCCTTGGGCGCGATGCCGGAATCGCACTTCAGCGGCACCTTTGAGATGGCCGTGTTCGGCAGCGAAGCGGAAGTCCGCGCGCTGGAGCCTGATATGCGGGCGCTCGCCGCCATTGACCACTTAGGATTGATTGTGACGGCACCGGGGGACAGCGCCGACTTCGTTTCGCGCTTCTTTGCGCCTCGCGCGGGCATCGACGAAGACCCCGTCACCGGCAGTGCCCATTGCATGTTAACCCCCTATTGGGCGGAACGATTGGGTAAAACTCGTTTGCACGCCCTGCAGGCTTCAAAACGCGGTGGCGAGCTGTGGTGCGAAGCGAAGGGCGACCGCATCCTGATCGCGGGACACGGTGCTTTTTACCTGGAAGGCACCATCGAGGTTCCTGACGCTTGGTGATTCATGCGCGCGGTGGGCGAGTGCTGGTTCGCGAAATCCTGGACGATGCCCCCGATGAGGAGGCGCAGCGCAATCTGCGCGAACTGACGAGCATTAACCGCTGGTTGGGCGGCCATCGGGTGCTGGATGGTTCTTTGAGGCAGCTCTATCGGGCCGATGCGGCGTTTACCATGCTGGACGTCGGTGCCGCGCGGGGCGATGTGGCGCGCACGGTGACGGGGGCGTTCCCGAGGGCGCAGGTGACTTGCCTGGACTGGCAGGAACGCAATTTGCGCGATGCTCCGCAGCCCAAGGTGGCGGGCAATGCGTTTGCGCTGCCTTTCAAGGATCGCGCCTTCGACGTCGTGCATTGCGCGCTGTTTCTGCATCACTTCACGGACGACGAAGTGGTGGATTTGCTGGCGAAGATGGCCCGCTGCGCCCGGCGCGCAGTGGTGGTGCAGGACCTGGAACGCCATCCGCTGGCTTACTACTTTCTGCCGGCGACGGCGTGGCTTTTGCGCTGGAGTTCGCTGGTGCTGCATGACGGGCCGGTCTCAGTGGAGGCGGCCTTTCATGCGGATGAGTTAGAAGCGCTCGCGCGAAGGGCCGGACTGGCCCAAGGCCAAGTGAAGCGGCATTGGCCCTGGTTCCGGCTGTCGTTGGTGGCTAGTGTCTCGACCGGGTGATTTATAACTTTAGCTTTACCAGCCCACGGCGTCAGCCGGGGGTTGCGAACAGCCTTAGAATGCACCCCACGGGTGACGCCGTGGGCTAGTAAGCGGGCCAACAGAAAACGATAGAAATCACGCGGTCAGAGTATTAGTGCCGCGACCGGGTGAATATGTTCTTATGGCAAGTCTACGAGATCCCCTCCCTGACGGCCGGGGTTCTGTTAAGTCTGACGAACCTGACCTGCGGCACAGGGCGACAACTATTTTCTAAGCGGTGGTGGTGCTAGAGTTTGAACTCGAAGATCTCTCTTGGGGAACGGTAAAGCCACTGCTCGTTTTTACGTTCGGGGTGAATTTCGAGCTCGTCGGGCGGACCTTTAACGATGTAGAGGCGGCCGCGAGGCGTCTTCCAGCCCGCTTCCTTCGCGGTGGCGAATTTTTGGTTCGCTTTGGCGATGCGGCGATAGTGCTCTTCCTTAGCTTCGTTCCCGGGCGTGGCGGGCTTGGTGTCGCGCCGTTGCCAGAACTGCTCAATAAATTGCTCGCGCTCGCTATCGGACTTGAGTGCCTGGAAGCGTTTGGCTTCGGGTTCGGCGATGATGTAGACGACGTCTTCGTGGAGCCAGCGGTCGTAGGAAATCTGCGAAGCCGGCGCGAAGGCTTTCTGCGGAGCCGGTTTGGGAGACTGAGACATCAGGCCGGTGCGGCGGACGAAGTCGCGGTGCCAGCGGTCGATGGTCTGCCAGAAGGAGAGGGATTCCTGGGCCGCCGGCTTGGGCGTCGTCTGGGCTTGCGACTCAAAGAGCGGAAAGAGCATGGCACCAGCGAGTAAAACGGCGACCATGAGCGCGGGCAATCCGGCCGAGGGGGGACGATTGGCTTGACCCAGCAGACGGTCAATGCGCTGGCGTAAGTCGCCGCCGGTGGCGGCATTCATGAGGGCCAGTTGGCCGCCGGCCATGAGTTCGACGGCCAACAAGGCTTCGGCATACTGGCGCTTGTTGCCCGTAACGCCGGCGGCCATCCGGTCACAGCAAATCTCACGTTCAGCGCGAATGACACGGGAGACCCACCAGACGGCAGGGTGGTAAAAGAGCAAGGTCTCGACGAGGGTTTGGAATAGATTAATGAGGTAGTCGTGGCGCTGGATGTGCGCGAGTTCATGGGCGATGATCGCCTCCAGTTGCGCGGCCGGGAGTTGGGTAAGCAAGCTCGCAGGCAGCAGGACGATCGGCTTCAGGAATCCGGCTTGGGCGGGCCCGATGAGGCGGGTGGAGGTGAGGAAGGTGACGGCGCGGGTGAGCCCGAGGCGCGCGCTGAGGTGCGGCCAGGCGTCTTCCATGCGGGTCGACTCGCGATGGGTGAGCCGATGGACGCTGAGCGCCGCTAAGATGAGCCGGGCCGAGAGGGCTGCGACGCCGGCCAGCCAGAACAGCGGGAGCCAGGAGATCCAGGCGATGGTTTCGGCGGCGATGATGGCGCGCAAGAGCGCGTCACCCGACCCTAGCGTGAGGCTCAGAGGGGTGAGTTCCCGTACCGCTCCGGGCTGGCCTAAAAGCGCGTAAGTGATGACCGGCGCGAGGGCCATCAGGGCGAGCGCTACGCAGCCGGCGGCATACCGAACTTTGGACGAGCGCGCCGCCAGTAAGACCATCGCGAGCCCCGCCGCCCCAGCCGCGCCCTGCCACAGAAAATGTACCAATGTCCAGCCTAATATCATGACCTACCTCCATTTTCTTTCTCATATTTATTCAGCAATGCGCGAATTTCAGCAATCTCGGCGGGGCTCGCGCGCTTGGCCGCCAAGGCATGTTGAACCAACATCGACGCGGAGCCATGAAAGGCCCGGTCAACGAGGTCGCGGAGTAACTGCGTTTGGGTTTGTTGTTGTTTGAGACGCGGCGTGTAGCGATGGGCGCGCTCGGTTTCGTCACGGTCAAGCAGGCCTTTGGCGGCCATGATCTGCATCAGCTTCAGAACGGTGGTGTAGCCCGTGAGGCGGGTGGCGTTGAGCCCGGCATGGACCTCGCGAACGGTGGCGGGGATGGCCAGCCGCCACAGGACGTCTAAGATTTCGAGCTCGCCCGCAGTGGGTTTGGGGATTTTCGTTTTGGGGCGCAGCCTCATCTGAGCCGAGTATATACGAACTCTTTCGTAGATGTCAACGAAAAGTTTCGTAGGAAGATTTATTGGGTGGTAGACGGGTGGCCGAAGAGGCGGAGGGCGGTGGCGCTGAGGATGTTTTGTTTTTCGGCGGTGGTGATTTTGAGTTCGAGGAGTTTGGTGAATTCGGTGCGGAGGTTCTCGGGAAGGTCGGAGCCGGCCATGAGGCGGTGGCTGGGGATGCGTTCCAGGACTTCGAGCACCTGATTCGGCATGAGGCTCGATAACTCGAGATAGATATTGGGGAAGAGGGTGGCGGCGACGATGGCTTCGCCGAAGAAGAGTCCGCCGCCGCCGCAATGGGCCATGACGAAATTCAATTCGGGGTAACGCTGGGCGGCGAGTAAGTACATGGAAGGCAGGGAAAAAGGAATGCCGGAGCCGGTGTGGACGATGAGCGTCATTTGATTTTCAATCGCGGTTTCAAACAAGAAGGAGCTGGAAGCCAGCAGCGGGTTCATGGCCTGATACTGGGGCTGAAATTTGAGGGCGCGAAAGCCATGCTGTTCGCGGCAGCGGCGGACTTCATCGCGGAAGTCCTGCGGCGGGATGAAGGGATTCAGACAGGCCGCGCCGGCTAACCGGCCGGGATACTGGCGAATGGCCGCGCCGATCTCATCGTGCTGCTGGCGGAAGTCATCGACAACGGGGAACGGAATGGCGACCGAGTAATCGACGCCAAATTCATCCATGTCTGCGACGATGGCCGCAGCGGGATGGCGGCGGCCGGTATGACGAGCCGTGCCGATGTGGACGTGCGAGTCAAAAAGGGTAAAACCGTCGCGCACTTATACCCCAGTAACTTGGCGCAGTAAGTTAAAGAAAGCTTTCTTGCGTTCGGTATTGATGCCCCAATTGACGGGCGGGCATTGATAGCCATCGGCGTAGTCACTCGCCCCAGGATCGAAGTAACCCCATGAGGCGTATTCGGAGATGGCGGACAGCATATTATTTTCCGGCTGATCGAAGTTAAAGTGATCGTCTTCGTTGAAGAGGATGGGCATGGGCCGGTAGCCTTCGACGGCGCGGGTCTCGCGGACCATGGCGGCGATGCGCTGAGGGTCCTTGACGCCGTTGCCGTGGACTAATAAAAAGTCGGAGCTTTTGACGACGTTCGGCTGCGGGATGCCATTGCCGCCGTAGGACGTGCCGGTGAGCAGCCGCCGGCCTTGACGATTCATCCCTTTCACCATCTCAATCAATTCATGAATGCGCGCGGGCTTCAGAATTTCATGATCGTAGGCTTTGACATTGGTCTCGTTATCCACCTCGACGAGTATGTTCCGGTAGTCGCGATCGAGCAGCCAGTTGGTGGCGTTGGTGACGGCGCGACTTACAGCGGCTTCGTCTTTTAAGGTTTGATCCTGGCCGAAGTAGAAATAACCGACGATGGCGACCATGCCGAGTTGGCCGGCGCGATTCAGGATGAGCTCCAGACGCCGCATAAAGTCCGGCAGCAATGAGCCATCGGGAGCGATGCCGGAAGTGAACCAGGGTTGAGCCTTGGAGTAACCTTCGGGACTGCCGCCTTGCAGATTGATGGTGAAGGAGAGCAGACCATGCTGACGCCAGAGCGGCATGGCGGCGATAAACTCGCGCACGTTGCGATCGGCGTCCCATTTCTTGGTGTCGGGATAGGCCCAGCGCGACGCAGTTTGAGGATTCTTGTCGTCGAAGATGCCTTGCACCATGCGCGAGTTCATCAGGAGGCCTTCAATTTTGTGACCTTTGTAAGTTCGCCCCCGGTAAGTGGGCTGGCCATTGATGAAGAACTGATTACCGCGAATCGTCACTTCGGTTTTGCGGCCGACGGCGGGCAGAAGGGGTGGCAAGAGGGCCGGGGCGGCGGTGAGGTGGAGGATGGAACGTCTGGTGATCATGAGCGAAGCCGGTGCATCGATTATTCATATTATATATATACATTGCTGTCAACTTGGCCTGAGTAAGGACGCTATGAAATCGTGACTATTTTCGTCAAACTGGCTACCGATGGCACACTTCGTTCGCGATTTAGTAACGCAGGAGCGCCGCCAGCGGATCCGGTGACCGGACCGCGAAGACTTCGCCACCGTGGTTGAGTGTCTCAACGACCGCCGTGTTCCACAACTCCTCTTCGGCGTCGGTGCCCTCGGCAGACTCGGACACACACAGGAGATGCACCCGGCCCTCACGCGCGGCTTCGAGAACGCCTGGAGGATCATCAATGGCGAGGCGGCGATTCCCTCGTTCGCGAAATTTTTCTAACGCTTGCTCATTCTCCGCGCGACGGTGCGCTAGAGCGCACGCGTGCCCCAGTTGCGCGATTTCACGCAACGGCAGATCGCGCATTCCGTGAGGAATTTCTTCGGCGAAGAGACGGCAGTGTTCGGCCGCCCGCCGGAAATAGACGATTTCCTCCTCCAGCCCCATCAGCAAGAGCAAACGATGACCGAGCATGGGGGCTAGACCCTCATCGACGCGGGCGAAAAAGTGTTGGAGGTGGATCGGCTCGTCCTCGCGCTCGGTGAGGGTGCCGAACTGAACGCCGCCCAGCCCTCCGGATGAACTTCCCGCCGGGGAGCTATTTTGGCGATTCAGATCACCATGGGCGGCGCGATGGCGGAACTCGTCCAGGTTGGCGGGTACGGCCGGCGAAAGCTCCAGCGCGGTGCAGGTTCCGTGCAAATACTGCACTAGGCGAAGCAACTTCTTACTGATCCCGAGAATCAGAAAATCCTGCGGGGCGCTGGCTTCCAAAAGGAGAGGAAGGATAAAAGGGCATGCGCCCTGGTGAATCTTGGGTGACGCCACGGGCGCGCGGTAGGCTTCCACCGAATCGGGGCCCGCGAAAATCGCCAAGCCCGAGCCACCGCCGCTCAAATCGTGCTCCGCCAAGACACCTTCGATTTTCTTGAGCAATTCCTGGTGTTGCTGCGACTTGAGGGAGTGAAAAAGGCTATGGAGGGTGGTGAGTTTATGGCCTTCAGGGGCACCGGGATGGCTGGGTGGCAGCAGAACGGTTAGGCACTCGCCGGGGTGCCGCGACAATTGCGCGAGGAGGTGAGCGTCAAGTAACAAGGGAGCGGAGATGGCCGGTGTCATATAGTTTCAAGATCTCTCTTGCACGGCAATGGCCGTTCGCAGGCACCTTTCGATTTGGCACAGGTCCCTCGCTCGTGATATGTTGGCCGCCGAAGCTATGAAACTTAATTTTGCTCTGTTCACTGCTGTCCTTTTCACGGGGGGGGCGTCCGGCCAGGCTCCCGCACCGGCGGCAACTAACCCTCCCAGCCAGCGTCCGGCGCAGGTGCCGACGCCCAATACCGACATTCACTATAAGCTGGCTACGGACGCGATCCCGCAGGACGGCGTTCCGATGGGCGAAATCAAAGGGCCCTTTACGCTGCCGAGCGAAGCCTATCGCGGCACGCAACATACCTATTGGGTTTATGTGCCGGCGCAATACGATGCGGCGGTTCCGGCGAGCCTGATGATCTACAACGATGGACAGGCGTTTATGGCGGAGAAAGGCGACATGCGGGCGCAGGTGGTGATGGACAACCTGATTTACCGGCGCGAGATTCCGGTGATGATCGGCGTGTTCATCAATCCGGGGCGGCGGCCCGACCAACCGGAGCCGACGCCGCAAAACTGGGGCGACCGCGACACGAACCGTGGCACGGAGTACAACACGCTAAATGATAAGTACGCGCGGGTAATTGTGGATGAGTTAATGCCCGCGCTTTATAAGGACTTCAATATTTCGAAGAACCCCGAGCATCATGGCATCGGTGGATCGAGTTCCGGCGCGATCGCCGCATTCACCGTTGCCTGGGAACGCCCGAATCATTTCCGCAAAGTATTGAGCAACGTGGGTAGCTTTACTAATATTCGCGGGGGGCATGTCTATCCGGAAATGATATTGAAAAGCGACAAGAAACCGCTCCGGGTGTTTCTCGTGGATGGCCGGAACGATAACCGCGCCCTGCGGGCGGATGGCACTTACGACCAGACTCGCGATTGGTTTTATCAAAACGTGCGCTTACAGCAGGCCCTGAGTGAAAAAGGTTATGATGTGAATTACTCGTGGGGCATCCAGCGGCATGGCCAGAAGATGCTGCAGAACGTGTTACCTGAAATGATGCGCTGGCTGTGGCGCGACCACGGGGTTTCGACCGACGTCCACGATATGGTGGAACGATCGTTTAACGAGCCAAAGAAGAAAGAGTAACAGCGATGCCACATTGGTTAGAACTGCTGATCTTCGCCGGTGGCTACTTTGTAGTGATGAGATGGGTGCTGCCGCGGCTGGGGGTGCCGACTTGAATGGCGAATTCGTGTAAGGTCGAGTCTCGACCTGAGCCAGGCAAAGAATCGAAACACTAAGTATGGGAGACGTTACACTGAGTGATATTTAATTTCGCCGGTAAGTCCGTTCTGGTGACGGGAGGGACCAGTGGCATCGGGCAAGCGATTGCCCAGGCGTTTGCGCACGCGGGGGCCATAGTTTTGGCTGCCGGATTGGTGAGCCATGAGTTACCTACGCCGGACGTACAAACTCAACACCTCGACGTCGGCGACGCCAGTGCCATCGGGCATTTATTCGGCACGCTGGCGTCGCTCGACATTTTAGTCAATGCGGCGGGCGTGCTACGGCGCGATGAAGAGTTCGACCCTGAAGTCTTCGCCCAAGTGCTCGATATCAACCTAACGGGAACGATGCGCATGTGTGTGGCGGCTAAGCCACTGCTCTCGAAGACGGGCGGCTGCATCGTCAACATCGCCTCCATGTTGAGTTACTTCGGCGGTGCCCGCGTGCCCGCCTATAGCGCCAGCAAAGGCGGCGTGGCGCAACTTACCAAGTCACTGGCGCTGGCCTGGGCTGGCGGCGGCATCCGTGTCAATGCGGTGGCCCCCGGGTGGATCGCGACGCCCCTCACCCAACTTCTGCAGGAAGACCCTGCCCGATCCGCCCAGTTACTTTCGCGGACCGCGCTGGCCCGCTGGGGACGCCCGGACGAGATCGCGGGCCCGGTGCTTTTTCTTTGCTCGGAAGCCGCATCGTTTATCACGGGGGCCATGGTGCCGGTGGATGGGGGTTACTCGGCAGGCTAAGATACACTCATGCCGAGCACCCATCCATTATCACCGCACCAAATCGTCGCCCACGCCTTGCCGGACGACGAACGAGTTTGGGTTCCGCAGGCACCGCAGGTGTGGTTCCGACCGCTGATGCTGAATACGCTCAACGGCCAATGGTGCAATTTATTGCGCGTGCGGCGGGCCGGGACGCTCAGCCGGCACCGCCATCCCGCGCCCGTCCATGGCTATGTGATCAAGGGCTCCTGGCGCTATCTTGAGCATGATTGGGTGGCGCGGGCCGGCGACTACGTCTTTGAGCCGCCGGGCGAAACCCATACGCTGGTGGTCGACGAGGATGTGGACGAAATGATTACCTTCTTCAATATTTCCGGCTGTATGTACTATGTGAACGAGCGCGACGAACATACGGGATACGAAGACGTCTTCACCAAAATCGACATGTGCCGCAAGCATTATACTGAGGCCGGGCTCGGCGCAGACTATGTCGACCAGTTTATTCGCTAAACGGGACGCTCTCAACATGTTATTCTCCTGTCTTGCCGTCCTATTCTCCAACCCTAGCGGCGCGCGTCTCCATGATGCGGCCCACCGCGGTCAACGCGATCCTCGCTGAGGTGCGCGCGCTGCAATCCGAAGGCCGCACATTGGTGTCGCTGATGCGCGGCGAACCGGACTTCCCTACCCCACCGCACATCGTCGCCGCCGCCTCATCGGCCGCGCAGGCGGGCCGCACCGGCTACCCGGACAATCGTGGTGAAGTGCGCTTGCGGGAGGCCGTCGCCCACAAGCTGCAGCGCGACAACGGGCTGGTGTACGACCCGGGCACGGAGATCCTGGTGACGACGGGCGCGACGTTCGGGATCTATGCGGCGCTGATGGCCTTGATAGAGGAAGGGGACGAGGTGCTGCTGCCGGATCCGATCTACGACGCGTATCGGTCCCCGGTCCGTTTGGCGGGCGGACGTTGCCGTCCGGTGCCTTCCCGCATTGAGAACGGGCGATTCGTCCTGACCGCCGAGGCCCTCGAAGCGGCATGGACTCCCGCCGTGAAACTGTTGATCCTCAATACTCCCTGGAATCCTGTGGGCACGGTGGCTACCGCGCCGGAGTTACTCGCGATCGCTGATTTCTGTGAGCGCCGTAACGTCTTACTACTTACTGACGAAATCTACGAAGCCATCACTTACGGGAATCATCGCCATGTTTCGCCGCTCGCGATCAGCCCTTCGTTACGCGAACGGGCCATTCTGGTGAATAGCCTTTCGAAGACTTACGCCATGACCGGCTGGCGCGCCGGTTACTGTGCCGGGCCCGCCGCCATCATCCAAGCCATGTACCTGATCCTTGCCCAGAGTAGCCGCGGCCCCGCGACATTCATCCAGGACGCCGCCGCCGAAGCATTGACCGCCAAGCAAGATTGTGTGGCGGAAATGTTGCGCGAATACTCACGCCGGCGCGACTTAGTGCTGGCCACGCTGCCGGAGGCGATGGCACCCGAAGGCGGTTTCTTCGCCATGCTGGACTTACGCCATTGGAGCATTCCGTCCGACGTAATCCGGCAACGCCTGATGCGGGAGTTTGGGGTGGTGGTGGTGCATGGTGCCGCCTACGGACCGGGGGGCGAAGGCACGTTGCGGGTCTCCTTTGCGAGCGGCGGCGATACGCTGGTGCGCGGCCTGGCGCAGTTAGCGGCGGGCCTCCGCCATATGGGAGAAACGCGCCAGTGAGTCTCGTTCAAATCGAGTCCGGCCAAGCGCAGGCCAAGTTAGTCAATCGGAGCTTACTCCAAGTGGAGTTAGAGAAAGCCATCGAAGGCGATGTCCGTTTCGACCGTATGTCGCGCGCGCTCTATTCTACGGATGCCAGTGTTTATAAGATTGAACCCATCGGACTGGTGATTCCCAAACACCGGCAGGACATTATTCGCAGCATCGAGATCTGCCATCGCTTGCGGTGCCCGTTGACGCTACGCGGCGGCGGCACGGCGCAAGCCGGCCAAGCTATCGGAGAAGGCCTGCAAATCGATATTTCCAAGCATTACAATGCGGTGCTGGAAGTGAATGCCGAAGAGCGCTGGGTCCGCGTGGAACCGGGGATCGTGCTGGATGAACTTAATGCCAAGCTGGCACCGCTGGGCCTACGCTTTGCCCCAGATATCTCGACGGCCAGCCGCGCCACTATCGGCGGCATGATTGCCAATAACTCGAGTGGCGCGCGCAGTGTCCTCTATGGCATCACGTTGAACCATGTACTCGAATTGACGGTGGCTCTCTCCGATGCGACGGTCGTTCAATTCGCTGAGCGCGGCCGGGACACCATTCCTACCGGCGATAGCCTGGAGGCGGCGGTTTACCGAACCGTGCTGGAATTGGGTGCCACGCACGCGGAAGAAATTGAGCGCCGCTATCCTAAGATTCTCCGGCGGGTGGGCGGTTACAACCTGGATGAGTTTAGCAATCCCACTCAGACGGTGAATCTAGCCAAGATGATGGTTGGCTCGGAGGGCACACTCGGTGTGATTCTGGAAGCTAAGCTGAACTTAGTTCCATTGCCGAAGGCCAAGGCGCTGATGGTGATCGAGTTCGGCAGCTTACTCGAAGCACTTACGGCGACGCCCGTGATTCTGAAACATCATCCGGCGGCCATCGAGGTAATGGACAAGGCTATTCTCGATAACACGCGCCAGAATGCCGCGCTCGAAAATATTCGGGCCTCCATCATTCAGGGCGATCCGGGTGCCACGCTCTGCGTTGAGTTCTATGGTGACCGTAAGGAGGACCTCCCGGCGCGCTTACAAGCGCTGGAACAAGATCTTAGCGCCCGGCAGCTTGGCTACCGCTACCATCCCGTGACGGAGCCCGCGCAACAGGCTCGCGTCTGGAGTTTGCGCGAAGCCGCGCTCGGCTTGTCGATGGCGGTGAAGGAAGATGCCAAGTCCATTTCGTTTGTCGAGGACACCGCCGTCGCGCCGGAGAAACTAAGTGAGTTTATTGGCCGCTTTATGGACTTACTCCGGAGCCACGGCACGACCGCTGGCGTCTACGCTCATGCCTCCGTCGGTTGTCTCCACGTGCGGCCCGTCGTGAACATGAAGACCGCCGAGGGGATCTTGAAATTTGAGGCGATCGCCAACGATGTGGCGGATCTGGTGCTCGAATTCGGTGGGGCACTCTCGGGCGAACATGGCGATGGGCTAGTCCGCAGCCCGTTCATGAAGAAGATGTTCGGCCCCGTATTGTATGAGGCCTTTCGCGAGATCAAGCGCGCATTCGACCCGCACGGTATTCTGAACCCCGGCAAGATCGTCAACGCGCCGCCGCTTACGTCGAACCTGCGTTTTGGACCCACTTATCACGCCAGTCAGCCGGAAACCTTTTTCGATTACTCTGATTACGGCGGGTTGGCGGGGGCGGTGGAAATGTGTAGCGGGGTCGGCGCTTGCCGCAAGACGCTTACGGGCAACATGTGCCCTAGTTACATGGTGACCCGCGAAGAGGCTGATTCCACGCGTGGCCGTGCTAATGCGCTGCGAATGGCCATGGCCGGCGACTTAGGCCCATCGGGCCTGACGGATCAAGACGTGTATCAGGTGCTTGAGTTATGTCTCGAATGCCGCGCTTGTAAGTCGGAATGCCCCGTGGGTGTGGATATGTCGCGCTACAAGAGTGAGTTTCTCGCGGGCTATTGGAAGCAGCACGGAACGCCCGTCAAGGCCAGAATCCTGGGCCATGCGAATCGACTGGCGCAGTTCGGGAGTATGATGCCATTTATCGCCAATGCCACCATGGGACTGATGCGAGGCTTGGCAGGCGTCCATCCTGATCGCACGCTGCCCCGGCTGAGTGCGGCTACGTTGACCGATTGGTTCCGCACGCACCCCACCGTGAATAAGCCGCGGGTTCTGCTTTTCAATGACACGTGGACCAATTACTATCAACCGGAAATTGGCATCGCGGCGGTGAATGTTCTTGCCGCTGCTGGCCAAGGCGCTGCACTCGCGCCAAACGTGTGCTGTGGACGCCCGCTAATTTCCCAGGGCCTTCTTCAAGCGGCCCGCGATCTGGCGGGACAGAATACGCACCAGTTACTCGCCGCCGTCCGCGCAGGCCAGAAGATCTTGTTTTGCGAACCTAGTTGCCTATCTGCGATTCGCGAGGACGCACCGGGATTGTTGCGTGGCGAACTGCGGACCCAGGCCGAAGAAGTTGGCGCTGCTTGCTTCCTTTTCGAGGATCATCTGGAGAGCGAGATATCCAGCGGACGGGCTAGGCTGGCGCTGAGCCAGGGTCCACCTGAGATACTGCTGCACGGACATTGCCATCAAAAAGCGATGGGACTTCTAGAAAGCGCAAAGTCACTTCTGTCTAGAATTCCCGGTGCCCGAGTGATTGAGCCCGATGCCGGTTGTTGCGGCATGGCGGGATCCTTCGGCTATGCGCGGGAGAAATACGAAGTATCGCGCCAAATCGCGCACCGTAAGTTAGTGCCCGCCGTGCATGCCCGCAAAGCGGGTACGCCGGTGATCGCGGCGGGGTTTTCCTGCCGTCATCAGGTGCAAGATTTTGCCGGCGTCACACCGGTCCACCCCGCCGTGTTACTCGAGAGCCTATTACAAGGTAAATCATGAATCTGGCCTGGATTTCGCTGGGCGCATTGCTGCTCGTCATTGTGGTTAGTTGTTTCTCCAAGCTGAATGTCGGCATTCTGTCGCTGGTAGCCGCGTGGGTGATCGGCGTCTATCTAGGCGGCATGAAACTCGATGCGGTTCTGGCCGGATTTCCCGTGCCCCTCTTTCTCACCCTTGTGGGGATGACCTTACTCTTTGCCCAGGCACAAAATAATCAGACGCTGGATAAGATCGCGCATCAGGCCGTTCGCTTATGCCGCGGCAATTCTGGGATGATTCCCTTGCTCTTCTTTCTTGCCGCTGCCGCGCTGGCCTCCATTGGCCCGGGTAACATCGCAACGACAGCGCTGCTCGCACCCATCGCCATGAGTGTTGCCGGACGCGCGGGCATCCCCCTGTTTCTGATGGCACTGATGGTCGGCAACGGCGCCAACGCTGGATCACTTTCGCCCTTCGCCCCTACCGGCATTATCGTCAGCGGACTAATGAATAAGGCGGGACTTGGCGGCCACGAAGGGGCAACTTACATTTACAACTTGTTCGCGCACGCGATGGTCGCATTGGCGGGCTATGCGCTCTTTGGCGGGCGCAAATTGTTTCGCCAGAAGTATCAGGGGAACGAGGCAGCGCTCCCCTCTTTTGACCGGTCAAATTGGATCACCACGGCGGTCATCGCGGCCTTGCTTCTCAGCGTGATGTTTTTGAAGGTCCCGGTCGGCATGGGCGCATTCACGGGCGCAATCCTCTTAGCTCTGGTGAAGGCGGCGGACACGAGCGAGGCCATCAAGAAGATGCCCTGGAATGTGATCGTGATGGTGAGCGGCGTGACGGTGCTAACTGCCTTACTGGAAAAAACGCAAGGGATGGACCTGTTTACGGACTTACTCGCGCGGGTGTCGACGCCCAAAACTGTCACTGGCTTGATCGCCTTTCTGACGGGCTTGGTGTCGGTCTATAGCAGCACGTCCAGCGTGGTGCTGCCCGCGTTTCTTCCGACGGTGCCGGGGCTCGCCATTCGATTGGGTGGGGTTGACCCGATGGCCATCGCATCCTCAATGAACATTGGCGCTCATCTGGTGGATGTCAGCCCACTCTCGACTATTGGCGCCCTTTGCATTGCGGCGGTGCCCAGTGGCGAGGAGACTCGTCCGCTTTTCAATAAGCTGATGGCTTGGGGATTGTCGATGACATTGGTGGGGGCGGCTGGTTGCTGGCTGGCGTTTGGACGGTAGTGCGGCCTATTCTGTTCTAGCTGGCCGAATGATCCCCGCCCTTACGGCCGGGGTTCTGTTAGTGGCGCGGCGCAGCGGTTAGTGCTTTTAACTGGACCAATTCTTTGGCGGCGGCGTCTGGAAGGGTCTTCGCTCCCGTTACAAACTGGAGTAAGGTGTCTCGTAAGGCCGCGTCGACGGCCGCATATTGTTTACTTGCCAGCTTGTGCAGCAGCTGGATGTAGGCCTGATCGGCGAGCCCGTAACTTCCCCACTTGATTGGCAGACCCGTGTCGAAGTTCTCGTTCGGAATCTGAATGCGCGCGCCGGCTTTTACTTGAGATAGCATCCCCACGTAGCGCAGTTGGGTCTGCTTGAGGCTTTCGAGAAAGAGCCGCTCCGTGGCGGGGGTGGGCAAGCTGAACGCGAAGGCCCGGAGGGGGCCTACTTTCGGTAAGGCCTTAAACAGGCAGCCTAGGAAGCTCGCGAACTTTCCAGGGCGATCGTAGGTGCCGCCCCATTCCTTTTCGTAACTCGCTTTAGTGAACCGGTAGACAAAACTCTGGCGCGTGGTGCCAGGAAAGGCCTGGGCAATTTCCTTCTTGCGCGATGACCAAGCCGCCTTAGTTACCTCCGGCACGATATTGGCTACGGAGAAACGAAAAGAGCCGAGCGCCAAATCGACGCTATTGAACGTTTCGCCGAGCGCGAGCCCGTAGGTTCTGGTGAAGGCCCGCTCGAGTAAATCCTTCGGTACCTTGAACCCAATAAAGTTATGGTAGGCTTCCGGCGCGTAGTGCCCTTGTGCGACTTGTAACATGTCAAAGCCGAACTCTACTTTGAGGTGCGCGGAGGGAGAGTTCTCATAAGTGACAGAATTGCCAAATCGTTGACGGAGCTTGGGATAGAGGATGGCGACACTGCGGTTGACGGCAATGGAATGCGACGCGTGGTCGCCGGCATAGTGCGCGATGGCCCCCAAAGCAAAAGCGAGCTCGTTGAGGTCTTGGGCCTCAAGCAGCAGATTTTCAATAAAATCGCCGCTGCGGATATAGTGCGTCAAGTCGCTGAAAAAATGGCTGCCGAAGGGGTAGTAACCCATGTCCTGAATAATCGCTCCGCCATAGGCGTGGGCGTGGGCCACTTTAAGATCGCCGGCTGTGGCGGCGGGAAAGCGCTGGAGCAGGATGGGCTTGAGGGAGGCGTCCCAGGCTAAATCAATGACGGCTTCGTGGCTGAGGACGGAGTTGGGAGTGGCGGACAAGGCGACGAAAGCCATCGCGACCAAGATGCGCAAGACCATACTTCAGTGTAAGCTAGCCCTCTTCCAGATCGAGCAGAACCCGCAGAAAGCGTTCGGGTGACGCGAGAAAATCGCGGGTCACCCGGTAACTCGACGTCTCCTCATAGGCGACTTTCTTGATGCCTTCCGCCGAAAACTGATAGATCGTGGCACCCGGATAGGCCAGCAGGATGGGCGAATGAGAGGCGATGAGAAATTGGCGGCCGGGTTGCTGGACGATGGCATGAAGCTCGCTGAGAACGGTGAGCTGGCGTTGGGGGGAAAGTGCGGCTTCGGGTTCGTCAAAAAGATAGACGCCGGGCCAATCGCAGCGGTTCTGAATGGTCGCTAGAAAGCTCTCGCCATGCGACTGGTCATGCAGGCTGCGGCCGCCATAAGCGTTGAACGCGCGCTGATCGTCCTGGCTGATTTGGTCCAGGTAGTTTGCGACATGGAACATGCTCTCGGCGCGCAGAAAGAAGCCGGTGGCGGCGCGGCCGCGAGACCACTCCAAGCGCAGCGCTCGCCCGAGCCGGTCCATGGTGGCGGTCTGCCGGGTGGAGGGAAACTTCATGTTCGAGCTGCCGCCTTCAAGCGAATAGTCGAGCGCGCGGGCGATCCCCTCCAGCAATGTCGACTTTCCGGAGCCGTTTTCGCCGACAAAGAACGTGATGGGCGTGGGGAACTTGAGGCTCGTCAGTTGGAGGAGCGAAGGAACGGTGAAGGGGTAGTCGGCGTCGGCCCGCGTGCGGTCAAGACGCAGGCCCAGCAACGGCAATTTCGCGGGTGAAAGGGCCAAGCGAAAGTGTAGCATTGGCCCAATGTTGGCCCAATGGCCCCATTAGTAACTCTTATTCAAATTGCATCTTGCATTTGGGAAAATTGTGGGATACCCTAAGTTCATGGATACGTTTCTCCGCATCGGTCGCAACCTACGGCCCGTGGTGTGTGTCCCGTTCAAGGTGGTCATCGTCGTAATTCCGGTAATTGGAGGAGTAGTAAGCTTCTCCCACCGTACGGCCTGACGCATTCGTAAGAAAGTTCAGAAGGCCACCGGTGGGAAACCAACTCCCCGGTGGCCTTTTTCATTGCTCGTTTTCATGTTGAGAGGATAAACAGTATGTCTACCGCCGTCGCCAATAAGCTGATGTCCGGGTCAGAAATTCTATTGGAATGCCTGGTTCAAGAGGGCGTCGATGTAATTTTCGGCTATCCGGGCGGGGTTACGCTGCCACTCTATGACGCGATGTACGATCATCCGATCCGCCACATTCTGGTACGGCATGAAGCGAATGCCGCATTCGCCGCGCAGGGTTATGCGCGGTCAACCGGCAAGACGGGCGTGTGCTGCGCGACGTCGGGGCCGGGGGCGACGAACCTTGTCACGGGCTTGGTGGACGCGATGATGGATTCGATTCCGATGGTGGCGCTGACGGGGCAGGTGACGAGTAAGTTGATCGGCACCGACGCTTTTCAGGAGGCCGATACCTTTGGCATTACGCGGTCCGCTACGAAGCATAACTTCCTGGTGAAGAAGCTCGAAGATCTGCCGCAGATTTTGCACGAGGCTTTCTATATCGCCAAGAGCGGCCGGCCTGGTCCGGTGCTCGTGGATATTCCGAAGGACATCTTCCAAGCCCAGGGCCACTATCAGCCCGTCACCAGCATTCATCTGCCCGGCTATAAGGTGGTGCTGGATGGCCACAACGGCCAAATTCGCCGCGCGGCGCAAATGATCTGGGAAGCGGAGCGGCCTTATGTCTATGCCGGCGGCGGTATTCTGCACGGCAACGCGTCCGATGAGTTAGTGGAGATGATCGACATTGTCGATTGCCCCGCCGTCAATACGCTGATGGGTTTGGGCGCGGTGCCCGCCAATCATCCCCGCTTTATTTCGATGCCCGGCATGCATGGTAGTTACGCCGCTAACATGGGCATGTATAATGCCGACTTACTCATCGCGCTGGGCGTTCGCTTTGACGACCGTGTGACGGGCCGGCTGGCCGCCTTTGCGCCGTTCGCCAAGGTGATCCACGTTGACATCGATCCCAGCGAAATTTCTAAAATCCGCCACGCCGAGTTACCCATTGTGGGCGATGTGAAACGCGTGCTGAAGCGTTTGAATATTTATCTTCGCGAAACGAAAGAAGAGATGGCGCCGAAGACGGAGCCCGCGCGGGCCGCGTGGCGCGGACAGATCAAGGAGTGGATGGATGAGCATCCTTATGATCGTCCGGTCTCGGCCGATGAGATTAAGCCGCAGCACTTGATGACGGAAATCGACCGCATCTCTGGGGGCAATGCCATTGTCTGCACCGACGTCGGCCAGCATCAAATGTGGGCCGCCCAACTGATTCGTTTCAATAAGCCACGCCTTTGGATTAACTCGGGCGGCCTGGGCACAATGGGCTTTGGGATGCCTTCGGCGATGGGCGCGCAAGTGGCTAACCCGCACCAGTTAGTCTTTTCGATTTCCGGCGACGGGGGATTCCAGATGTCGTTGCCGGAACTGGCGACGATCGTCTCCAATGGCTTGCCGGTGAAGATTATTGTCATGAACAACGGCTACCTGGGAATGGTAAGGCAGTGGCAGGAGCTGTTCTACAATAATCGCCTTTCGCAAGTGACGCTGGACACTTTCCCGAAAGCCGACTTACTCGCCGCCGCTTACGGCTTTAAGGGCCGCACGGTGGAACATCCACGCGATCTGCGCGCGGCGCTCGAAGAAGCCGTCGCTGAACCGGGGCCCTATTTACTCGATGTGCGCGTGACGCAGTTCGAAAATGTCTACCCGATGGTGCCGGCCGGCGGTGCCATTAACGAGATGGTGCTCGGCCAACCGTCGCCCGCGCCGGTCGGGGCGAAGTAAGTTAGGAATTAACAAACATGGCTGAAATTATTTCCCTCTTAGTGGAGAACAAACCCGGCGCGCTGATGCGGGTGACGGGCGTGCTGGTGGCGCGCGGTTACAACATTGAATCGCTGACGGTGGCCCGGACGCTGGACCCCACGCTCTCGCGCATGACGATCGTCGTCGACGTGGAAGACCGTCTGCGTCCGCAAGTGATCAAGCAGATGAATAAGCTGATCAACGTACTGCAAGCGCAGGACCACACGGATTCGCCCGCCGTCTCACGCGAGTTACTGTTATTGCGCGTCCGCGCCGCGGCCGGCGAAGGACAGAATAAAGACGCCCGCACGGCGATCTTGAAAGAAGCAGAAATATTCGGCGCGCGCGTCGTGGCTTCCAATGTCGAAGGCTTCGTCCTCGAAGTGACCGGTGACTCGGAAAAGCTCGATGAGTTCATTGACGTCATGCGCAGTTACGGCGAAATTGAAGTGACTCGCAGCGGCATGTGTAGCGTGTCGCTCGAATCGAAAAAACTGAAGCTGGCCCCGCCCGTTACGCGCGGTGCCACTCAACCAGAAGAAGAGGAGAACGGAGTCTTAAATGGCTAAGCGTTACTACGAGAAGGACGCCGATTTCCGGCGTCTGATGGATAAGACGA
>JANLPT010000336.1:0-5076 GCA_031367405.1 Bryobacteraceae bacterium
GAAGGGCTGCGGGTCGCGGATGCCTCGATCATGCCCACCCTGACGTCCGGCAACACCAACGCCCCATCGATCATGATCGGGGAGAAGGCGGCGGCGATGGTTTTGCAGGACGCGGCGGGCTGACCCCGAACAGGGTTTACCGTCGGCAATGCCCTGCGTTAAGGACCCGCCATCGAAGCCGAGGGACCGTGCGATGACGATCCCCGGCGTTTCCTGTTCTCCATGGCGCGCTACAAATTCGTGTCCAAAATGTTCGCCGGCCGGCAGAACGTGCTGGAGTTCGGCTGCGGCGACGCGTTCAATGCGCCGATCTTGCGTCCCCGGCTGCGGGATCCGAACGATGAGATGGTACCGGAAGCGGCGGCGATCGTGACGTTCAATAAGCTAGATTTCCGGCATTATGTAGCAAATACACCTAAATTATCTTGCCTTAGCGCTCACGGATGCCCACCTTGCCGAAATGCATAAGCGGATAGGTAAGACAGACGAGTCGCCGGGCGTGATGCCGGTTGCGCGTCTTCCCGATCATACATCGTCACTGGACGGGCAACTACCATTGGTGCCTGCTCAGAAGAACCAAGCGGCGGCAGAACTAGGGCGGCGGGGTGGCATGAAGGGCGGTGCTATGCGCGCCGCTCGTATGACGCCGGAAGAGCGCGCAGCATCCGCCCGCTTGGCAGCAGCAGCCCGATGGGCAAAGCCCCCTACTGCCTTGCTAAATCCGCATGAGATGACTGCCTTAGAAGGGGAAATCCTTCCCCCGTCTCCCTTTGCAAAGCACAAGGGTATCATGACCCTGGGCGGAACAGAGATAGAGGTTTACGTCCTAGACACTGGGGACCGGGTCATAAGCACACGCGGGGCGGTCAAAGCTATGACCGGACAGGATGCGGGTAACCTGGGCGAATATCTGAGCGTTCAAGGTCTAAAAGGCTTTATAGACAAGGACTTAGTCCTGGTCGAAACTAAGGACTTTTTCATCCCAGGTACGCAATTCCGGGGACGCGGGATCACTGCGGAGCAATTCGAGGCTATCCTAACCGGATATGTTCGCGCTCTTGGTGCCCAAACTCTGACCACTGATCGTCAGCGCGAGATTGCCACCACGTGCGCAATCCTGAGCACGGCCTTCCTCAAGATCGGCATCATAGCCCAGATCGATGAAGCCACTGGATACCAATACGAGCGGGCGGCGGATGCTTTGCAGGTCAAGCTGCAAGCCTACATCGCGGAAGAACTACGCGATTGGGAGAAGACCTTCCCGGACGAACTGTGGGAGCAATTCGGTCGTCTGACGAACTGGAAGGGGCCTATCTACAGCCGCCCCAAATGGTGGGGGCATTTGGTCAACGAACTCATTTATGAAGCCCTAGACCCCGACGTGGCGAAGTACCTAAAGGAGAACAAACCCAAGCCGTTCCATGGTCAGAATTACCACCAATGGCTGAGCGAGGATGTGGGTCTTAAAGCGCTGATCCCACATATCTATAAAGTCATCGGTATGGCCGAAGGCTGCCAAGATATACGCGAACTCCGTGACAAGGTGGCGGCTCGGTATGGCCGGCGACTGGTGCAACTCACCATGAGCCTGCCACAAAAAAGATGATGCGTGACCGCATACGCATACTGACAATGCCTAAGCGCTCACGCATATTGTGCGCATGGCAACGCACTTCCTTCTCTCAAACAAGGCCCGGACGCTCTCCCTGAGCGCGATCCTTCGCATGACTGATGATGAAGCGCACGATCGGTTCGTCGCCATCAGGTTCGCCGCCAACGGCGGTGCTCCGTACTGCCCTCGGTGCGAATGCACGGCGGTCTACACCTACGCCGCGCGAAAGATTTGGAAATGCAAACGCTGCAACCACCAATTCTCGGTTACCTCGGGCACGATCTTCGCCAGCCGCAAACTGCCGATCCGGGACTATCTGGCGGCGATTGCCATTTTTGTGAACGCGGTCAAAGGGATAAACGCCTTGCAGCTCGGCCGCGATCTGGACGTGCAATACAAGACGGCTTTCGTCATGGCGCACAAACTAAGGGAGGCCATTGGCGCCGGCCAGGATGGCGCGAAATTGTCAGGCGTTGTGGAAATCGACGGGATTTATGTCGGTGGCCATGCCAAGCAAGAGAACGCCAAGGCGGATCGCAAGGATCGCCGGCTGGCGGCTGAACAGACCGGCAAGCGCCAGTCAGTCGTTGTCGCTCGCCAGCGCGACGGCCGGACTATCCCCACGGTAGCCGCTTCGGAGTCCGCTGCGCTCCCCGCGATTCGCGCTACCATCCTGCCGGGCACCATCGTTCATGCTGACGAAGCGCCGGGCTGGGATCGGCTACACGCTCATTATGAGATGCACCGGATCAATCATTCCGTGGCGTTCAGCCTGGCCGGCGCTTGCACCAACTAGCCTGAAAGTTACTTTTCCCGTCTGCGCCGTGCCGAGATGGGCCAGCACCATCATATCAGCGGCAAATACCTACTGGCCTATGCCCGCGAGATGGCATGGAAAGAGGACAACCGGCGGGTGGCGAACGGCACGCAACACGAAATCGTGACCAGCGCAGCGCTGGCCCATCCGGTTAGCCGGGTTTGGGCCGGCTATTGGCAGCGGGGAAACTTAGGACTTAAGCGAAAGGGGCGCCGGTTGCGACGGCCCATGGCCGTCATCACGGGTCCTAGGTAAGAGGAATTGCCGTTTCCTAAAGGAGTGAAACGCTCCGGCCGCCCATAAAACCGCAGGAAGCGCTTGACAAGCCCAAGGGTATCCTATCGATTCGCCCCAGAGCCGCCCATATCCATACGAATCACTCCAGAAAGCCAGAAATCGCATGGACGACGACGCTGTAAAGCCATGGTCTCCCACTCAGGTTGCCTTCGATTATATAAAAGGCAATGCGTTTCGTGTCATTCATGCGGATGGAGTTATCGGAGGCCCGACTCCTAGCGGTCACATCCATATGGCGTTCTTTAGCGAACGGGGACCTATCCCACAACGTGAAGTGCGTGCCGTTAACCGGGATGGAACAGTGGGAGATTTGATTGCCGGCCAATTAGTCACTCGAAACGCTATCGTTCGAGAAATAGATATTGATGTAGTTATGTCCATGCAGGTTGCTGAGAGCATGGCAACATGGCTCAATGCTATGATTTCCGATATAAAGAAGACGACATCCGGTGCGGATAATAAATCATGAGAGGCTTTATGGTCGGTTTCGCAAATGCGTCCGTATCTACTTATCGCTACGACAACCCTTTGCGACAAGTTGCCACCCGCCCAACGGGCGATTTCCGCGCTTACAGGAATGCCCATACACAAGCGTATGAAGTGAGGCTTCGCCCTTCTATCGACGCGGCGATGGTTCGATCAGAACAGGACTTCGACGAAAATGAAAAGGAGATGGCAAAGAAAGCAACGTCAGAATCTATGTTTGTAATGGGAATCCTCGATTTTGGCGATCTTCCGATGGTGGAGTTCACCGATTCTGGAACATTAACGTTCCAATGGGAAAGAGATAACCGTGGTGTATTGCTGTCGTTCACAGGAGATGGTATATTCGGGTTTTCTCTGAAACGAGGCCCAGCAGACTCCTATTCGGGCACTTATCAGGAGCGTGAAGTGAAGGAAGGCGTCGATCCGGGCACAAGTTCGGAAATTATATGGCTCTCCAAATTCAGCAGTAATATGGAAGCGGCTTAGAAATATGTCGTGCGAGGAAGAACAAGACACAAGGCACTACCGCGGGCAGGGATTCGGATTTGGCCCAGTTCGGAACGAAGAGATAGTAATGGCTGGGTTTTCTGAACAGGACTTTGTGGCTGGTCAGCTTCAAAAGAAGGCTTTCCCTGGAAAAATTATCAAGAACGGTAATTTTTCTCTCGCCCGTCTTGATTACACTACCAAAGAGGATTTCGAGAAAAACGTTATAGAGCCTAAAAGGAATTCTACACCCATCACGAAAGTTGGCCGTGCAAATGTTGGAGAGATACGGAAATTAATGGTTCCGCTACATTGGCAAAAGCCGACCAGAGATATTCGATCTGTGTGCGTAATAGACAAGGTTGAGGAAGGCGACCACGACGGACATGCCGCGCTCAAATATTGCGAGGAACAGAAGGGATTCACTCAGAATCAGTTGGATAGATTGCGCGCTCATATAGCCGCTGACCTTGTGCACCTATTTGAAAACACATCCGATTTGGATAGAGCCTTCGCAAATTAGGAATCATCTGGGTTCAGCGTCTCACTGTTTATGAAAACGATTTCATCAGAATGATAAAACCGGTCCTTCAATCCGCTCCCGTACGCTAGGTTACGAGCGGTGGTAAATCAGGACGAATCTTGCGACTATTTTCCCACCTCCCACCGCACCATAGCGCCGTCATCCTTCCGCGCGGCCACCAGCCCATTGGTCCGCTGATACCGTAGCGCCATGTCCACCCGCTTGTTCATGGAGCGGGTAAGGGCGCGATCCCCCATGTTCAGCCCCCGCTCGGCGATGATCTTGCCCGCGATCTCCTTGGCCGACATGGGCGACTCGGCGCGGCGCAGCACATCCAGCACCGTGCGGGATATCGATCCGAACTCGGCAGCGGACGGTTGGCGCCGGTAGCGCGGCCGGAGGGTTTCCAGCGGATAGTCGGGATCGATCTGCCTGATAACCGCGTCCAGGCTCGAAAGGTCGGCCTGTAGCTGCTGCAATTGTCCAGACATGGTGGTAATCTGGCCGGCGACATCGCGGCGGCGTTCAACGAGTGCGGCGATAACGTGGTCGGTCATGGTGGTCCCCTGTCAGTGTGGAACCATCATACCTATGCGTTAGCGGTTACGCACTAAGTCCTTGGTGTGGTTGCTACATAATGCCGGAGATTTCGGCGTAGTACCGCTTCAGTTCCGCGTTGCCGTGCTTACGCCGCGCCATCGATCTGACCGAGGCCTACCTCGCCCGCATCGCCGACCGGGAATCCCAGGTCCGAGCCTTCGCCACCCTCAACCCGGAATACGCTCGGGGCGCGACACGATGGAAGAGTTCGGGTCGGTGGGGCAGGTTCTCGCTCCAGCGCCCCGTGGGACATGA
>JANLPT010000189.1:0-1968 GCA_031367405.1 Bryobacteraceae bacterium
GCAAATCAAACCTCACATTCTGGTTCGGCTTCACCCTCATCCTCCTCTGCGAATCGCTGTTATTCACCGATGTCCATCTGTCCCATCGCGGTCCCATCCACACGAACGATGCATTTTTCTCCCTGCCTTCCCCCATCGGCCCCCTCGCAAAATCCGCCCGCTGGATGGCCGTCAACATGACCGCCGTCGTCTGGACCGGCCTGCTCTTCGTGCTCGAAGGCATTCTCTCGCGAATGCCCCGCGGCAGCCCGCCCCGCAAACGGCCGCATCATTTCTGGTTGCTCTACATCGCCTCCATCTTCATCTGGTGTGTCTTCGACTGGATCAACTTCTGGATCTTCGCGCCGCATCACGCCTGGCGGTACATCGGCATCCCCGAACAGTTCAAGGATCGCCTCTGGGGCTACATCCTCGCCTTCGGCGCGGTGGTTCCCGGGATGTTGATGATCGGCCAAATCTATCTCAACCTCGGATGGTTCAACTGGGCCCGCACCACGCCAAGGCGGATGCCTGCGTGGATCAAATTCGCCGTCTTCATCATCGGCATCGCAATGCTGGCATGGCCGATCATCACCCGTGACCCCGTGACCAATTACACCCTGTGGACCAGCCTCGTCTTCCTGCTCGACCCCATCAATCTCATACTCGGTCGACCCAGCGTGCTGCGCGATTTCAATGACGGCTGGTATGCCCGCGCCCTCGCCGCCTGCGCCGGTGGACTCACCTGCGGCTTTCTCTGGGAATTCTGGAACTACTGGGCGCTGGCGAAATGGGTGTATGACCTCCCCTTCCTCGGAGCAACACAACACTACAAATATTTCGAGATGCCCGTGGTCGGTTTACTCGGCTTCATCCCCTTCGGCCTCGAATGCTGGGTCATGTGGCAAATGATGCGAATCCCGTTCGATGGCTTGATCGAGCCGCTGCCGGATGACAAAAGCCTTCTGTAATCGCATGAGGGTGGTGCTCCGCCGATGGCGTCGCCACCCACAGGAGCCACGGCTGAATCTCTGTAGTCATCCTTTCCCCGGCCGGCGCGGAGAACGCTTTGGAGTGCGGGGAGCGAGAGGTGCGATGAGCTGCTCATAAAGGTTGAACAGGAACTCCAGCCGTTGCCTCTCGCTGGTGAACGGCTGCGGGCGGTAGCAGCGGTCAACGGCACGGTCGAGCGCCGTGTGGGCCTTGCGCAGCGCGGGCGGCATGGCGATGGGGTCGTATAAATCCGCCAGCGTTGCATCGGGAAACCGGGCGCGGGCGTCCAGAACGGCTTGCGCGGCGGACTCCACGCGCTCCCGTTTTGCGTCCGTCACATCCTGCGGCCAGGGGTAGTTGTTGTAGACGAGTTTCGCGGAGTAACGGTAACGGGATTCCAGTCTCCCGCAAACCTGGCGCACCCACGCCATATGCATCGCGGACGAGAGCATACCAAGGTCATACACGGCTGCGCCGGGAACCATGAGAAGTTCAGTGGTTGTCACCACGGTCGGCTCCAGAAACGCCACGGGAATGTAGGGTCGGCGCTCCGACGAAGTCTTTGGAACCGCTAAGAACCGAGTCGTAGGCTGCCGAATTTCTCCGAACAGCGACGGCGCGCCGGCCAATTCCCGCGTCGTGTTGCGCGGGCTCGCAAGCCGGTGCCGACGTACCGCTTCGACCCTTGCCATAACCAACGGGAGTCGTCGCAGTTCCACCGGGCTGATATCCGCAAGCCACAAACACCACCGGGATTGAGCGTGGATGAATTCCACGGAACCCAAGATCGGACGAAGATAAGATGCAGCGCCGGGCTCCTCAGCGAGCAGTGCCGTACGCTCCGCGTCGTCAAGGAGCAGATGCCCGCCATCGTTCGGCATGTTGCCGAAGATGATCGGTCGCGCACCGCCAATCGGGTTCGTTCGGGTTCTAACCACGATATCACTGCCTTCCACAAGATACGGGCTGATGTTGCGGGCTTGTGCGACCGCCGGC
>JANLPT010000371.1:0-40274 GCA_031367405.1 Bryobacteraceae bacterium
CCGCTTCGAGCGTGCGCCACTGCCGAATCCCCCCACCTTCGATCGCTTTGCCACCGGTGTCTACGCCGATCATGTCGCGGCCGGCGGCCAGGACATCATCTGGTACGGTTGTGGCAAGTCCATCTGTCAATACTCGAACGGCCGGACGATGGTCTTCGGCGAGTCTCACGGCGTTCCCGAGGACCGTTGGGTTAGTTTCGCTCGTCCCAAAGACGGCTCCTTATGGGTCCGCAGCCGCCGCCTTTTGATTGAGCTGAAACCCGGCAGACAGCAATTTGAGCCGCCCGACCCGCAGGTGAAACCGATTCTGGCGAACTTCCCGTCGCTCGCCGTCGACCGTCGCGGGCAGCTACTCGTACCCACCAACTATGGCGTGGCGATCCGCAAGACCGGATCCGGGCCCGGCAACCCTTGGCGCTACGTCGGCAAACGCAACGGACTGCCGCTGAACGAGGTAGCCACCGTGGCCGCTGACCGCGAGGGGTCCATCTGGATCGGCATCACCGGCGGCGGCGTCATGCGCTGGCTCGGCTATCAGGAATGGGAAAGCTTTACAGAGTCAGAGGGTTTACCCGGCGACCTGGTTTACGATATCGTCGGCAATCGTCAGGACGGCATCTGGGTGGCCACCAGCAATGGAGTGAGCTTAGGCACCTACCAAAAAGAGCATTGGGATTGGCGGTCAATCTCCTTGCCCGGCGTCGATGTGGTGAAGGGATTGGCCCGGGACGCGGCGGGCAATTTGTGGGTCGCGCCCGATAGCCCGCAATTGCTGCAACTGAGCCCTACGGGAGTCCGCAAAGCGCGGATTGCCCTGCCCAACGTCCTTCCATGGAGTGTGACGGTCGATTCGACGGGCGTGGTGTGGATCGGCACCAATCAAGGCCTGTACACACTGGCCCCCGGTGCCACGGAAGTGGAGGCGGTGCCCCTGCCGGCCGAGGACCAGGAGCAGCGCCAACGGGCCGTGATGAAGGTTGTCGAAACGCGCCTCGGCGAAATTTGGGTCGCCAGCTATCGAGGTCTTTACCGCCGCCATGAGGGCCAATGGCTGCGCTACCAGAAAAAAGATGGCCTGCGGCAAGATGCTCTTAGCCATTTGGCCGAGGGCCCCAACGGCGACCTCTGGCTCGGCTATCGAACGGGTGCCGGGATTTCCCGCGTATCGCCCGATGGCCTGCGCCTACGGGTGGACCATTTCGATCGCTCGAATGGCCTGCAATCCGACCAATCCTACTTCATTGGCTTCGATCTGCGTGGCGACCTTTGGAATGGCAGCGATACGGGCGTCGAAGTGCTCACCGAAGAAGGCAGCTACGGCCGTCGCTTCCGCCACATGGATCGCACCACCGGGCTGGTCTGGAACGACACCACCACCGACGCTTTTCTCGCCGACACCGACGGCAGCGTCTGGATCGGCACCAGCCGCGGCCTCGCCCATCATTCCTCCACCGGCGAAGCGCCCATTCACAGCGTCCCGCCGGTGGAAATTACCTCCGTCAAACTCGGCCGCAATTCTCTGCAACTCGTGTATAGCTCGCTCAGCTTTCAACTCGAGAACAGCCTGCAATTTCGCTATCGCCTCATCGGGAGCGATGAGAATTGGCACGAAACCGAACAACGCGAACTCACGCTCTCGCCGCTGCCGCCGGGCGATTACCGCTTTGAAGTGATGGCCCGTCCGCCGGGCGGAGAATGGCAATCCAACCCCCGCACTTTCTCATTTCGCATCGAACCGCCCGTCTATCAAACCTGGTGGTTCCAGGTACTCTCGTTCTTCTGTCTGCTATGGTTCGTGCGCTTCATCTGGCGTTACCGGATGCGCCGGCTTGAACTTGATCGCGTGCGCCTTGAGCGCAAGGTAGGCGAACGTACGCTGGAGTTGGCGGAATCGAAAATCCGCGTCGAAACCCTGCTCAAAGAGACGGAGACCCTGCTGGACCGTACCCTCGAAACCAGCCGCCTCAAGAGCGAGTTTCTGGCGAACATGAGCCACGAAATCCGCACGCCGATGAATGGCATCATCGGCATGACGACCCTCATGCTGGATACGCCGGTCGATCCGGAACAACAGGAGTACCTCGAAACCGTCAAACACTCGGCCGACGCCTTGCTGATTCTGCTGAACGACATTCTCGACTTTTCAAAAATCGAGGCCGGGCATCTGGAACTGTTGCCCGTCGACTTTACCCTGCAAACGGCCATCGACGGGGTGCTCTCCATCGTCGCTTACGGTGCCGCCCAGAAGCACCTCGATGTCATCTGCGAGATTGACCCCGGCGTCCCCGCTCGAATCCTCGGCGACGACAGCCGCCTCCGTCAAATCCTGCTCAATCTGGCCGGCAATGCGGTCAAGTTCACCGCCCATGGCTACGTCAAACTGCGCGTCGCCCTAGAGAGCCAAACCGACGCGGAAATTGTCCTCCGGTTCTCGGTGGAGGATAGCGGCATCGGCATTGCCCGCGACAAGCAGGGGCTCATTTTTGAAGCCTTCCGTCAGGCCGATGGCTCCATGACGCGCCAGTTTGGCGGTACGGGACTGGGCCTCGCGATTTGCGTCAAGCTCGTCGACCTGATGGGTGGCCGCATTTGGGTGGAAAGCGAACCCAGCATGGGCAGCTGTTTCTACTTCACGGCGCGGCTGGCTCCGGCGCGCGACCCCAACGCCGCCGCCCCACCTCCGTCCAAACGGAACTTTGCGCCGGTTGCGCGTTTACTGCGCGTTTTGCTGGCCGAGGATAACAAGGTCAACCAGCGTGTGGCGGCCAAGATTCTGGAGTCTCGTGGCCACTCCGTGCTCCTCGCCGATACGGGCCGTCAAGCAGTCGACCTCTTCCAAAAAGAGCCGGTCGACATCATCCTGATGGACCTGCAAATGCCCGAAATGGATGGTATTGAGGCCACGCGCGCCATCCGGCGCATGGAGGCGGGGTCCCATACCCCCATCGTGGCCCTTACCGCCCACGCCATGACCACCGACCGCGAACGGTGCATTTTGGCGGGTATGGACGACTACCTCAGCAAGCCGATCAGCCCGGATCGCCTCATTGCGACCGTGGAACAGCACGCCGCCACGCTGGCCGAAAACTAGGATCAGGGAAATAGCCCTCGCCGGGATGCTAACCTAACTGCGTCGCATGTCCGCTGAGAAATTGTTCGACGTGGTTGGCGTGGGTCTAAACGCCACCGATACCCTCATCCTGCTCGACCGCTTCCCTGCCTACGCGGGCAAGGTCCCCTTTACTCGCGAAGTGCTATCGCCGGGCGGACAGGTGGCGAGCGCCATGGTCTGTTGCGCCAAGCTCGGCCTGCGCGTCAAGTACATCGGCACTTGCGGCGATGACGAGCGCGGACGCATCCAAATGGAGAGCCTTCGCGAAAGCGGCATCAACATCGACGATGTACAGGTGCGCGAGAATTGTCCCAACCAAACGGCGTATATCCTGATTGACCAATCCACTGGCGAACGCACCGTCCTTTGGCGGCGCGAAGAGTGCCTCGCCCTGCTGCCGGAGAGCATCGCCCCGTCGATGATCACCAGCGCCCGATTGCTCCACATCGACGGGCACGATACTCCTGCTGTCGCCCGCGCCGCCCAAATCGCCCGCCAGCACGGCATCCCCGTCACCATCGACATTGACACCATTTACCATGGCTTCGACCATGTTCTCGAGCACGTCGACTATCTGGTGACCAGCTCGGAATTCCCCGTGCAGTGGACCGGCCAAGCCGACCCCTTGAAAGCTCTCGCCACCATCCAGAACGAGTTCCATTTACCGGTCGCCGCCATGACGCTCGGCGCGTACGGTGCCCTGGCGCGCGTCGATGGAAAGTTCTACTATTCGCCCGCTTACGTCGTCAACTGCACCGACACCACCGGCGCGGGCGACGTCTTCCACGGCGCATTCTGCTACGCTGTCCTTCAAGGCCTGCCCATTCAGGAAACGCTCAATCTCTCGAACGCTCTGGCGGCCCTGAACTGTACGGCCCTCGGGGCGCGCGGCAAGCTGGCAACCCTCGATGAGGCGCACGCGCTGATGGGCCGCGCGGAACGCCGCATCAATCAGGACTACGCCCGGGTGCCGGCATGATCCCGCTGCGCGACTCGGTACCGTCCAGCACCACTCCGGTGGTCACCTACGGCATCATTGCCCTCAATGTGCTGGTCTTCATCCAACAGCTGAGCCTGTCTCCCGAAGAACTCCATTTTTTCTTCGCCCACTATGGCGTGGTGCCTGCCCGCTTTCAACTCAGCGACCTGTTCACGTCCATGTTTCTGCATGGCGGCTTCATGCACCTGATTGGCAACATGTGGTTCCTGTGGATCTATGGCGACAACGTCGAAGACGTCCTCGGCCACGTGAAGTATTTGGTCTTCTACTTTGCCTCCGGCGTCGCGGGTGCCCTCGTCCAGATCGCCGCCGACCCCACCTCTTCCATCCCCAACATCGGTGCCAGCGGGGCCATCGCCGGCGTGATGGGCGCTTATTTGCTTAAGTTCCCGCACGCCCGCGTCCTCACCCTCATCCCGTTGTTCGTCGTCTTCTTCACCCGCGAACTACCCGCCTACATCATCCTGATCTATTGGTTCGTCCTGCAGTTCTTCTCGGGCGTGGGCACGTTGGCCGAAAGCTCCACCGGTGCCGCCGGCGGCATTGCCTTCTTCGCCCATGTCGGAGGCTTCCTGATGGGCATGTTACTCATGAAGGTATTGCCTTCCCGCGAAGCTTATTCGCGCCGGCCTGAACTGCATTGGTAACCCTAAATCACGCATGAACCTGCACCTGCCCTGTAACTACCAAGATCCGGTGCCCCAGCTCGACCTGCTGGTTGTCTGCGCTCACCCTGGCGATGCCGAGCAGACCGCCGGCGGCACCCTCATTAAACTCGCGGAACTTGGCTACCGCACGGGTGTGCTCGATCTCACTCCCGGCGACGTCACCCGCGCCCAAAAGACCGAAGTGATGTTCGACGAGGCCACCGCAGCCGCCGGGCCGCTCCTGCTCACTTGGCGCGGCAACCTCCATTACCCCGATGGCCGCGTGGAAAATGCCCTTCCGGGCCGCATGACCGTCGCGGGCGAAATTCGCCGCCTGCGCCCCCGCCTCGTGATCGTCCCCTACTGGCAGGCCCAACATCCTGACCATCCCGCCACTGGCGAAATGGCGGAACAGGCCTGTGAACTCGCTGGCCTGCAGGGTCTCGATGCGGAGACGCCTGCTCACCGGCCGGAACGCGTGTACCATGCCGGTCTCTACGCCAACGTCCCGCCCACTTTCGTCATCGACATCAGCGCGCAGTTTGAACGTAAAGTCGCCGCCATGCTCTGTTACCGGCAGGCGGATGCGGCGGCGCTCCGCGATCGTCTTCACACCCAAGCCCGCTTCTACGGCGACATGATCGGCGCGCGCTACGGCGAGCCCTTCGTCAGCCGCACCCCCCTCCGCATCGCTGACCCCATCGCCGCCCTGTAAGCACTCTCGATAGCCGCGAACGGCAGTGAACGGGCTGTGCACCAGGCAAACATCGTCCCACTAACGACAGGAAACGGTGCCAAAACACTTTACTCGGAGCAAGCTGTAAATTCTAGATAAACAACCACTTACAACCAATATGAGAATAATGTCGCATTAATAATCGCCTGACCGCCGCCCCCTGGCCAGCACTCAAGCTACACTGCAACTAACACCCATGGACCCCATCCTCGCCCACGTCCAAACCCACCAACCTGACCTGGTAAAATTCCTGCGCAACCTCGTCGAATGCGAATCGCCCAGCAACGACGCCGTCGCCGTCAACCGCTGCGCCGACCTCTTCGCCGATTCCATCTCCGGCATCACCAAAGTGAAATCCGTGCCGGGCGGCCCCTACGGCCGCCACCTCATCTGCGACTTTGCCCTGCCCGGCAAGCGCAAAGAAGGGTTCATTCTGGGGCTCGGCCACACCGACACGGTCTATGAACTCGGCACGCTGCTGGAGATGCCCTGGCGCGAAGCGGAAGGACGTTTCTGGGGCCCCGGCGTGTACGACATGAAGGCTGGCCTCGCCTTCTTCGTTTTCGCGATGCGCGCGCTCCGCGATCTCGACATTCCCGTCCGCCGGCGCGTGCGGCTCCTGCTGGTTTCCGAAGAAGAGGTAGGCAGCCCCGTCTCGCGCCCCCTCACCGAAAAGACCGCCACCGGTGCCACCGCCGTCCTCGTGCTTGAACCTGGCACCGGACCCACCGGCAAACTCAAAACCGCCCGCAAAGGCATCGGCGGCTATCGCATCAAGGTTACCGGCCATGCCGCCCACGCCGGCGTCGACTTTACCCAAGGCGCCAGTGCCATCCTCGAACTCGTGCATCAGATTCAGCGCATCGCCAAGCTCACCGATCTCGGCAAAGGCACCACCGTGAACCCTGGCGTCATCGGCGGCGGCACCCGCAGCAATGTCATCGCCGCCGAAGCCTTTGCCGAAGTCGACTTTCGCATTGAACGCTTACGGGATTTCGCTCCGCTCAACCGGCAATTCCGCAAGCTCAAACCGCTCAATCCCCGTTGCACGGTTTCCGTCGATGGCGGGCTCAACCGTCCACCCATGGAGCGCACGCGTGAAATCGGCGAGCTCTTCGCCCTGGCCCGTAAACTGGCTCTCGACCTCGGCGTGCAACTCCAGGAGTCCTCCACCGGCGGCGGCTCCGATGGTAACTTCACCGCCGCCCTCGGCGTTCCGACTCTCGACGGACTGGGCGCGGTGGGGGAAGGCGCGCACGCCCCTCACGAGAACATCCTCATTGGCCGCATCGCCGACCGTACCGCGCTCCTCGCCAAACTAGTTGCCGCGCTTTAGAAAAGGACCGGCCGGTCTCCAGACCGGTCCAGCGTTTTTCCGTCCCATTTTGATCCCCGCACCCGTATTGAAACAGGATCTCGTCCCGGAATGAAACAGCCCGCCCTTAACGGCTTGAAAGACAATCGTCAAGCCATTGAAAACAAGCATTTCCCCTCCGCTCCGGACTTTGGCACGATACCTGCTTAAGTAAACGCGTATGAGAAACGAAATGGTCCGGAAGAGTAAGGGTTGTTCCTCCAAAATATCCCCGCAGTCGACCACCATCCCAAGTATTTCCTCCCCGAGCCCACCCCCAAATCCCACCCAACCGAATCGGACGGACCACGTATCTCATATTCGGTCTTGACAGAGACCGCGCAAGAGTTTTTAGAAGAGATAGACCTTACACAAGATAGTCAGGAACCACACAATCCATGACATGGGCGGCCCAAAGTAGGCCGCCCTTTTTTTGCCTATCTGACCGTTTTTTGGCTCCTAAAGAGCACGGCGCGCCGTGACGATAGAGGTAATATGGCATCACTACAACCGGAACTCGCCGCTCAGCTTCGCTTTCAAGCGAGTCTGATTCGCCTTTGCACCGCGCCGCACATGGCTCACAGTATACGGCCTGAGCAGCAATCAAGCCTCGCGAATCAGCCTCAAGCCGAGGCCATCGAGAAACTGGCTGTCTTGGTTCCAGTCCGTATCGCACCCCGCGACGACCGCTAAAATACGTCGATCACAGCTCATCGAAGATCACGGTAACTTCCTCCGGATCATCTACTTAACGAAGATAAACCCCCCGTAAATCTCCTCAAACTTTGTCTACCCATGCGATCCTTGAACATGGCCTTGAACATGGCCTTGAACATGGCCCCGTGAGCGCGATTCGAGCCGCGACCAGAGGAAGCGGGCACTTGGCTTAAATCGGGCCCGCTTCCTCCGGTCGCGGCTCAAATCGACCTTGGTTGCCTTTGCGTTACCGCAAACGGTAAATGTAATAGAATCAAGAACTCCCCGGTTCGTTTCGTCACTCGGCCGATCGCCGCTTGTATTGCGCCAACGCATCGCCGGTCAGACGGAAAATCGTCCATTCGTCCATCGGAGTAGCCCCCATACGCCGGTAAAATTCGATCGAAGGCGCATTCCAGTCGAGCACTGACCATTCCACGCGCCCGCAATGGCGTTCGATGGCCAGTTCCGCCAAGCGAGTCAACAATGCCTTGCCGATGCCGCGCCCTCGCGCCGATGGGTTCACAAACAGGTCCTCCAGGTAAATGCCGGGCTTTGCCAGAAAGGTCGAGTAGTTATGAAAAAACAAAGCAAAGCCGGCTGGCTCCTCGTCCCAATGCGCCACCAGCACTTCGGCATACGGTCGAGCGCCAAACAAAGTCTCGCGCAGTGCCTGCTCAGTGGCAGCCACGGCGTGCGAGAGCCTCTCGTAGTCGGCCAGCTGCCGAATAAAATCAAGAATCATTGGCACGTCCGATTCCTTCGCCGCCCTGATGCGCAACATTTGGATGTCCCCCTCGAAAATGGCCGCTCCATCCGGGATGAAGCCCAACTTGGTGCCATCATAACCTACATGGCCAGAACACACCTGGATCGCCGCATCTTCCTTTCCTTGCCCTTCGCCGCCGCGCTGACGGCGCGCGACCTAGAGGCCGACATCGCCATTATCGGGGCCAGCACCGGGGGTTGTGCGGCGGCCCTCGCCGCGCTACGCAATGGGGCGCGTGTCGTGATGACGGAGGAAACCGATTGGATCGGCGGGCAACTGACTTCCCAGGCCGTGCCGCCCGACGAGCACCCCTGGATTGAGAGTTTCGGCGGCACCCAAGCCTATCGCCGCTACCGCACCGCTGTCCGTGATTACTATCGCGCCAACTACCCCCTCACGGCGTCCGTGCGGGCAAACGCTCTATTTAACCCCGGTGGCGGGTCAGTCTCGAAGCTCACCCATGAGCCGCCCATATCGCTCGCCGTCCTGCGCGCCATGCTGCAACCTTACCTCAGTGCCGGGCAACTCACTCTGTTACTCAACCGCCGGCCCGTCGCCGCCGACGTCAACGGCGACCGGGTAACGGCCGTGGCCGTGCGCACGCCGTCCGGCCGTCTCCAAGTCATCCAGGCCCGCTATTTTATCGATGCCACTGAAATGGGTGACTTACTCCCGCTCACTAAGTGCGAGTATGCGGTGGGCTTTGAGTCGCGCCGGCAAACGGGTGAGCCATCGGCTCCAGAGATAGCCCAGCCCGCGAATCAACAATCGTTCACCGTCTGTTTTGCCATCGACCACTTACCAGGCGAAGACCATCGCGGCGACCGTCCGGCGGAATATACCTTCTGGCGCGACTATCTGCCAAACTTGAAGCCCACTAACTGGCCAGGCAAGTTACTGAGCTGGAAGATGTCTAACCCGCAAACGCTCGCCGAGCGCGCGGTCTACTTTGACCCGACCGAGGACGCCAGCGCGCCCGGAGCCGGCCTCAACCTGTGGCTTTACCGCCGCATCGCCCGTCAACGGCATTTCGAGCCCAGTTTCCTGCGGAGCGACATTACCCTCGTCAATTGGCCGCAGAACGACTACTGGCTCGGCAACCTGATCGACGTACCGCCGGCCGAAGCCGCTACTCATCTGGAGCGCGGACGGCAACTCAGCTTGTCCCTGCTGTATTGGATGCAAACTGAAGCTCCTCGCCCCGACGGCAAACAGGGTTGGCCCGGGCTACGCATCCGGCCTGACATGACCGGCACCGATGACGGCTTAGCCAAATACCCTTACATCCGCGAATCGCGCCGCATCAAAGCCGAATTCACCGTGGCCGAGCAGCATGTTAGTACTGACCTCCGTAAAAAGGAAGGTAAAGGTGACGCCGCTGAATTCTTTGCCGACTCCGTGGGCGTCGGCAGTTACCGCATCGACTTACACCCTTCCACCGGCGGCGATAACTACATCGACGTAAGTTCCCTGCCCTTCCAGATTCCGCTGGGAGCGCTCTTGCCGGTACGCCTGGATAACTTAATTCCAGCCTGCAAAAATCTGGGCACCACCCACATCACGAATGGCTGCTACCGCCTGCATCCGGTGGAGTGGAACATCGGTGAATCAGCGGGCATGCTGGCGGCCGAAGCACTACGGCTGAAGGTCGCGCCCCGCGCGATCCGCCCGAACACGAAGCGACTAGCCGAGTTTCAAGGCCGCTTAGCCGCCCAGGGAATTGAGATCGCCTGGCCTAAGTTGAGCCCCAGATAAATGTATATTTTGCGCCTGCATTGTCACGATAGCGCCGGGATTGTGGCCGCCGTAGCCACGGCTTTGAGCGACTGCGCTTGTAACATCGAAGAGTCCGCGCAATTTAATGACCCGCTCTCCGGCCGTTTCTTTATGCGCGTCGTCTACGCGCCTCTGCTTGAGCACGCGGAAAGGCGCTTCGCCGAAGAATTCGAAATCATTGCGGCCCGGTTTGCGATGAACTGGCAAATCGATGATCAAGCCGAGCCGGTGCGGACGCTGATTCTGGTTTCCAAAGAGGACCACTGCCTCAACGATTTGTTATATCGTTGGCGCACCAATCACTTAGCCATCGACATTACCGGGGTGGCCGCCAATCACGACACACACCGGAAACTGACGGAGGATCACGGCCTGCCGTTCCATCATTTGCCGGTCACCGCCGCCACCAAGTCCACGCAGGAGGGCCAGATCGCCGCCCTCGTCGAATCGACGCGCTCGGAGTTGATCGTGCTGGCGCGTTACATGCAGATTCTGTCGGACGATCTGTGCCGCAAATTCGCGGGGCGCGTGATCAATATTCATCATTCATTTCTGCCCAGCTTCAAAGGTGCGAAACCCTATCATCAGGCTTACGAGCGCGGCGTCAAGATCATCGGTGCCTCCGCCCATTTCGCCACCGCCGACCTCGACGAGGGCCCGATTATCGAACAGGAGACGGTCCACGTGAACCACACTTACACACCGCAAAAAATGCAGGCCATGGGGCGCGATACCGAGGCCCGCGTCCTGGCCCGCGCGCTCCAACTTTACACCGAACGACGGATCTTTCTTCACGGCATCCGCACCGTGATCCTATAACCTGCCGAATTGGCAGAATCGTTTTAAACTAGAGGCTACATGTCATCCACACGACTTTCCGGAAAACGCGCCCTGATCACGGGTGCCTCCTCAGGCATCGGACGTGCCATTGCCCTTCGCTTTGCCAAAGAAGGTGCCAGCATCGCCATCAATTACCGCTCGCAGCCCGATGAAGCCGAGCTCACCCGGCAGCAAGCCGTGGCCGCCGCCCAAGCCGCCGGCCACGCTGACTTCAAGGCCGTCGTCATCGGTGCCGACGTGGCCGACGAGGCCCAAATCAAGAAAATGTTCGACGAAACCTTCGCCGCCCTCGGGGGCATCGACATCCTCGTCAACAATGCCGGGATTCAGAAAGAGGCCGTCAGCGACCAGATCGACATCGCCGACTTCGACCGCGTCTTGAACGTCAACCTCCGCGGGACCTTCATCTGCGCCCGCGAAGCCCTGAAGTACTTCCTGGCCCACAATATCAAAGGCGTCATCGTCAACAATTCGTCCGTTCACGAGATCATCCCGAAGCCCACCTACCTGCCCTATTCGATCAGTAAGGGCGGCATGGAAAATCTCACCCGCACGCTGGCTCTTGAATACGCCGGACGCGGTATTCGGGTCAACGCCGTCGGGCCCGGTGCCATCGTTACGCCCATCAACAACGCCTGGATTAACGACCCCGTCAAGTCCGCCGAGGTCTGCAGCCACATCCCCATGGGCCGCCCCGGCGAGGCCGATGAGATCGCGGGCGTATTCGCCTTCCTCGCCTCTGACGAAGCCAGCTACATTACCGGCCAAACTCTCTTTGCCTGCGGCGGACTCACGCTTTTCCCTGAATTCCGTACCGGCTGGTCGTCGTAAACTTGCCCCCCAACTCAGCTACACTAAAAGCTATGGCAGACGAAAAGCTTTATCAGAGTATCTATATCGGCAGCGGCACCTTCATCATCAGCAAGCCGAAGCGGAAGTCGCGCAAGTTGCGTCAAAGTCGCGTCAAGAGTCCGCAGCGCGGCGCGCGTAAGTAGTCCCCGCCAGAAACTCCCCACAGCCCGATGATGATTAAGGAAATGCGTCTCCACCAGATCGCGGTGGCCGACGCGCCTATTCGCTCAAGTTACGGCTTGCATGCGCCTTATGCGCTGCGGACGATTGTTGAGCTCATTTCCACCGACGGCTTCACCGGAATCGCGGAGACCTATGGGGGCGACCGTCCATTTGCTGCGCTCGAAGCCGCCCGCCCTTATGTGGTGGGCAAAGACCCCTTCCAGCTTGCCCGCCTCTGGCAACACTTCGAAACCCAGGCCGATCAGGCCGCAGTATCCGGGGGCACCACCCAGACCTATCTCGTCCCGGGCGAAAATCCTCTCGACCAGCACACCCGCACCTTCGCCGCCCTCGAAGTCGCGTCGCTCGACCTGATCGGTCAAGCCCTCAACCGCCCCCTCTGCGACCTGGTCGGTGGCCGGGCCCGCGACGCCGCCCCCTTCTCCGCCTATCTGTTCTACAAGCACGCCGGAGGCGGTGGGCGCGGGGATGACGCTCGCGAGGACAAGTACGGCGAATGCCTTGACGCCAAAAGCATCGTCCGCCAAGCCCACATGTTCATTGACGAATATGGCTTTCGCGAGATCAAGCTGAAGGGCGGCGTCCTTGATCCTTCGGAAGAAATCGCCACGATTCGCGCCCTACGCGAGGAGTTCGGAGCCACGGTCCCGCTGCGAATCGATCCGAATTGTGCGTGGAGCGTCGAGACGTCCGTCGACATCGGAGTGGCCCTCAAAGACGAGCTCTCCGATGGCGGTTATCTCGAAGACCCCTGCGCGGATTTATCAGGCATGGCCGAGGTTAGAAGGCGGTTGCAAGCCAAGGGCATCGAAACCGAGTTCGCCTCGAACGTCGCGGTGACCACCTTCGCCGACGTCGTCCAAGCCCGTGACCTGGAAGCCGTCCAAATCGTCTTGAGCGATCCGCACTACTGGGGCGGCATTCGCCGCCAACAACGTTTGTCCAATCTCTGCGAGAACTTAGGCCGTGGCCTATCCATGCATTCGAACAATCACCTGGGCGTCAGCATGATGATCATGGCCCACGCCGCCGCCTCGTCCCCGCACCTCACCCACGCTTGCGACACCCATTATCCGTGGCAGACCGAGCAGGACGAAGTGATCGAAGGTGGCCGCGTGGCCTTCGTCAACGGCACCGTGCCGATCACAGACAAGCCCGGCTTGGGAGTGAAACTGGACTACGACCAGCTGGCCCGCCTGAGAGAGCGCTACGACAAACTCCCCTACCGCCGCCGCGACGACGAGGCCGAAATGCGCGAGCACGTCGACCCCAACTGGCGTCGCGTTCTACCGCGCTGGTAACTAATCGTTCAGCACAAACGTGATCTTCAACGTCACGCGATATTCCTTGATCTTCTTTTTCTCGATGATGACGCTTTGATCTTGCACCCAAGCGCCGGAGACGTTGTCGAGCGTCTTGCAGGCGCGGGCAATTCCCACCTCGACCGCATCGTCAAAGCTCTTCTTCGAGCTGGAAATAATTTCGGTTACGCGAGCCACGGACATATAAGCAAGTCTCCTTAAGCCCGTAGCTTCGTTGCCCCGGACGTCTCTCAAGTCTAACGCCCCTGCAGGTAGCTGGCGATCATCGCTTCCAGATCGGGCATTGGTTCTAACCCTAACCCGCGCATCCGTTCGTTGCGGAGCACCGAATATTTGGGCCGGCGCGCGGGGGTGCGGAACTGCCGCTCATCGGCCGGTTGCAGGTTCACATCGAGCTTCGCCATGCGAAAAATGAGGCGCGCGTAGTCGTAAAAAGTGACCGCCTGCTCGCCCGCGCCGTGGAAGACACCGGTCTGGCCGAGGTCAACTAAATCGGCGGTGCGCGCCGCTAGCCAAGGCGCCGCGGTGGGTGAGGCTGTTTGGTCTTGCACCACCAGCAAAGGCTTGCCGGTCGTTTTCTGCTCTTCCGCCTTTTTCAGCATCGTCTCCAGGAAATTGCCCCGCGGCGTCGCCCGGCCGCCCGGCCCGAACACAACGGCGGTCCGGATGACAAGCGCGTCCAGATAAGCCTGCGCGTAGAGTTCGCCCGCCAGCTTCGAAACGCCGTAGGCTCCTAAGGGATGCGTCCGGTCACTCTCGACATAGGGCGCGCCCTGCTGGCCATCGAAGACATAGTCGGTGGAAAAGTGAACGAGCTTTGCGTCTTGCTGGCGGCACGCGATCGCCATCGCCCGCACGGCCAGCGCATTGATCGCATAGGCTCCCTGCGGATCTTGCTCCGCCAAGTCGACCATATTGTAGGCGGCGGCGTTCAAGACCACATCGGCTTGCGCTTGCTCGATAGCACGGCCGATTTGCGCCACGTCGGTCAGGTCAATCTGGCGGCGTGTAAAGGGATGCACCTGGGCTCGCCGCGCCGTAAATTCACGCACCAATTCGACGCCGAGTTGTCCAGCAGCACCGAAAATCACAACGGACTTAGTCATTTGGCTCAATCCCCAGAATAGGACATTTTCACTCCCCCCGCATCCCCCTCATATTAGGGTAGCTGGGGTCGGTGGTGCTGCGACCCCATTGCTTGGAAATGGCTACGAATCATGGAGTTGAGGGGTCAGTATCTCAAGTAAATTCTATCCCCGCATCTGGTAACATGTTGGGGGATTTCTTATTTGCAACTCCGATATGGCTCCGTCGCCGGATTGCCGACGTCATACACCGGTCGACCTTGCTGATCGGCAAGTAACTGCACCCCGGTGCCCAGCATGCGGACCACTTTGGCCATGTTGTCGTAGTCGATTTTCTGCCATTCGTCGCCTACCTGGTGATAGTCCGGAAACTCGTAAGTCACGCTCACCGTGTGCGCCACGACGCATTTGTCAGCGAAAGGTTGATTATCACTCGCACCGAAGTACGCATCGCTGGACTTCTCGCTTTTCACGAAACGCACGCCGGTCAGTGCACCCGCTGCCGCCAGCGCCGTCTTCAGATCGGAAAAATCGAAGCCCGTCATGTTCACCATGTCCAGATTGGCACCTTCACTCGAATCCGTACGGCCGAGCTGCTCGAAGTTAAGGTCAGCGATTGTCTGCGAGAGTGGCACGAGCGGATGCAGCGTGTAGTGCCGGGCCCCCAGCAGTCCTTTCTCCTCGGCGAAGAGAGTCAGGAAGAGCACGCTCCGGCGAGGCCGGCCGGACTGTCTAGCGAGCGCCGCCGCCACCTCGATTACCCCCGCCACACCGCTCGCATTGTCGTTCGCGCCATTGAAAACGGTGTCCTTGCCGGACGTTGCCAAACCCAGATGGTCATAGTGCGCGCTCACGATCAGCACCTGATCCTTGAGGTCAGTCCCTTCCAGCAAGCCTGCCACGTTACGCATGCGAGCCGGGGTCTCCAGCGCCGCCGACAGTTTCAGCGTCAGCTTCACCTCCGTCAGAGCCGCCAGTTCCGGCTTGCGGACAATGATGATCGGGATGAGCGCCGTATCGGCCACCGAACGCAGGTTGCCGCCACCGCGAGATGGCGGCACGGTACCTTCGGCGATAAAGACCGCCGCCGCCGGAGCCAGCTTCGATAGCCGCCGCCGCAAGCCGGCAAAGCGTTGCATCACGGGGCGGTCAATGGCCGGCAGCCCGATCAGCAATGCCTTGCCACGCAGAGCGTCATCGCTGGCTTGGAAAGCCTCCTCCAAAGTCATCCGGACTGCCAGCACGTTGTCGAGAGATGTCGCGGGTCCCGCGTCCATCGTCACTTGACTGTAAGGTATTTCATAGCGCTGCCCGGCGGATTCCAGGGTCAAGGCAAAGCCCTCCGGATTCGGCTGGCTACGGGTCCATTCGGCGGTCTGGAAGTAGCCGTCGTCGCCCATGGGCTTGAGTCCGGCGGCGCGGAAGCGCGAGGCGATGTACTCGGCGGCAATATCGAGGCCTTTGCTGGGCGAGTTACGCCCTTCGAGCGCGTCCGAGGCGAGAAAAGAAACGTGCCCGCGCAAGGCATCTGCGGTCACCGCACCCGGGGGAAGCTGCGCGTAAGCCACCGCCGCGAATAACACCAAACACAACCTGTGCATTTATTCAGCCTGCCATACTCGGTGGAGAATGCAACAAGCCACGCACCGCCTGGAAGTCCGCACGCGCGGCCAAGGGCTCCACGATGTCACCCGGCAGATTACGAGCTGGGTGGCCGAACAGGGTCTCGGAAACGGCCTGCTGACCGTTTTCATTCAGCACACTTCGGCTTCGCTCACGATTCAAGAAAACGCCGACCCCGACGTGGTCCATGATCTCAACGCGCACTTTGTCCGCCTCGTTCCCGAGGACAATCGTCTGTACCGGCACACCATGGAAGGGCCGGATGACATGCCCGCGCACATCCGCGCCGCCCTCACCGACGTCTCCCTCAGCATCCCGCTCATCGGTGGCTCACTCGCGCTTGGCACCTGGCAAGGCGTCTATGTCTTCGAGCACCGCACGCATCCGCACACGCGTACCGTCGTGCTGCACCTTCTTGGAGTAGAATGATCGCTATGACTGGCTCCCGCCGCGACTTTCTCTTTGCTTCCGCCATGGCCTCGCTCGCGCCCTTGCACGCCGAGTCCACTATGCCCACGCGCTTGCTGGGCTCCACTGGTGCTCGTGTATCGGCCCTGGCCTTTGGCTGCGGCAGCCGCTTCCTGGCATACAAGACACCGGACGCCGCGATTCCGGCTTTACACAAAGCGCTGGACCTCGGCGTCACTTACGTCGATACGGCGCAAGGCTACGGCAATGGCCAGAGCGAAAGCTGGGTGGGTGAAGCGCTGGTGGGCCGCCGCGATAAAGTCTTTCTGGTTACGAAATGCGGTGCCCGGGACGCCGACGGCGCGGCGCGCATGATCGAAGGTTCGCTGAAGCGCCTCAAGACTGACCACGTCGACTTACTGCACATCCACTCGCTCACCAGCGAAGACGACCTCATCGCCGCCGAAGCCGGCGTCCTCAAAGTGCTTTACAAACTGCGCGACCAGAAGGTGGCGCGCAACATTGGCATCACCTGCCACACGAATCCCGAAGTCCTGAAAATGGCTCTCGAACGCAACGACTTCAACTCCACCCAAATGGCCCTAAACGCCGGCCGCTTGGGCATGGTGGACGGCATGCCGCGCAGCTTCGAGCAGATCGCCCTGCCGGTGGCGCTCAAGAAGAAAATGGGTGTGACGGCCATGAAGGTCTTCGCGCAGGAGAAGTTACTGGGCGAGACGTCAATTGAGAACTTAGTGCGTTATTCGATGTCGTTGCCCGTCGCCTCCGCTGTCTGCGGGATGCCCAAGATGGAACACATCGAGCAGAACATCGCCATCGCGAAAGCCTTTAAGCCCATGCCGCGCCTCGATATGGACAAGCTCACTAACGAGATCTCGGAAAAGAAGAAACTCGCCATCGTCGACTTCTTCCATGACCATCAGGACGCTTAGCCAATCGCTTTCTGAGCAGTCTCCTTCGTCCATCGGGATGACATAATGAACCAAACCGCGCCGTGGCTTCTGGAGTGGTCTGACTAGTGCTATAACTAGTCAGAGGAGAAATACATGTCGCAGTGGGCCGTCCAAGACGCCAAAGCCAAGTTCAGCGAACTCCTGGAAACAACCCTCAACGAAGGGCCCCAAATTGTCACCAAACGTGGCGTCGAGACCGCCGTCTTGGTGCCCATCGACCAGTGGCGGCTCCTCCAGGCGTCCGCGAAACGGTCACCGATCGACGTTCTCCTCGGCGAGGGTCCGCGCTTCGAACTCCCCCTTCCCAAACGCGGGCGGAAAGCTTGGCGGATGGACCGCATGAACTGGTGAAGTACCTCCTAGACACCAACGTCGTCTCCGAGATGCGAAAACCGAAGCCGCATCGGGGAGCCGTGGCCTGGATCGCGTCGGTTACGCCTGGAGACTTGGCGGTCTGCGCTCTCACTTGTGGCGAGATTCAGTTCGGCATCGAACTCACCCGCAGACAAGACCCGGCCAAGGCTAAGGAAATCGAAAGATGGCTAGATGAGCTACAGGAATCTATCACGATTCTCGACGTCAACGCGAAAGCCTTTCGCACCTGGGCCAAGATCATGAGAGGCAAGCCCAGCGAACTTCGCGAAGATGCTCTCATCGCTGCGGTCGCCCTTACGCACGGCCTCATCGTCGCCACCCGGAACGTGAAGGACTTTGCAAAATTCGAAGTGAACGTCCTCAATCCTTTTAGCTAAGCACGCCCTGCACGACATTGCCCGCCACGTCTGTGAGCCGGAAATCGCGGCCGCTGTAGCGGTAAGTTAGGCGCTTGTGATCGAGACCCAGCTGATGCAGGATCGTCGCGTGTAAGTCGTGTAAGTGAACTTTGTTCTCTACTGCGGCGAAGCCGAATTCGTCCGTCGCCCCGTAAGCAGTGCCGCCTTTGAAGCCGCCGCCGGCCACTAAATAGGTAAAGCCGTCGGAGTTATGGTTGCGGCCGTTCTGGACGTTGATGCGGCCCGTGGTCTCCACCGATGGCGTGCGGCCGAACTCGCCGCCGATGACGACGATGGTGTCTTTCAATAGGCCGGATTCTTTGAGATCAGTAAGTAGCGCGGCGATGGGCTGGTCGGCTTGGCGGGCTAAATCGCGGTGGACTAAGATGTCGTGGTGGCTATCCCAAGGGATATCCTCGCCGAAATAGACTTGCACCACGCGCACACCGCGTTCCACTAGACGGCGAGCCACCAGACAGCCGCGGGCGAAGTCGCCGTCGCGGGTGGCGGAACGCCGCTTCGAGGTTGACTCGGCCACGCGATCGGGAATACCGTAGCGCTCGCGGACGGCCGGCGTTTCTTTGCGCACATCGAAAGCATCGAGCGCCTCCACCTGCATACTGAAGGCCGTCTCCATCGCGGCGATGCGGCCTTCCAGATTCGTATCGGCACCGCGCTTTTCGATATCGAGTTTATTTAGTGCCGAAACTAAGTCCAACTGACGGCGCTGATCCTGGCGGCCGATTTTACGGTTGGTGAGATTCTGAATCATCTTCTCCGGGTCGCTCTCGTCCATGGGAACGTAAGTGCCTTGATAAGCCGAAGGGAGAAAGCCATTGCTCCACAACTCGGGGCCCACATGAGGGGTACCCGCGCAGAGGGCGATAAAGCCGGGTAGATTCTGATTTTCGGTACCGAGGCCGTAAGTGATCCAGGAACCCATCGACGGGTAACCGGCAATCAGCCGGCCCGAATTCATCTGCGTGATGGCTTGCGGATGGGACGGCAAATCAGTGTGCATCGAGCGGATGACGCAGACATCGTCAATACAGCCGCCTAACTTCGGGAATAAGTCACTCACTTCGAGCCCGCTCTGGCCGTACTTCTTAAACTGCCACGGCGACCCCAGCAGCCGCGTGTTCTGCATGTCCTTAGGACGCTTGTCGCTCTTCAGAAACTCGTCGGGAATCGACTTGCCGTCGTACTTACTCAACAATGGTTTCGGGTCGAACGTATCGACCTGCGACGGACCGCCGTTCAGAAACAAATAGATGACGTGTTTAGCCTTCGCCGCGAAATGGGGCTGATTGTTGGCGGCTTGCGCGACACCGAGCATGCCAAAGCCCGCGCCTACCGTCGATAATGCCTCGCGACGTGTCATCTTCATGGCAAACTCCTTAGTTAATCAGCACAAACTCGTTGGCATTCAGTAACGCTTGAGCATACTGTGCCCAGTTACCCTTCACGAGAAATTCCTGGGCCAGTTTTAATTCGCTCTCACCGGGCAAGCGGCCAAACACCGTGCGATACAGTTGGCGGACATCCTGGGTCTTGGCTAGCTTCGCCGCGCGGTCCATGGCAAAGTCGCCGTTGAGCAGGAATAACTGCTGGGGCGGCGTGATGGTGACGCTACGCTTATCGCTTGTAATATTCGGATTCGGGAAATCGAAGAGCGACATGGTGCCGTCGAGTTTGCGGCGGCTGACAAATCCGTAAACACTGCGCCGTTTGTTCGATGGGTCGCTGAACTTACCGGCGGGGCCGCCGATAGCCAGGTCCAGTTCGCCGGTCACCGCCAGCAGTGAATCGCGCAGGGCTTCGGCATCCAGCCGCCGCACGTTCGCCCGCCACAGTAACCGATTGTCCGGATCAGTATTGAGGTTGGCGGTTACCTTGGTGGAACTCAACTGATAAGCGGCCGACAGCATGATTTCGCGATGAATCGCCTTCGCGCTCCAACCGCTGTCGACAAAGCGCGCAGCCAAGTAATCCAGCACTTCGGGATGGCTCGGCCGATCGCCCATAAAGCCAAAGTCAGAAGGCGTGCGGACGATGCCCGCGCCAAAATGATGATGCCAAATGCGGTTCACCGCCACTCGCGCGGTGAGCGGATTGGTGGGGCTGGCGATGGCTTCGGCTAACTCGAGACGGCCCGCCCCTTGAGTAAATGGTTTACCGTCAGAAAGCACGGTGAGGAAGCGGCGCGGAACCTCCTCGCCTAAGTTCGCCGCGCTGCCACCAATGCGGACACGCTCGAGCTTCATGTTTTTTGAGTCTTCAATGGTATGGAAAAACGGATATTGCGGCGGCAACTTAGCTTCGAGCGTCTTCAGATCCTGCCGCAAACGGGCTAAGTGCTCTTTATATTCACCCGAGAAGAACCGCTCCACCGTGCCATCGGACTCGTAATACCCGCGATTCGGCCCGTAGAACAACAAACCGTCGTCCTCTTGCTTAAACTCTTTACCGTAGAAGTCGCTGAAGAATAAATCACGCCAAAGATAAAAACTTTCCGGCTTCAGCGCGGTAGGGTCCTCCGACGGCCCTTTGCGTTTCTTCAACGCCGCCCGAAGCGTGTTCTCGTCGTCGACGTCCTGACGTTCCTTCAATACGGCCAGCAAACGATTCTGGAAGGCTGGCGCATCGAACTGATCGCTCAGAAAGCCCTTCAGATACGGATGATCTTTACTGGTTTTCGCGAGATACTTCACCCAACGATCGAACGTCACTTCGTCTAACTTCTCGCGGGCGGCGATGGCCCGCTGGTCCTGGTGCGCAACGATCACCGAGCGAGCCGCAGTAACATAGCGGGCCGCCTGCAAAGCATACATTCTGGCAATCTGCGTGGCTTGATCCTGCAGGAAGTCGCGAATGACAATTTTCTGCTGGTCGACTAACTTCTTTTGCGCCTTCCAACCCTTCACGGCCGCATCGCCGGCGAGAGGCACTTCGCTGTCCTTCGTGCTTTCGAAGATACCCAGCAAAGCGTAGTAGTCGGTCGCCGGAATGGGGTCGAACTTATGGTCATGGCATTGAGCGCAGCCGGTAGTCAGCCCAAGGAAGACCCGTCCCGTAACATCGACACGATCATCCTGGGTATGCGGACGCAGGGCAAAGATCCCCAAACCGGCGGCGTATTTCTGCTTGTCGCCCATCAGATCGCCGGCAATTTGCGCCTTCAGAAACTGGTTATAGGGCAGGTCGGTGTTGACGGCATCGATCACCCAGTCGCGATAGCGGAAGGCATTCTCATAGGGCGCTTCCACCTCAGCTTCGAGCTTGTCGTCGGAGTAACGAGCAAGGTCGAGCCAATAGCGGCCCCAGCGTTCGCCGTACTGCTTCGAGGCCAGTAGCTGATCAACCACTTTGCTGAAGGCGGCGGGCGAACGATCATTCGTGAAGGCATCGATCTGGGCGGCGGTGGGAGGTAACCCGATCAGGTCATAGTAGGCGCGGCGCAGTAACGTACGCCGGTCAGCGGCGGGGGCGGGAACGATATTCTTCGCTTCCATGCGGGCCAGCAACAGCCGGTCAAGGTCCCCCTGCGCCCAGGCCGTATTTTTCACGGCCGGGATCGCCGGCTTCTTCACCGGCACGAGTGACCAGAAATTGCGCTGCTCGGGAGTAATCACATACTGTTTGGCTTTGTTCGCCACTGCGGCGGCGGATTCGGGCCAGTAAGCACCGTCCTTCACCCAACTGGAGAGATCCGCGATTTGGCGATCGGAGAGGCGCGGCTGTCCGGCCGGCATGCGCAGGCGCTCATGCTGATGCGTCACGGCTTGAATGAGGACGCTCTCTTCCGGCTTGCCGGGCACGAGGGAAGTGCCGATCTGGCCACCCTTTAACAGGCCCTCACGCGAGGACATATCGAGCCCGCCCATGCGCGTCTCGGAGTGACAGGGCAGGCAGTTTTTCACGAATACAGGACGCACGCGATTTTCGAAGAATTCGCGCGCCTCCGGATTGTCAGCGGCAGAGGCCGAAGCGGCAAGGATGGTTAGAAACGCACACAGTTTCACGTTGTTAGTATTTGACCACAATCCGCCGTGGGTAGGAAGCCCCACGATCGCGGCCCGGGTGATTCAAAGCGGGCTTAAAGTCCTATGTCATACTGACCGGGTGACAGAATTTGCACTGTCCACAAGAGATACGCCCCGGAGGGGCAGCGAGGGAGTCTGTTGGTTATGCGTTTGTTTCTGGGGAATCTCCCATTCAAAGTGTCGGAAGAGGATTTGACCGATCTGTTTCAGAGTGTCGGGGTAACCCCGGATTCACTCCAGATCATGCGTGACCGCGAGACGCAGCAGTCGCGCGGATTTGGCTTTGCGGAGGTGCCGGACGCCCTGGGGAATCAGGCCGTCGAAGGCGTGAATGGTCGGCAGGTGATGGGACGGGCAATCGTGGTGAACGAAGCTCGACCGATGGCCGAGCGTGGCGAGCGCCCGCCGCGCGGCCGTTATTAGACGGCTTACACCGTAAGCATGCCGCCGGGCGTTAGCTTGGCTACCCGTGTTCCCGGCAAATCGGTGATGAGCGCTTCGAGCGCTGCTGGCGTGCCCATCAGCATCGGAAAAGTGCCCCAGTGCATCGGCACCACTAGCTTGGGACGCAGCAGGCGGCAAGCGTAACTCGCCTCCTTAGGGCCCATGGTATACCGGTCGCCAATGGGCAAAAGCGCGATGTCGATCGGCCCATGGATCTCGGCGATCAGCCGCATGTCGCCGAAGACGCAGGTGTCGCCCGCAAAATACAAGCGCTTGCCGTCGGCCTCAATCACGTATCCTGCCGCTTCGCCCAGGTAAATATTGCCGTCGGTGGATGAAGAGTGAAACGCATGGGTCATGGTGGCGCGCAGATAGCCAAGGTCCAGCGTGCCGCCCTTGTTCATGCCGACCGCCGTCGCGATGCCCTGCCCTTCGAGCCATACGGCCAACTCATGAATCGCCACCACGGCCGGCGCAAAACGCTTGGCCAAGGTGAGCGTCGAGCCGAGATGATCGCTATGGCCGTGCGAGAGCAGGATGGCATCGCAGCGTTCGATAGGATGCGGATTTCCGGCCAGATAAGGGTCAAGCAAGGCCACCTGCCCCGAGGCGACTTTCAAAGCGAAGGCGCTATGTCCTAACCACGTCAATTCCATATTTGCTCCTATTGGCCATGTACGACAGCGCCCGTGCGGCGTGCGAGTTGCAGGCCGTCTCCGACGCCCGAAAATCCGGGGATCGTCACTGGTAAATGGCCGGTGATATCGATCTCTCCCCACAGCGCGCGAATGGCCGCCAACTCTGCCGTGGGCGCGCCGCTGCAGGTGGCCAAGGTCGCCGCGATGTTGGGATAGGTCTTCACGAAATACGGGCTGCCTAACGCCACCAGCACCACCGGCACCGGACCCTTGGTGAGCGTATCGACAAATTCCGGGTAATTGCCCGCCAGGCCGACATTGCCCCGGTAAGCAGTGGTATTGACGAAGGCACCTAAGACGATCATGGCGCAGCTCTTCGACAGGTCAGTGGCCAGTTCAGCCAAGTCGGCGCGAGGCAGCGCCGAATCGAGCCAATGCGTCTTCATGGTGGGCGAACGGAGTTGCGCTTCTTCAATGAAGCGGCGGCCTTGCACCGAGTAGCGGCCCTCCGCCATGGCCAGCACGCAGGTTTGGGCGGGATCGCGCAGAGGGATCGCGTTGGCCGTATTGCGCAACAGCGTCACCGCATGATCGGCGACGCTTTGCGCGCTTTCAGCGAACTCGGGCGAATCCACCTGCTCGCTCACCAGTTCGACATCGACGAGCCGCTGCTTGTGCAGCCCCAGCCGAAGCTTGGCCGTTAAGAGCTTGGCCACACTCTCCCGGATGCGATCCTCGCTCAGCCGGCCGCTCTGGATGGCCTGCATGACGGCTTGGATGGCCTGCTCCGGGCGTGGAGACATCAGCAGGACGTCCGCGCCAGCTTCAATCGATCGCACCGCCGCCTCACCGGGCGCAAACTGCTTGGCGAGCCCCTGCATGTCCATGGCATCGGTGACGACGATGCCGCGAAAGCCCAGCTCTTTGCGCAGCAGCTCCGTGAGCACATTCTTCGACACGGTGGCGGGAATCCCGGCGGGCTCGAGCGCCGGCACGCTGAGGTGCGAAGTCATGACGGCATCGACGCCCGCTTGGATGGCGGCCCTGAAGGGGACGAGTTCAAGCGAGTCCAGCCGCGCGCGGTCGGCGGTGACCGTGGCGAGCGCCATGTGGGAATCGGTGGCCGTATCGCCATGGCCGGGGAAGTGCTTGGCGGTCACGAGGACCTGGAAACGCGGATCGGAGTGCGCGCCTTCAATGAAGGCTTTTACGTGCGCCGCGACATCGCCGGGACGCTCACCGAAGGAGCGCGTGTTGATGATCGGATTGTCGGGATTGTTGTTGACGTCCGCCGCCGGCGCGAAGATCCAGTGGACCCCCAAAGCGCGGGCTTCGCGGGCCGTCGCATAGCCCTCCATGCGCGTGGCGCGCAGGTCATTGGCGGCACCATAGGCCATCGAGTGCGGAAACTTCGTCGTGTTGGCAACGCGCATACTTGCGCCGCGCTCAAAGTCGCTGCCGACAATCAGCGGCACCTTGGCCACCTTCTGCATGCGGTTTAGGAACGCGGCCATGGCGTGCGGCTCGGCCGGACGGGCTTGGCCGGTAACCACGCGGTTGATGACGATCATGCCGCCCACGCCCACGTCGCGCACCAACTGGACATAGCGGCGGAAATCGGCTGATTGCGAGCTATGCGCTTCCCCAAAGCAAGGGATGATCACCAACTGGGCCACTTGGTCGCGCAGGGTCATGGCCCGCATCCAGCGCTGTACTTCGGCTGGTGCGTTGGTGGGGGGCGACAGAGGCTGCGCCGGTTTAACAGGCACTGGCTTCACAGGAACGGGCCGGCCACGAACCACCGCGCGTTTCGCGGGAACCTTGGGGAGGACTTTGGCGGCGGGCTCGAGCGCGTTCAGACCAGTGGCTAAAACGGTGGCCAGACACACGGCACGCAGCAGCAGGAGGTTGAACATGGGGACAATTTCGAGTATACGGCCAATCCGGCGGCCGGCTGATTGCTTTACTTACGCTTCAGGCGGCCGGACTCGGCAGTCGCCGGGCCAGCCCCAGCCGCCGCCGCCGCCGCGATCGGCTTCCGGGCCGGCTTGCGATTCAACAGCCGCTTGACGGCCCGCACCAAATGCGTGATTTCGTTGGCGCTTTTTTGAATGACAATGTCCGCACCGGTGTTGGCTTCATGCAAGCCCAACGCGTCCGCAAAGCCGGAGATGAGCACCACCGGCAGGGTGGTGTTCAAGGCGCGCAGTTCACGGATAAAGTCCGCCCCGCTCATGCTGGGCAGCTGATAGTCGGTGATCACCATTTGGAAGGGGAACCGGCCGTAAAGCTCCAGGGCGCTTTCCGCCGAGTCACTCGTCTTGACGGTGTACCCGGCTTCCTGCAGCACCGATTTGCGCGCGGCCAATCCTGATTTGTTGCCATCGACCAACAAGAGCAGAGCGGTGGAAGACGGCGGAGAATTTTGCAGACGACTCATGTAAACCATCGCACGGTAACATCGCTGAAACACACATGTCAATCGATTTCGTATCGGCCTCAAAAGAGGCCAGTTGTTTCGCTTGACTTGCGAGCGTGAAATCCCGCGCTGACCTCTACTCAACTTCCCGAGGAGCCGTGTAGCCTAATTTCGCCACAATCTGATACTTCACCGCTTTGCCCTTCTCGTCGGTCACCTTCAGCGGTTCATTGGTCGCCGGATTCACCAGTTCCACTTTGATCTTGCGGAACTTGCCGTCGCGACTTTGATTGGTGGGCGTGTAGGCCAAAGAATACTGGTTGCGCAAAGCGTTGTGTACGGAGCCGAAGATGCCGCCATACTCGGCAATAAAGCGGGGGAAAAAGGCCATGCCGCCGGTCTCTTTCGCAAACGTCCGCACCTGGTTGTCGGCTTGCAGAAAGTCGAGGCGCTGGATGGGGCCCATGGCACCCCGGGCGTCCGCCATCTCGCGCAGAGCTTGCAGAATGCTCATGCCATACACCGGCACGCCGGCGGTTTGCAGCCGCTTGCGGCACTGGTCAAAGGTCATCTTGGAGAACGTGTCGACGCCGGAGCCGATATAGAGGATCGCTTTGCGCCCTTCGATCTCGCTCATGCGCTCGGCGGTGTCGACCAGGGCATCATACATGTTCGATTCAGAGAAAGCGGCAATCCGCAGCCGCTGTAACGCCTCATGCGCCTTGCGGCGATCGGTGGAAAAGTCCGAGAGAATCTCGGGACGCAGATCGAAGGCCACCACCGCGACAAAATCTTCGGGTTTCAGCGTCTCCACGAAGCCATAGACGGCGGTGAGCGTCTCATACCAGCCTTGGCCCCAGTACTGCTGATACAGGTTCGAAAACTCGATCACCAGGGCGATGGTCATGGGTGCTTCGCCCATCGCAAACTGCGAAACCTGTTGCGGCGCGCCATCCTCAATCACCCGGAAGTTTCCTTTGGGAATGCCGGGGATGAAGCGGCCGCGGTTATCGAGCACGGCCACATCGACGGAAACCGTGGTGGAGTCGCTCTTGAAGGTCGGGATGCCCTCCGGCAGGCTATCCGGACCCTTCTTCTTCAACTTCGACTCGATGGGTGCCCGCTCAGGCTCCGGCGCATCGCCGGCCTTCTTGCGGGGGCGGGCCACCGTATCGGACCCTTCCTTCTTCGGGCCCGATTGAGACCAAGCCGGGACCAGCAAAACCAATCCCACTGCGGCACACAGAAAATGGCGGAGGCGCATCTTCAATTACTCCTTAGCGAACACACTACTACTGTAGACGTCGCGAGCCCCCCGTGGGGTTTCTCCATCGAATCGCCAGTAGCTTAAGACTACTGGTCCGACGCCGCCGGCCGCGCCACCGCATCTTTCTCCAGAAACGGAATGCCGCGCACCATCCAATCGGGTTTCGGCGCGCCCTTCAGCTGAAAGTCGAAGAACTCCTGCAAGCGGCGGGCGTAATCCTTCTGATTCACCCGCCGCCGAATGCCGTGCGGTTCGCCGTTGTAGCTGAAGAGATACACTTCTTTTTCGAGCCGGCGCAGCGCCAGAAAATATTCGATGCCTTGATACCACGGGACCGCGTCGTCGGCATCGTTGTGCAGCAGCAGCAAGGGCGTCGTGACTCGGTCGGCCTGAAAAATTGGCGAATTCTCCAGATATCGCAGCGGATATTGCCAGGGCGTGCCGCCGATACGGCTCTGCGAGCGTTCGTATTGAAACTGCCGCGGAATGCCCGGCCCCCAACGAATACCGTTATAGGCGCTGAACATGTTGGCCACCGGTGCGCCGGCGGCAGCGGCCTTGAAGCGCTTGGTTTGCCCCAGCATGTAAGCGATCTGATAGCCGCCCCAACTATGGCCTTGAATGCCGATGTTACTCTCGTCTACGCCACCTTTGGCCACCACGGCATCGATGGCCGGCAGCACACATTGCAACGCGCTGGGGCCAGGGTAACCCACCCGGTAAGCGATATCGGGCAGCAGCACCATATAGCCATTGGAGACGTAGTAACTCAAGTTGATGGAGTGTCCCGGAGCGGGCGGAACGAAGTTATGCAGCCCCTGGGTGAGCCGTTCGTAGATATAGACGAGCAGCGGATACTTTTTGGCGGGGTCGAAGTTATCGGGCTTCATGAGAGTCCCTTTGAGCGGCACCCCATCCAGGCTGCGGAAGCTGACCAGTTCAGCCTTGCCCCAGGTGAAGGGCTCCAATTGCTTGCCGCCATCGGAGACTCGTTGCACGTTGCGCAGATCGGTATCGGCCACATAAAGGTCAGGGAATTCGTCAAAACGGGAGGTGGTGAAGAGAATCTTTTCTGCCTTTTCGGCCTTCAGCGGTGAGCCATAGGCACGCGCACCCATCGCTAAAAGCTCCGGCTTTATTTGCCGTCCCAGGTAGTCGCGATAGAAGCCCGATTCCCGGGTCGCCAGACGCTCAGCGCGCAGCAGCAGCGGCTTCGCCGGGTTGAAGCCTCGCTCAGTGGGATCGTCACCGAGCCGCACGGCGCGAAACTGCAAGCCCTCGGCGCGGCCCAGGCCGTCCGTGACATTTACCGCCCGCCGGCCGTCCAAATCCACCTGCCACACGTCATAACGGTCGTAGAGCAGCACGCTGGCACCGTCACTCGTCCAGCCCCCAAAACCATAAGGAGGCGGCGCATCCGGATGGTCGTCATCCTCGTTATAGAACTTGGCGGGAATGCTGGCCGTCAGATTTGCCCGCGCGCCCGAAGGCACCTGCACCGCGAACCAGTGCCGCCCGTCGAAGTGTACGGCTGCATTCCCCATATGCGACCAAATCATGGCCCCCGGCTGTTTCGTCGCCAGCGGCGTCCGTTCGCCGGTGGACGTATTGACCACATAGAGGTCGGCGTAACGGCGGTCATATTCCAAGGCCCGGCGATAGGCGCGATCGTCCGCGCCAAAGGCGTAGCGGCCATCCTCGCTCGCCGTCAGTTCACTCATGCTCAAGCCGGCCAGCGCGATGGTCTTCTGGGTCGCGAAATGATAAACGGCCCGAAAGGTGCGATTGCGATCGGTGGCCGCGCGCGACTTCTGCATGGGCTGGATGTGGTCATCGAGGTAATGCCAAAGGTCGAAGCCCGCTTTTTCCGCTGGCGCGTCTTCACTGGCCTTCGCGCTTTTGTCCGGTGGCGCGACGCCAAAGAAAAGCCGTTCGCCGTCACGCGAAAAATTGAGGGTGCCTTTGCTCGACAGAGTCTGGCCGCCCGGTAGATTGGCAAGGTCGATGGCCGTGGCCGTGGCCGCCTGACGATCCCACTGGTAAAGCTTCACTCGCGCCAAGGGGTCGGCGGCATCCTGGCGCTCGCCCAATACGGCCAACCGCTGTTGCTTCTCGTCCCAAGTCAGCCGGGTGTACTTACCCTTCCCGGTCACCAGCGGTGCCGGATCGCCCGAGGCCACCACGGTCAGAGCGTACACGCCATTCGTCGCTTCCGGATTCTTCGTCGCCACCGTGTACACCAGCGTGCGGCCATCGTGCGTATAGGAATAGCCGGTGGCATCGGCGAAAATGCGTTCCACGCCGTCGGACAAACGCCGCAACACCAGCGGCGAACCGGTAGTCGCTGCCGCCAGACCTGCTGCTCCCCGGCGTCCTTGATCTGCTTCGGCGTCATCATCCGCGACAGGTGCCTTGGCCCCGTCAACGGTCGTTGTCCCCTCGCGATGGTACACGACAAAGTCATTCGCGTCGCGCGCCAATTGAAAGCCCTTCACGCCCGTCAGGCGCTGGACGGCTTTGCTCCGCAAGTCAATTAGCACTAAGCCCGCCTTGGGCATATCCTCGGGCCGTTTCTTCGCTTTGCGCGCGGCATCGGTTTCCGCCCGCGACGGGAAGGTGGTGAAGATCACCCACTGGCTGTCGGCCGTAAACTGGATGGTCGACGTTCGCTGCAGGGGAGGTGCCGCTTCGGTCGCTTCGGGATCCGGCGGCAAGGGCTGCGGCCGCTCACCGGCCCGCTCCCTGATTTCTGTACCAGAGGCAAGCTCACGCACCACCACCTCGCCATCGCCCTCTTGAGGAAACCAACCGTAGGCGACATGCCTACCGTCCGGCGAGATTTTCTGGCCGGAGATGCCGCGAAAGGCATCGAAGTCGCCGTGGGTCAGCGGGCGCTTAGCCCCCGTCTGGGCTTGTAGCAGAACGATCAGGAGAAGGCCGAGGGAAAGTCGCAGCATCCCCTTATTCTAAGCCTAAGGAGTAGCGGTCATCCCCTCCCTGGCGTTACGGAAAGATGGCCCCGACGAACCCTGACCGTCAGGGAGAGGATGTTATTGATCGGTCCGTTGCACGGCCAGCGTGATGATGTTCGACACCTGGAACCTCTGCGCAATCGTCAACTGCGTCAGCAGATTGGTGGGAAGATCCGAGTTCAATTCCAACTGCACTTCGTAAATGCCCACCTGACCCTTCACCAACCGGGCAAAGATGACGTTGGCTGTGCGGCCGCCCGCCAGCGAAGAAACGAATTCGATGGGCTCGTTATAATCGTCGCCATTGTAGGGCTGGCCCGCCACGAGCGGATTGGTGTCCCCGCCGGGAATCACCAAACCCAAACCGGTGGCGTAAATGGTAATGGTCTCGCCGGGAATTGCTGGATTCGAATCCGTCACCCGCGATCCGCCGACATTGGCGCAGCAGAGGCCAATATTCGTCGCCGACAAAATCACTTGCGCGGCGTCGGCACCCGCCGAATCCTTCGCTTCCGTGCGCACCGGAATGCCATTGCCCGCCGGGCCCTCCACCCGCGACCGCAGACGGACCCGCGTAAACACGCCCGCATTGAACGCCACCACTTCGGGGTCGCCCCCGCCGGCATTGATCGCATTCACCAGGCCATTGCGGACGTCGCTCAACGCATCGCCCAACTTCACAATGTATTCATACTGCCGGTCGTTGATGAAGATGCGCGCCTTGTCGCCTTCCTTGGCCGTACCGTCCACCGATACGGTGGCTTGCGCGAAGCTCGACCCGTGATAGACCACGCCCGGCCGCGGATCGGTCGTCCCCTCCGCAAACAGGCCTGGATTTTGTTTGATAATCGGCACGCCAATGGCTGTCGACACCGTCACCGTACCGTTCGCCCGCTTCGTGCGAATCCAAGCTGTCACGCTCGTCGCATCCACCACTTCCCAGGGCATCTGCGCCCGCACTTCCGACGGCGAAACGAACACCATCGGGGCCCGGATGCCGTCAAAGTAAACTTGCACACCGCCGAGTTCCTTCGGCAGGTCCTTCCCGTTGTTCAGGTCGGCGGCAACCGTCGTCTCGGCCAGATTCTCGCCCAATAGCGTAACGATGGTGCCCGGAGCAATCTTCGCCGCATCCTGCCCACCGGTCAGAGTCGCGCCGCTGGTGGTGAGCGTAATGGTCGCATCGGTCGAAACCGCAGTGGTCAAATTGACCGCGTTGCCCGCGTCACCCGAGGTACGCGCTGTCAAGACCAGCGCGCCCAAGCTGTTGTTCACCGTCGCCAACACATTCGGGTCGCCACCGTTCGCGTTGATCCGGTCGGCTAGGGCGCGCACGATGATCTTGATGGTGTCGTCTTTCTTGATCTTGTATTTGAAGGAGGACTCGGTGCCCGTTGGCCCCACCGTAATCGTCACTTCGTCGTTCTCTTTGATGGTGCCCGCCAAACTTACGGCACCCACCGCAAAAATTTCGCGGCTGGCCGCATTGCGGACTCCCGTGTTCGGCACCAGTTGTTCGCCCGGCGTGTACACCATCACCCGCCGGTTGAACGGGTCGGCCACATACAAGTTGCGGCCATCGAAGGCCAGCGACGTTGGTGTGCGCAGCGTATCGGAGGCAGAGATCAGCTCCCCAAAAAAGTCCGAGGTGTTGTTGACGTCCGTCCGCACTTGGCCCAAAACGACATCGGCGGCTTGGCCATTCGTCGCCGGTAAAGAGTTGTAGATCAGCACCCGGTCATTACCCCCGTCGGCCAGGTAAAGGCGGCGTCCGTCAGAAAGCGCGAAACGCGGAAAGTCCAGCGTGGAGGCACAACGGCCCGGAAAAGTATCCTTGCCATTGGGGTCTTTGCCGGATGCGGCGCAAAGTGCCGGCGTGTTGTTGGCTACCGAAGTAGTAAAGTCCGGCTGGCCCAGCACCACGTCTGCGGCCTGCCCGGTGGAACTCGGAATCGCGTTCCAGATTAGCACCCGGTTGTGGCCCAGATCGGTGACAAATAGCTTTTGACCATCGCTGGTCACCGAGACCGGATTCAGCATCGAAGAAGCCGTGGCAACAATCGTTGCTTTCGTCAGATCCACTTCGGGCGCGGTAGTGAAATTTGCTTGGCCCAGCACAAAGTCCGCAGGCGCGTGATTCTGCGCCGGAATCGAGTTCCACACCATTACCCGATGGTTCTGCGTATCGGCTACATAGAGACGACCGTTCTGAATCCAAACCCCTTGCGGACCACGGAAGGACTTATTGTCCGTCACAATGCGCTTGAGCGAAGTGAAGTTTTCCTGCCCTAAAACCACATCGGCGGCCTGCCCATTGCTCGTGGGGATCGAGCGCCAAATCAGTACCCGGTTGTTGTCCGTGTCCGCCACCGCCACCGCCGTGCCGTCGGTCGCCACGGCCGTCGGGCTACGCATGCCTTGGGAGGTTAAAGCCACATTCGCCGTTGTAAACTCTTTTTGCCCGATCACCACATCGGCAACGCCGGTGCAGATCGGACAACGCCCAATATTGGGGGCGATTTCGGCATCCTGGGCCGGCACGCTTTGGCGAATGTCACGGTAAATCAAAACGCGGTTGTTGTCCGGGCTGGCACCGAAGCGGCTGGCATCGGCCACCACTAATACTCCATTGGCATACGCCAACCCACCGGAAGCACCCAAGATCGACGCCGAAGGAGGCGTACCCGGACTTTGAGCCGTAAACGTGGGTTGCCCCACCACCGCCCGAGCCGCCTGGCCGGTCCGGAATTGAAGCGTGGTTTGGGCCCGTAGCGAAGTTTGGGTAAACCAAGCGGTGCCCAGCGAAAGGATAACGAAGACTGTTCTCATTTCAGTTGTCATGGTTAGTATAGCAACCCCGCCTTTTACTCATCTGACGCAAGCTGTAAATACTCAGTTCCCAATTTCTCCTTCCGTCTGATCTCGTGTTCCAGACACGTGCGGCTGGGGTAACGCCTACACCCGAGCGTCAGTTGATCAATCCTTGAGCCACTATGCCAATTGCTCAATATACTTGAGCAGGCCGCTAGAGCACATTTCGCATCGATACATCAACTAAAGCACCCCGCCGGGATTTGACAGTACCGCTGTAAGCCGCTATATTGTAGATAACCTAAGACCAACAGCTTGCCCTCCTGGGAAGTCGAGGTCGAATTTGCAACGGGAAAGCCGCCGGATCCGTCCGGCGGCTTTTTCATCGTCACTGCGGCGAACGAAAGTTTGAACAGGCCGCTCATGCTGAATTCAGCAGCATCTTGAGCGTTCGCTTTTGGTTCTCCTTGATCGGTTTGTGCGGGCGCGCTAAACTCAAGTTGAGCGCGCCCTATGAATACCGTCGATTACGCTGAAGTTTTGGCCGACCTGGAGCGCCGTAAGGGTGAACTCGAGGTGGCGATCAGTGCCATCCGCCGCGTGGTTGATCCAGCTCATCCGGTAACGCCCGCCCCGGTCTCCGTAGTCGCCCCAGTTTCCGTAGTCGTGCCCGAGGGGCCGCGCCAGTACCCTTTCCTGGGAATGACCATTCCCGAGGCCACGATTGCGCACCTGCGGGCCATCCAGAAGCCGCTCAGCACGCACGAAGTGATCGCCGCTCTGAAGCAAGGCGGGCTACGGGACAGCAACTATCAAACCGTCTATCAGGTATTGCGGCGACGAGCCCGCGAGAAGCAGGATCTGGCCGTCGATCAGGGCAAATGGCACTTGGCGGAGTGGCACAAGTGGCGGCGCAAGCAGTCCGGCCGGGCCGAAACTCCCCCGGCTGTGGAACATTCCCCCGCCGCCAACGAAAGTTGAGCAAATTTACGTTTTGCTCTAGACAAGCGCCACATCTCCAGCTAAATTAGGACCAATGCAAATTCGACTGAGCCCCCCTGGTTAACCTGCTTAGCCCCGGTGCAATTCGAGTTCAATTTTAGCCTTGTATTCCCTGATCTGTTTGGAGTTACCTTATGAACGTTTACCTGTTGACGGCGGCTGTTTCCATCACTCTTCACTTGGCCGGCGCTGAGCCACCGCTCAATTGCCGGTATTCACTCTCTTCCATTTCCGCTCAACACTCCGCTGAGGGCGGAGTCTATCACGTCCGTCTGACGACCAGCCATCCGGACTGCCCTTGGATGTTTGCCCCCGCAGCGTGGGTCCACGTCACCGCCAAAGCCCCCGCGCAAGGTTCGCGGGATTTGATGTATGAGTTGCAGCCCAACTTCTTCGAGCAGCCACGGGTCGCCAAACTGCGCCTGGAACGGACGCGGCCCGACGGCAATCCCCTGCCCCTCGCGACGCTGACGGTTCGTCAGCAAGGCCGCGGCCAATAAGCTTCCCCCGACGCCTGAGGGCCGGTCTCCGGAGGACGGCCTTCAGTTTTCTCTCTGGGCTCCAAGACAAAATCAAAGCAAGCCAGAGCCCAGAATCACGGCCGCCGCGCGGTATCTCCATCCCGCGCGGTGGCCATCTCACTCCCTTCAAGCCGCGACCCTGAAAACTGGGGTTGCGGCTTTTTTCCTTCCAATGGGCCTGACCTCCGGTCCCCCGGCCCGTCCAGAACTGTGAGTGGCGCGAACCTCTTCCGATGATCGGCTGTCGCGATACTGATCGGCATCATTGCCTGACGCGCCCTCTACCTCACCTAGATCGGCAGACACACCCACAAGCTACTAATTTCACTACCCCCACGCTCCCCTCATTCTTAGGTACCTGGGGTCGGTGGTGCTCTGACCCCATTGTTGAAAACAAAGACTTTTCTCACCGTAAGAACAGAAGCGCCCCGGCCAGGTCCCCCGGCCAAGGCCTACCGGCTGGACCATTGCCGATCCGGCACCGAAATCGCTGTGCCGACTTCATCTGTTCACAGCATCTTTCGGCGCGAGTGCGCTTCCGGAGGCTAAACTAGAGGGAACGTGCTCATCTTCATTTTGCTTGCTCTTGCCATGCCGTCTCCCGGCGTCGATCTTAATACTGGCCCTCTGGAAACTGCTCGCGACGCTCAGGACCGGCCGCAGTTGGAGCGGCTGGTGGCGGAAGCCAATACGCTCGCCAACCGGCAGCCCAATCAGGTAACGACGCAGTACCGGCTGGCTTTGGCGCAATCGTATCTGGCGGAGGTGGCGCTGGAATTGAAGGACAAGCCGGCGGCGCGGGCGGCGGCGGAGAGCGGGATTCAGGCGGCCCGTAAGACGGTGGCGCTCGATGACAAGTCCGCGCCAAACCATAGCTTATTAGGGACGCTGTGCGCCCAGGTGATTCCGGCCAATGTGCTGGTGGGCTTGAAATACGGCCGTTGTGCGCTGGATGAGATCAATAAGGCAATTGAGCTTGACCCGAAGTACGCCGAAGCGTGGCTACGCCATGGCGTGGGCAACTACTACTTGCCGGCCCAATTCGGCGGCGGCGCGGACTTAGCGATTAAGGACTTTGAGAAGGCGATTCAGCTGAACCCGAAGTCGAGCGAGGCTTACCTTTGGATGGGGGTGGCCATGCGGAAGTCCAATCGGAATGCGGAGGCGCGCAAGGCGTTTACTAAGGCCGTGGAATTGAATCCGCGCCGTGTGTGGGCGAAGCAGCAGTTGGACAAAACGCCGGTCCAGTGATGGCGCGACTGCTTTCGCTGCTGGGTTTGGCCTTGGCCACCGCCCTCGGCTATCTCTATTTTCCGGGGCACCATTACCTCCAGCAGGATACCCAAATCTGGCTGCCGGTGTTGGCCCACGCGCAGGATCCATCGCTCTTCCGGCAAGAGTTGATCGTCACCGGCGCCCATATCCGCCTGACGATTTTTGACGACGTCACGCTCGCTCTGGTGCGCGTATTCGGGTTGAGCATCGAGACGGCGTTGGCCGCCCAGCAGTTACTATTTCGCTTTCTGGCTTTGTGGGGCGTCTGGCTCTTGGCTCGCTCCACCGGACTCTCGCAGACCGCCAGCGTATTGGCCGCCGCCATCTGCGGCATGGGTGCCACCATCGTTGGGCCCGCCGTGTTGACGGTGGAATACGAGCCCGTGCCGCGCGGCTTCGCTTTCGGGCTGACGCTGCTCTCGTTGGGCTTGATGGCGCATCAGCGGTACTTACTGAGCGGATTGGCGCTCGGGCTGGCCTTCGCTTATCACGCCCCGGCGGTGTGGCCGGTGTTGCTGGTGGCGGGTTTCGCCTTCTGGCGGGGTACGAAATCGGGCCGTCGCGCCCAATGGCCGGCCGTCTGGGGGTTTATGGCATTGGCGATCGTGCTCGGTCTGAGTGCGCTGCTGGCGGAGTCCGGCCCGATGAACCCGCTGTTCGCCCGGCTGTCACCGGGGCACGCCGAGCTACAACGGATGCGCGCGACTTATAACTGGATCACGCTCTGGGCAAACCCCAGCGTCTGGCTTCGGCAATACGTGGCGCTGGCCGTCGTCGCGGCATTGGCATTCTGGCGCTTGCGGACTTCCCTTCCCGCCGCCGTAAAGCCATATTTGGCGGCATTGCCCTTGATCGGGCTGCTGTCGATCCCGCTATCTTACTTGCTGCTTGAGCAGGCGCAGTTGGCGATCGTGCCGCAGGTGCAAATCATGCGATCGCTGCTCTTCACCGTGATGGTCGCGGTGATTTTGGCGGTGCTGGCGGGCTTTCGCGCCGCCAGCCAGGGCCGTTGGTGGGAAGCGCCGTTGTGGCTCTTTCCGGCCTTCTTCCTTCCGATGGCCCCGGTGTGGTTGACGCAAAAGCCTGCGCCCTTCTACTTGGTGGCGATGGCCTTGGCGCTCGCGACCGCTTTGGCGATGGTGTTGGAAAAGCTCCATCCGCGCGTCGCGCTGGTGGCAGCGGCGTTGGTCTTCGCCGGTTGCTTCTTCGCGCCGGAAGGGCTGGCCAAAGCTCGCAACTATACGCTGCTGGGGGACGCGAATCTTACCGCTCTCGTCAGCTGGGCTCAGGCTCAGACTGATAAAGACGATGTCTTTCTGTTCCGCGACATGGGTACGCGTAACGAACCCGGGCGTTTCCGGGCCCAGGCGCTGCGGGCGGTCTACGTCGATTGGAAGGGCGGGGGGCAAGTGAACTATTACGAGTTCTACGCCAATGAATGGTCGGCGCGATGGCAGCGCTTCATGAAGCCGCCGTTTACAGTGGCCGAATTGCCAGCGCTGCGCGCGGCCGGGGTTCGTTATCTCGTTTTCCGCAAGGCTGTTCCCGGGATAGAGGGCAAGCCTGTTTATCAGAACGCGGGCTACCGCGTTTACCGGCTCGAATAGATTGGTTGAATGCAGCCACTGGCTCATTTCCACCACCGCAAACTATTCATTCTTTTAGAGAAACCTGGATCGATGGCTCTCCGTCAATGGACGCAGAAGGAGTGAAACGATCATGAAAAAGCAACTGATTCTGGCTGTGGCTCTGTTGGGTAGCTGGAGCACCTTCGCGCAAGCCCAGGGGCGGTATGAAGATCGCCGGTATGATAACCGCGAATCTGGCAACCGGGGATTTGGCCGGGAGTACGGCGACTATGACCGCAATGACAATCGTGGCGATTACGGGCGTCAAGACGCGCGTCAAGAGGGGCGGAGAGGCAACGATCCGGTGCGCGGCACGATCGAGACCCTCTACGCGATTGGGGCCCGCGCCCGAGTCGACCGGCACGAGACCGAGCATATCCGGCGCGCCGTGCAGGAGTTAACCCAGTTCGCCGAACGCCGTCAACATGGCCGGTTCGATCGCGGCAGCCTGAACGAGGCGATCGATAACCTGCGCAACCTGGCGCAGGCCGACCAGTTGCATCCTCGCGACCGGGGACGCATCGCCGCTCATCTGAACGACCTTTACCGGCTGCGTGGCGATCGCAGCTATCAGCGTTACTGACTATGGAGTAAGCGGGGTGTAGCGATACCATCTAGGTTTGACTACACCCCGTTTCATTGCCAGACCTCTATTTGAACCTGCGTCCGAGGAACTTCGGTTTTTGCCGGAGGGGCCGCGCTTATTGCAGAATCATCCGGGCGGGCCTGGACTGCTGGGTTGGGTGGCGATCCAGCATGCGGTAGACAAGCTCGAGGGCAGCATCAATGTGCTTCACTTTTCCACTGGCGAGAACCAGTCCATGGCGTTGCCCGGAAGGCCGGGCTTCTTTGCGGAAACCACGAAGCCAGGGATCGTACTTGTCGGGATGGAACGGCGGTTCGTTTTCTGCAATCTGCTAACGGGCCAGATCGAGGAGACCGGCATCACCGTCACGGATGACGAACGAGTCGTGATCAATGATGGGCTCGCGGTGGAAGGAGGGGTGCTGTTCGGCACCAAGCATGTCGGGTTCAATCTCCCCATCGCCGGCCTATATTACGTGGACAGCGCGACGCGTAAAATGCAGAAGGTGCTGGACGGCCAAGTCTGCTCAAATGGCAAGGCGCTGATGCGGGACGACGGCGGGGCCACGCTGATCGACATCGACTCCCAGCCGAAGACGATTGGCCGCTATCGGCTCGACCCCAGCCTCAAAACTATCGTGAGCCACGCATTCGTGGCTAAGCCGAATGCCCTGCCCGGCTTCCCCGATGGCTTACGGCTCGCGCCGGATGGGCGCAGCGCGATTGTGGCATTCTACAATCCGGCCCATGTGGCGGATGGTGTGGCGCAACAGCTTTGCCTGGAGACCGGAATGGTGCTGGCGGAGTGGCACCTACCTGGATCACCCAGAGTCACTTGCCCGGAGTTCATCACGGTGAAGGATAAAGTGATGCTCGTCTTCACCACAGCGGTGGAAGGCATGCCAGCAGAAACGCGAGCCATCGCTCCGGGTGCCGGAGCAATGTACATCGCTGATACGAACTTCTTCACTGCACCGGTGCAGCCACCGCTTTGGCCGGTGGATTAGCGGCGGCGAATGAAGCGGCCCATCAGCAGGAGGCCGGCGGCGGAGAGCATGAGAGTGGAAGGTTCGGGAACCGCGCTTAGTCCGAAATCGGCGACATTGGCGTTGATGCGCAGCTGGTTATTGACCGTGGAAACTGACCAGGAAGTCTGGTTGTCGCCGCTGAAGCGATAGCCGGCGGTGGAGGCGAAGGCCGATCCGGTAGGCGCGGCGTTCGCGGTGCCGGTCTGCCAGTTGGGAAGTGCGCCGACACCAACGGGACCGGTCAACACAAACCAGTACAAGGTATTGGGAAGCAGGAGGAAGCCGGTGGTGGACGTGATGGTGACATTCTGAGCTTGGGTGGGCAACGTTACGGTGCTGAAAGCAGCCAACTCTGAGCCGGGCTTGCCGCCGTTGTCCCCGAAGATGCCGCCATCGATGTCGCGAGTAAACAGGAAGGAGTTGTTATCGAAAATTGTCTCGAGCGAAACAAACTGCATGGCGGTGGAGCCGATGGTGAGTCCGAAGGCCTTCCAGTCGCGAGAAGCAGCGTTGCCGGTGCCGTCGCCCAGCGAGGTGCCATCGCTGTAAGGTCCGCCGGTAAAGTTATTGGCGATCACGGCACCTTCGATGGGCAGCCAGAGGCCGAGCCCGAGCAAGGCCGTTGTGGCTAGTATTGAGTGTTTCATCTTATTGATCCTCCAAAAACATACTTAGGAGTGACTCCGCCTGAGCCTGAGGCTACGTGTGAACCTAGCGGATGTTTTCGCCTGTGATTCTCCTAGTACTACTAGAATGATAGTCCCACAAAACTAGCCCCTCGCGCACGGGAGGGTACCATCGATGCGGGCGAAGTGCCAAGATTGCGTAATGGAACCCATCGTGATTGACGACTTGGCGGCTTTCCAGCCGAGACCCGGCACGGGATTGGTCACCCGTGCGCTGGCGGACGGCCCCGGCATGAAAGTCACGCTTTTCGCACTCTGTGAGGGGCATCGAATGGCCGAGCACCGCACGCCGCACGCCGCATCGGTATTCGTCACACAGGGTGAAGTTTCGTTTTCTGTGAACGAGGAGTGGCATCGCCTGGCGGCCGGAGGGTTCGTCTTTTTGCCACCCGGCTGTGCCCACGCCGTGCGGGCCGAAACGGACTGCCAATTCGCCTTGGTGGCCGCTCGCCCTGTGTAAGCTCATCTGAGACCCCATGTTGTGTCGACATGTCGACAAGGTACAGGTTCAGGTTTCGGGACGACTAACAGTCCAAGTGGGCATTCATTGGCCAGGAATGAACGGAGGCGGATATGTCCTTCAAGGAGGCACGCATGACCCCAGGCGGTAGACTCAAGGCACCAATTAGCAAAGACGTTTTCAACCTTTCAACCGGGGCGCGGCCCGCTTCCTAAGGTCGCGGCTTGGGATAAGGAGCGGGGCCGGAACCCACTAGGGGGGCGGGAGTTGTTTGGAGCGGGGGACGAGATTCGAACTCGCAACCAACAGCGTGGAAGGCTGTGACTCTACCATTGAGTTACCCCC
>JANLPT010000124.1:0-18692 GCA_031367405.1 Bryobacteraceae bacterium
TGTAGTGTTCCGGAAACGCATGGCGCTGCGTACAGCGTCGATCCGAACAGGAACAATGGCACCGTGAGGTGCCCCAACCGCTTTTTCATGAGTCGACTCCTTTAAGTTTTGACTGTCTTACTTACCGGGTACGTCAAGAAACACGAAACGGATTTTGGCCTTTGCGTTTTTTCTGGTTGAAAGAAAAGACTTTCCCACGCACAATGGATTCATGGATTTGCCGCGTCCAGCGGGTGGACAAATTTACGTGAGCGAGGGGGTGACGGTGGGGCGAACGGGGGGGCGGGCGGAGAGGCTAACCGAGAGGAGGAGGCGTTCAAGTTGGGTAGAGTCGAGGGGCTTGGAGAGGTAGTGATTCATTCCGGCTTCGAAGCAGCGGGCTTGATCTTCGGGCAGGGCGGCCGCAGTGAGCGCGACGATGGGAAGGGTAGCCCAACGGCCGCCGCGGGCGCGGATCGCGCGCGTGGCTTGATAGCCATCCATCTGGGGCATGTGGCAATCCATCAGGACCACATCGTAGACCTTGGTGGCCACCAGGGTCACGGCCCGCAAGCCGTCGCCAGCGACCTCAACGCGACAGCCGATCCGTTCGAGAAAAGCCGTCGCCACCCGCTGATTTACGAGGTTATCTTCGGCGAGCAGAACGCTCAGGCCAAGTCGAGCGAAGCCAGGATTGAACTCGACATGGGCGGGTAGCGGGTCAACGCATTCGCCCAATCGAATGCGCCGCAACGCCGCATAGATATGATCACGATGGGTAGGCCGGATGAGAGTGTGCCACTGGGCGTCAGGAGTAACCAAGAGTTCGCGTTGGTCCGGCCAGACGAGTACCAGCACCCGGCGTTGTTCCCGCGCACTCAGGCGGAGGAGCGAGTCCCGTAAAGAGATTAGCTCGTCATTTTCTTGCGCGCAAATGGCAATCATTGCCCCATCGGGGCCCAGTTCGAGAAACTGGCGCATCGCCGATGCGGTATCAAGACTCAAAAGCGGCATTTGGCCATAACTGCGGAGAAAGCCTCGCCAGACCTGGTGACGAGCCTGGGTGGAGTCAGCGATCACCACGGTGCCGCCGAGCGCGTCAAATCCCTCTCGATTGGCTTCCGCAGCTTGATCGACTTCCAGCGGAATCGAACAACAAAAGGCGGAGCCGAGCCCGGCCGCGCTTTCTACTTTCATGGTGCCACCCATCAGGTGGACCAAGCTGCGAGTAATTGCTAAGCCGAGTCCGCTGCCCCCGAAGCGGCGGGATGCCGAGTTGTCGAGTTGTTGAAATTTCTGGAAAAGCAGAGCTTGCTTGTCGGCGGGAATGCCAACACCGCTATCTTCGATACGGATGGTGACGATGGTTTGGCAAACGCCGACGACCAGGCGCACATAGCCGGTCTCAGTGAATTTGACGGAGTTGCTGACCAGATTCAGGACGATCTGGCGCAGACGGCCGCCATCGGCGATGAAGTGGCGCGGAAGTTCTAGAGCGTAGTCGATAATCAGCTCGAGCTTTTTCTCGCGAGCGGCAAAGCCCATCAGATCAAGGACATCCTCCAGAACGCGCCCCAGGTCGACCGGCGCGGTCTGAATTTCGACCATCTCCGCTTCGAGCTTGGAGAAGTCGAGAATATCGTTGATCACCCGGAGGAGAGCTTCCGAGGAGTCACGAATGGTGGCGGCCATGCTGTGCTGGCGCGGATCGAGGGGCGTATCGAGCAGAAGTTCGGTCATGCCCTTGACGCCGTTCATCGGCGTGCGGATCTCGTGGCTCATCTTGGCGAGGAATTCGCCTTTGGCTTTGTTGGCCTCTTCCGCTTTCTGACGGGCCCGTTCGAGGGTGGCTTCAATGCGCTTGCGCTGGGTGACGTCGCGGCCGATCGCTTGCACCGTCAGGGGTTTGGCACCGGAGCCCTGCAGGATGCGGCTGTTAAATTCAATGGTGACGATCTCCCCCCGGCTGGTAGTCAGGTCGCGCTCAGTGTGCAGTTGAGACTCGCCGGAAGCGGCGGCATGTGCCAGATAAAGAGTCCAGTCGCCAGGGGTGGCCTGGGGCAGGAGCAGGGTGAAGTCGTTACCGGCGAGTTCCTGGGGCGAGTAGCCAGTGAGTTCGGTGACGGCGCGGTTGGCGAAGAGAATGCGGCCATCGGCGTCGAAAGTGAAGATGAGATCCGTGGCATTTTCAAAGAGTTCCTGGAAACTGGACTTGATTTGCCGCTCCTGTTCGAGTGACTGCTCGACGAGCGCCGTCTGCGTGCGCACGCGACGGCGCAGCAGGAGGATCCAGAACAAAGCAACGACGCAACTGATGATCAGTCCGCCGGCTAAGCGGATGGTGCGCTCCCAGTTCCAAAAAGGCGGTGCCGCCAGCACCCGGAGATCCTGAGGGGAGCGCAGTTGGAGCCGAAACCAGCGGGAGTTGGTATCGCCGGTCAGGTTGCTGGTCAGAAATGCGACGCCCGTGACGGCAAAACGGGTGCCGGGTTGGAAATCGATCTTGCCGGGAGGAGTGACGAGATTCGCCTGAAATTCGCGCTCCCCGTACTGAAAACGCATCCAGACGCCACGGTTGGCATCGGGCGAAGTGGAGACCAGAGTGCCCTCAAGGGTGACCACGCGCCCGTCAAGCAGCCGATTTACCACTTCGAGCGGCGTCGTGCGGAGCGGAACGACCGGATCGGCGGACGCAGTATCGGCAGACGCCATGGGAGTCATGACGGCGTCGGTCACCGAGGGCGTTAAGCCGCCCAGCTTGGCGTAACCCTTCACCGCAACCGCCATGCCAACCGGCAATCGTTGGGGCGAAGCGGATTCGACGACAATCCCGCCGGTGGCGTCCTGAACGACATGGACCCGGTCTTCCTGGCTGAGCGTAATACGGCCGACGAAATGCACGGCCGTAGTCCGTGTCCGATTGGAATCGAACGTGAGGACCCGGCCGATGGCGGTGACCGGAACCGGCTGATCGGGCTGCCCGGCAACGAGTCCGACGCTATCCGCAGAAGGAGTCATCAGAAACGCGTCGGTCATCTGCCCAACGGAGTTAAAAACGCTGCTGGCCACGCCGGTAATCCGGAGACTCCGTCCGATCCAGCGGCGGGCCTGGGCCGGATCGACAAAGTCCATCCTCACCCGGATCACCTGGCCTTGCTGATCGAGCCGCAAATGGGTCTTCCCCTCACGAAAGTCCACCGAGCGGAGAAAACCTTCCAACTGAACGCGAGCGCAATGGAAATTACCGAGCAAAAGTTTAGGCACCGTAGTCAGCACCGGCGGCGGTAGCGCTTGCCGGCCGGTGACCGTCACCTCGGCGGCCACGATCACCGGGGCATAGCCCCCCGGCTCCACATGGCCTCGCACCCGCACCTGGTCCCCGGGCTTCAGTGGCGTGGTTACGTTCCGGACATAGATGCCAACCGGGCCGTCCTGCAAAAAGAAAAACACCTTGGGTTCGCCGACGTATGTCACCACGCCCGCCGTGGCGACCTTCGCCTTGTTCCGCGCCTCGTCTTGGGAGATTTGCTTGATGTGCGCCAGGGGCACCCACACCGGCAGGGCCTCCGGTTGGGCAACGGCCAGCGTCGTCAGAACCATGAGGAGCCCGGTCTGGAATGCGATCGCGCGAATCATGTCCTCTGAATCTATCGGCTGATTGGCGAGATCTATTAAGGCTGCGCCGCCAACAGCTGACGTCGCGCGTAGCCCGAGGGCTCACTGAGGACCTTCGCCAATGGCGCCACCCTGCTCGAATAGCGCGCTTCGAAGTTGCCCAAAGCGATTTCGTAGTTGGCCATCATGAGCCGTTTTACGTCCTCTCTCGCAAAGGAATAACGCAAACTATCGCGGCCCATTTGGCGGATTTCGGCCCAGGTAAGGTGAAAGTAGCGGATGGCGGTAAAGTATTCGTCGGTAAGGTTCGAGTCCCACACGCCGGGGTCGTCGGTGTTGAGGCAGACCGGGACTCCGGTACGGAGATACTCTGGAAAAGGGTGCAGGTTGAGGTCAGGAAAATAATCCAGAAGACGATTGGAAATCAGATTAATTTCTATTAATTTGCGGTCGCCACGCATGCGGACCAATGTTTCGGGGTCGCTGATCAAGTTGAGCCCGTGGCCAATGCGTTCCGCACCGAGTAACAAAGTATCACGGACTTGGGTGCCAGGGGCATCCACTTCGCCCGCGTGAATGGAAAGATGGATCCCTGAGTAACGGCGGCGCATCCGGCGGAAAGTATCCAGAAAGCGCAGAGCGTGGCCTTTGTCGTTGTCTTCCCTGCCCGCCAGATTCAGACCCACGAAGAGATCGCGATGCTTATCGAGAAATGCGTAAGCCTCTTCGATGCGCTGTTCGGCGTCGGGCCGGAAGCGGATGACGGTGATGAGAAAGCGGACCGTGACGCCGCTGGCCCGCACGTCGGGCCGGTCGAGCATTTTGCGCATCGTTTCAGCCACTCGTTCCGGCGGATAAGGGTTGCCTTCCTGGTCGACACCGCCGGACAGGCCCACCTGAGTTTCGAGATAGCGAACGCCTTCGCGGCCATAACGCGTGATGTAGCGGGCCATCGCCTCGGAGAGCACGTTGGGGTCGCGCACCAAGCCCAGGAGGCGATTGACGGCTTGCTCAAAAAACTCGTCGCGCCCTTCGCCGGGCTGGTCGAGCCGCATGGCATTGAGCCAGTCAGCGCGGCGTTCGGGGCTCATTTGCTCGAGCGGCGCGTACTCTTCGCGGACGCAGGTGCTGAGCTTGCGATAGGCGTAACGGGCAATGGTTTGGAAGTGGACAAAAGGCTCCGGGCTATCGGGACAGGCGTTGAAGCGCAGGCGAGTGAAGAAAGTGTTGCCTTGCGTGACAGCCAGGTCAGTCGCTGCGGCGAGCCACTCTTCGGGGAAGGGGGCGAGGGTGCCGTGATGGTGAAGGTCGCCGCCCTTGGGCATCGCATACAGGAAGGCGTATAACTGGGCGGGTGTCGCTTCTCGTTTAATTTGCTCGAACTGGGGGCCGAAATCGGTTTGAGCGCCCAAGGTTGAAGCAAACAGAAGAGCGGCGAGTAACCCCACTCTGTCAAACATATTTGGATGGCCATGCTTGGGCATTCTTCCATCATGACGCGAGTGAATGCGACAATGAAGCTCATGAACGAAATTATCAAGATCACGGGCCGCGAGATTCTCGATTCGCGTGGCAACCCGACCGTGGAAGCCGATGTCCTGTTAGCCGATGGCAGCCAAGGCCGCGCGGCGGTGCCGTCGGGTGCCTCCACCGGCGAGCACGAAGCGGTCGAACTCCGCGATGGCGACCCCAAACGTTATATGGGCAAGGGCACGCTGAAGGCGGTCGCCAATATCAATACGAAGATCGCAAAATTGCTGGTGGGGATGGACGCTGAGCGGCAGACAGAGCTCGACGCCGCCATGATCAAGTTAGACGGCACGCCGAACAAGGCGAAGCTGGGGGCGAATGCGATTCTGGCCGTCTCGATGGCGACAGCGCGCGCGGCAGCGGACAGCTTGATGGTGCCGCTTTACCGTTATCTGGGCGGCGTGAACGCGAAGGTATTGCCGGTGCCGATGATGAATATCATCAACGGAGGCGCGCATGCCGACAACTCAGTCGACTTACAAGAGTTTATGATTGCGCCCTACGGAGCCGCGACGTTCTCCGACGCCTTCCGCATGGGCGTCGAAGTGTTTCATAGCTTAAAGACCGTTCTGAAGAAGCGCGGTTACTCCACCGCCGTCGGTGACGAAGGGGGCTTTGCGCCCAACCTGAAGTCGAACGAAGAGGCCATCGAAGTGATTTTGGAAGCGATCGTCAAAGCGGGTTATAAGCCGGGCAAGCAGGTGGCTTTGGCGCTGGATTGTGCGGCCAGCGAATTCTACGATAAGAGTAAGAAGAAGTACGTCTTTAAGAAGAGCGATAAGAGCGAGCGGACCGGTGCCGAGATGGGTGAGTTTTGGGCCAATTGGGCGCGCCAGTACCCGATCATCTCGATTGAAGACGGTTGCGCGGAAGACGATTGGGGTGGCTGGAAGCATCTCAGTGACATACTGGGCGCGAAGACGCAGTTAGTGGGCGACGATTTGTTTGTCACCAACACCGAGCGCCTGGCACGCGGCATTAAAGAAGGAATTGCGAACTCGATTCTAATCAAAGTGAACCAGATCGGCACTTTGACCGAGACGCTGGACGCGATGGCGATGGCCGCCGGCGCGGGTTATACGTCGATGGTGTCGCATCGTTCGGGCGAGACCGAAGACGCCTTCATCGCCGACTTGGCCGTTGCGACGGGCGCGGGCCAGATCAAGACCGGTTCGGCCAGCCGGACCGACCGTATGGCGAAATATAACCAGTTACTGCGGATTGAAGAGGAACTGGGCGCGACGGCGAAGTTCGCCGGCCGTGCGGCATTTAAGCAAGTCTGGTAGGCAGCAGTGAGGGGGGACCGGCCGGGAGGCCGGTCCTACCGAAACGAGCATATGAAAAAGAAAGTCATCCTCACGATTCTGGACGGCATGGGCTACCGCGCCGAGACGGCCGGCAACGCGGTGGCTGCAGCGCATAAACCGACGTTCGACATGCTGCAGGCCAACTATCCATGGACGCTGATCGAAGCGTCAGGACCCTGGGTAGGATTGCCGGCCGGGCAAATGGGCAACAGCGAAGTGGGCCATCTGAACATCGGCTCCGGTCGCGTTATCCAAATGGATGTTACTCGCATCGATGCCAGCATTCTGGACGGCACCTTTTTCGCCAATCCGGTGCTGCGCCAAGCGATGGCGGCGAAGCGCTTGCACTTATTCGGCTTACTCAGCGATGGCGGCGTCCACTCCATGAACACGCACTTATACGCCTTACTCGAGATGGCGAAGCGCGAAGGGGTTCCCGAAGTATTCGTCCATTGTTTCACCGACGGCCGCGACACGCCGCCTAACTCCGGCGCGGGCTACTTGGCGGCGCTGGAAGCGAAGTTTCAGGAGATCGGCATTGGCCGCATCGCCAGCCTCAGCGGCCGCTACTTTGCCATGGATCGCGACAAGCGTTGGGAACGCGTGAAAAAGGCCTACGAGGCGATTGTCCTCGGGACTGGCGCGCACAATGCGAGTGCCGCGGCCGCAGTGCAAAGCGCCTACGCCAAGGGCACCACCGACGAATTTATCGAGCCAGTGACGATTGACGAGGCCGGCCTAGTGCAAAACGGCGACTCGATCATTTTCTTTAACTACCGGGCGGACCGGGCGCGCGAACTGACCCAGATGATCCTCCAACCGTCAATTGCCACGGCCGCCGGCGTGCCCCAGCGCCAGAATCTGCGCTACACCATGATGACCGAGTACGACCGCAGTTACGGCCTGCCCTTCGCCTTCGCGCCTGAAACGCACACTGGGTTGCTGTCGGACGCCCTGGTCGCGTACGGCCTCAAAGACCTGCGCGTCGCCGAGACCGAAAAGTATCCCCACGTGACTTACTTCTTCAACGGCGGCAATGAGACCGTGCCGAGTGGCGAAGCCCGCCAGATGGTGCCCTCGCCGAAAGTCGCCACCTACGATTTGCAGCCCGAGATGAACGCCGCGCAAGTGTGCGACGTGGTGGTGAAGGCCATCGAAAGCGAAGAGTACGACGCGATCATCGTCAACTTCGCCAACCCCGATATGGTGGGGCATACCGGAGTTTTCGCCGCAGCGGTGAAGGCGGTTGAGGCCTGCGACGTTTGCCTCACGCGCATCTGGGCCGCCTTGCAGAAACATCCCGCAACGTGGTTAATCACCGCCGACCATGGCAACGCCGAGATGATGATCGACCCCGTTACCGGCTTGGTGCATACCTATCACACGACCAGTCCGGTGCCTTTCATCTTTGTCGACGCGTCGCAGCCGAAGCTGCGCGCGGGCGGCTCGCTGCGTGACATCGCTCCCACTATGCTGGCCGTGTTGGGAGTGCCCTTGCCGCCCGAGATGACCGGCCATGATTTACGCGAGCCGTAACATCGGTCGGTATTGAGATGACCAGGCGCAGAGCATTTCCGGCCATTCCAGCTTGAGTAAGTGCAGTGGAAGGCCTTAGCGCTTTGCGGACGTCGGCTGCCAGAGCTCAATCTTGTTCCAGGCTTGCGGGATCGCAAAGTATCCCAGAGTGCTTGCTCATCGGTACGAGGAGCGGATGAGTCTGGCAAAAGGGAGCAGGGTGGCTCTAGAGATCATCAGGCTTCAAGCCGGTCCGCTTGGCGATGCGAGCCAACATTTTAGGCCCGACTTCGCCGCGAGAACGCGCCGTGCTTTAGTGGCTGGCCAGTTGCTCATCTGGAATGGAGAAGGAAACGGCGAGTGCCGCAGATGCCATTTCACCGTGAGCAATGCGGTCCGCAATCACCTCAATCGCCAACCGTTCAGCATTGCTGATTGCCTCATCGCGCGTCTGCCCATAGCACATCACACCCGGCAATTCGAGGGCTTCGGCGATCCAGCAACCGTCGTCTTCACGATCCAGTTCAATGGTCAATTTCACTGTTCCATCATATCCTCCCACGCGTTGAGATTGCGGATGGCACCTGCTCAACAGCCGTTAGTAGCGCCCCGGGCCTGGTTCAGCCTGGACAATGAGCGAATCATCATTTACCCGATTTTGCAAAATGACAAATCTTGGCCGCCGGTGATTTACGCCGGCCGTCACGAGGCGTAGAATATAGTCACTATGCTTTCCCGTCGCGGCCTGGTTGCCGCCTCCGCCGCTCTCTCTTTAGGACATCGCCTGCAAGCCGCCGATACCGGCATGAAGGGCCACGTGAACCACTCGGTCTGCAAGTGGTGCTACGCGAAGGTGCCGCTCGAAGACTTGTGCAAACAGGCCAAGGACCTGGGGCTGAACTCGATTGAGTTACTGGGTCCGGCGGATTGGCCTACGCTCAAACAGTACAACCTCACTTGCGCGATGACCACCAACCCGGTGATCGATGGGCTGGGCGGCATCGCGAAAGCCTTCAATCGCATCGAGCATCACGACAAACTGGTGCAGGCCTACGAAGCGTGGATTCCGCAGGCCGCAGCGGCGGGCTTGCAAAACGTGATCTGCTTCTCCGGCAATCGCGACGGCATGGCCGATGCGCAGGGCATGGAAAATTGCGCCGTGGGCCTCAAGCGCCTCATGGCATTGTGCGAAAAGCACAAGGTGAATCTGGTCATGGAGTTGTTGAACTCCAAAGTGAATCATAAGGATTACATGTGCGACCATTCGGAATGGGGCGTGGCGTTGTGTAAGCAGGTGGGTTCTGAACGCTTTAAGCTGCTTTATGACATCTATCACATGCAGATTATGGAAGGCGACGTCATCGCCACGATTCGCAAGCACAACGCGTATTTCGCGCACTATCACACGGGCGGCGTCCCTGGCCGTGCCGAAATCGATGAGACGCAGGAACTCAACTACCCGGCCATCATGAAGGCCATCGTCGACACTGGCTTTAAAGGCTTTGTGGCCCAGGAGTTTGTGCCGAAGCGTCCGGATGTACTCGGGAGCTTGAAGCAAGGCGTCCGGATCTGCGACGTTTAAGCATTGGGTAGCATGCCGCTGCCACCGATCCTGATCTTCCTATTGCTGACGGTCGCACTGTCGGTGCCGGTGATCCTGCTATTCCGCAAGCTTTGGCACCGGGATCTCCGCCGGCAGCAGCAAGTGGCGCGACGCCGCTGGCGGCTGGCCGAAATCTTGGCTCTGCGGCTGCAAGAGACCCAGTTACCAGAGTCAGCGGACCTGCTCTATTTGGCGCGGGCTGAAGCTGGCTTGACGCTCGAACGGGTTCGGCTACGACAGGTGGTGCAGAAAAGCCTGAGCCGCATGCTGCCGGCGCTTGAACGAGCGGGCTATGAGTTGCGCTCCCATGAGGGCGGAGATCCTTATGCCAGGGCCGATCCGGCCGCGTTGGGCCATGCCCTCGACAGCCTGTTGCGATTAGAGTCTGTTGGCCAGGGAAGCATCCTCCAAATCCAACTCAGCACGGAGCGAACCTGGGCCGTGCTGGAAGTGATGGGCGGCCAAGGCACCGGGCAGGCTTCGGCGATTGCCATACGGATCATAGAAGCGCATGGGGGAGACATGCGGGTGCAAGATCGCCGAGTCACCCTCCGGCTGCCGTTGGTTAGTTAGTGTGAGGCGGCGTTTCTCGATTGAACCATGTCCTGCAGGAGTTGACGCCGGTAGCGCTCGGCCTGAAGTTCGAGTTTGATTTTATCTAACTCCAGTGACATGCGCTGTTCGGAAACGACGTGCGGTGCCGGAGTGGTGGCCGACCCCACTACGCGCGTGCGGATTTCAGAAGCGACTTTACCGGAACGCTCGGTACGCAGCAGCACTTGAAGGTCGCCCGCATGTTGAGGCACGCTATAAGATCCTGCAGCATACTGGCTGGGCGAAAGCGCCAGGGTCTGGTTTTTAGCGTCGCGGCCAATCACGAGTGTGGCGCGTTCCACCGGCGTACGGGCATCCCAGCGGATCAACCACTGCTGGCCGTCGGCGGAAACCCGCAGTGGCTCCGGAAGCACCTTGGCCGAAACCAGGTTGGCACTCTTCGCGATGACAGTGAAGGGCAGCACCGGATCCTCCGATTGCACCTGGGCAATGGAAACGGCCGCCACCGCGATCAGAATTAGCAATCCGGCTGGGAATGCCCAGCGTAGCCCTTCCATGGATGCGCGGAAGCGTCTGCCGGAACGGGCGGGCGTATCCAAGGCTGCCGCCGGCGGGCGGGGCGTGGGCAAGGAGCGGGCCGCGCCAGGATGAATGAAAAACTCCTGGAAAGGCCGTTCAGCGGTCATGGGGATGCCAGCCACGGGAAGGTAAGAGGCGACGCGCAGCGGACGTTGGCTGGAGGGGCGCAAGACCAGAGCCAAAGGAGTGCCGCCCGGAATCACCTCGCCCGCCGTTTGAAGCTCGTCGGTGGTGAGCCGGGCCTCTCCCTGGTGCTTCGAGCGGAACCAGCCAATCGGATATTCACCGGGGTATTCAAGGCGCGCCAGTTCAATCGCGCGGCTCAGGTTGGAGTCACGGCCCGTGGGCAAAGAGGTAGCCGGAAGCCAGGCGGTAACGGAAGGGCCACGCGGGGTAAGGCGGCCGAGCAGAAGGCCGAGAATGGGTTGGCTATCGGCATCGAAAGCCGACTGGGCCGCGCGGCGCATGGATTCGAGGACCCCCGTATCGTAGGCGATCGTCGCATGTTCCATTTCGGCCGCGAACGCCGATGACGCAAGTCGAGCGGTTAATGTAGATGCCATAACAATCCTCCTAGCAAACCAAGGGCCATCCTAGTACGGACAGCTGTAAATGTGATGACTTCAGTCTGACACTTCAATGCGGGCAATCCTATGGAACTATAGGCCAAGAATGAGGGGGTACTAGATGGTTATTTGCGGGGACTGTAGGTACCGCAACTAGACATGAGTGTTAATCGCTAATATTTTCACACATCATAAAGCTCATATGATAGAATCTCCCTAGGAGAACTCACCATGGACTTCAACCGCTTCACCGAAAAGGTGCAAGAAGCGCTACGCGCCGCCCAGTCCTTCGCCTTGCGGCTTTCGCATCAGCAAGTCGACGTCGAGCACCTCCTCGTCACCCTCCTCGGGCAGGACCAGGGGCTGGCCGTGAATGTACTACGTAAAGCCGGCCTCAATCCCGAACAACTGCGCCGCCGGTTGGAGCAGGAATTGGAGAAGCTCCCTAAGGTTACTTCTCCCTCCGGGCCACCCGAACAGATCTTCGTCACGACGCGCTTAACCAAGCTGTTCGCCGACGCCGAACAGGAAGCCAAGCGTCTCAAGGACGATTACCTCTCGGTGGAGCATCTGCTGTTGGCGCTGAAAGAAGACTCCGGGCTGGCCGGGCGATTGATTCGGGAAAGTGGCGACCGCTTAACCACCGCCATTAACGAGTTGCGCGGCGCGCAGCGGGTGACCACGCAGAACCCTGAAGCGACCTACGAGTCGCTCGAGAAGTATGGGCGTGACTTGACGGAGATGGCACGCGACGGCAAGCTGGACCCGGTGATTGGCCGCGACGAAGAGATCCGCCGCGTGATCCAGGTGCTTTCGCGACGGACTAAAAACAATCCCGTGCTGATTGGCGAACCCGGCGTCGGCAAGACGGCCATTGTGGAAGGCCTGGCCCAGCGCATCGTCCGGGGCGACGTGCCGGAAGGGTTAAAGGAGAAGCGCGTCGTGTCCTTGGACATGGGCGCTCTGATCGCGGGCGCGAAATTCCGCGGCGAATTCGAGGAGCGGCTCAAGGCGGTGCTGAAGGAAGTGCAGAGTTCCGCCGGCCAAATTGTGCTCTTCATCGACGAATTGCACACCGTGGTCGGCGCGGGCAAGGCCGAGGGTGCCATGGATGCCGGCAACCTATTGAAGCCGATGCTGGCCCGCGGCGAATTGCACTGCATTGGCGCGACCACGCTGGACGAATTCCGCAAACACATTGAAAAAGACGCCGCGCTGGAGCGCCGCTTCCAACCGGTGCTGGTGGATCAACCCACCGTCGAAGACACGATCTCGATTCTTCGCGGTTTGCGCGAGCGTTACGAGATCCATCACGGCGTGCGGATCAAGGATGCGGCTCTGGTGGCGGCCGCCGTGCTTTCGAACCGCTACATCGCCGATCGGTTTCTGCCGGACAAAGCCATTGACCTGGTGGACGAAGCGGCGGCTAAGCTGCGGACGGAGATCGATTCCCTGCCCCAGGAATTAGACGAGATTTCACGCCGCCGCATGCAGCTCGAAATCGAACGCGAGGCACTACGCAAAGAGAGCGATCAGGCGTCGCGGGATCGCTTGGGGAAGCTCGAAAAAGAGTTAGCCGAGTTGAAGGGCCAGGAGCACGAATTGCGCACCCAATGGCAGGCCGAAAAGGGTGCCGTGGATAAGCTGCGCGGCCTGCGCGAAAAGCTGGACCATACCAAGCTGGAAATTGACCGTGCCGAGCGAGCCTACGATCTGAATAAAGCGGCCGAATTGAAGTACGGCACGATGATCGAGCTGGAGAAACAACTCAAGACCGAAGAAAATCTGCTCGCCGCCAATCAGTCGAAGAATCGTCTGTTGAAGGAGGAGGTTTCCGAAGACGATATCGCCGATGTTGTCAGCCGGTGGACGGGCGTACCGGTCAGCCGTTTGCTGGAAGGCGAGATGCACAAGTTGCTGAATCTCGAAGCGGAACTGCACGAGCGGGTGATCGGCCAGGACGATGCGGTGGCGGCCGTAGCCCAAGCCGTCCTGCGGGCGCGCAGTGGCTTGAAGGACCCCAGCCGCCCGGTTGGTTCGTTCATCTTTCTGGGCCCCACCGGCGTCGGTAAAACCGAACTCGGCCGCGCCCTGGCCGGCTGCATGTTCGACGACGAGCGAGCCCTGATCCGCATCGACATGACCGAGTATCAGGAAAAGCACAACGTCTCGCGCCTGATCGGCGCGCCTCCCGGCTATGTCGGCTATGAGGAAGGCGGCCAGTTGACTGAGCAAGCGCGCCGGCGTCCCTATGCCGTGTTGTTATTCGACGAGATCGAAAAGGCTCATCCCGACGTCTTCAATGTGCTGCTGCAGATCCTGGACGACGGCCGCCTCACCGATGGCCAGGGCCGCATGGTGGATTTCAAGAACACGATCATCATCATGACCTCGAATCTGGGTTCCCAACGCATTCTCGAATACAAGGGAGCCTTTCTAGGCGGCGAATTCGACATGATGAAGCTCTCCGTGATGGAAGAGGTGCGGCAGTTCTTCCGGCCCGAGTTCTTAAACCGGGTGGATGAGATGATCGTTTTCCATGGCCTGTCGCATGAGCATCTCGAGAAGATCGTGGAGATTCAGTTGGGGGTGTTGCGGAAGCGTCTGGCCGAGCGGCGCATTGAGCTGGAACTCACGGCCGACGCCCGCCAGCATGTGGTGAGCGTAGGCTATGATCCGGTCTACGGCGCGCGGCCACTCAAGCGAGCCATCCAGCGCGAGATCGAGAATCCATTGGCCCGCAAACTGATCTCGGGCGAGATTCGCGATGGGATGACGGTGCGGCTGGACTACCAGCGCGGGTCAGGCGATTTGCAGATTGAGGCGATTACGCCTTAGAGAAACTCGATGCGATAGTCTTCGATGACGGGATTGGAAAGCACGTCCTCGGCCAAGACGCGGAGCTCCGGCTCGGCGGCGGTCCGGGGCGTGCCTTCGGTGAAATCAATCTCAAAGCATTTGCCTTGGCGGACTTCGGCGATGGAGGCATGGCCGAGTCCATTTAACGCCCGGCGAACGGCTTGACCTTGCGGGTCAAGCACGGAGTCTTTCATCATGACGAGCACACGAGCTTTCACCTCTTCATTGTAGTTCAGCCCTGCGGTCCAGCTCCACCCAACGGCCTACCGTAACTGCACTTGATGCGCTTCGAGTGTGCTGCCAATCGCTTGCTCATAGCGGGCAATGGCTTTGTTTAAGTCGAGACGGGCGGCCACGGCGCGCCGGCGGGAATCGGCGTATTCATTCTGGCGGGTGAGCACCAGAAAACTGGTACTCTCGCCGGTACCGAACAAGCGAGTCTCGCTCTCGAGCTTCGCTTGCGCGGCGCGAGCGCTACTCTCCGCAGCCGTGATGCGTTGCTTGGCCGTTTCAATCGACTGCAATGAGTTACGCACCTGCGCTTCGATCAATTGAGCCACCCGGGCCTGTTCCAACTTCAATTGGCGGCCTTGCAGAACGGCAGTGTCAACATTCGCGTTCGCCATCCGATTGCGGGCCGTCAGGTCAAACGAAACGCCCGCCTGAAAGGTGGAGTAATTGCCACCGAATAAGTTATTGAGGGCTTGTCCATAGCCGCCGAGTAAGTTGGCCGGCAAGCTACCCAAGCCGCCGCCACCCAGGCCGGCAAACGGGTTCGGCGCGGGGTTCCGCGAACCCGCCAACCCCGCACTGATGTAACCAGCGTTCAAATTCAACTGCGGACGCGTCGCCTCGCGGGCGAGGGCCTGCTGAATTTGATTCGACTGCTGGCGCAGGTCAGCCGCTTTTAGCTCCGGGCGTTGACGCAAGGCTGCGTCGACCGCTTGCGGCACATCGATGGTGGGGGCGGCCGAGCCACGCTGATCGGAGGGAAGGAGTTCCTCGCCCCATAGCGATGCCCCTCGATCCGCCGTTAGCAGGGGTTTCAGAATGTTCTCCGCCTGGGTAACGACTTCGAGGCTGGCATAGTAAGTATCACGACGGCGCTCGAACTCGGCTTCGGCACCCGATAGCTCAACCGCCGCCAGTGTACCGGCTTCGATTTGCCGTTTCGATAAGTCAAATTGTTTACGCGCCAGATCCACGGCCTCGCGTTTCACCTCGGCATCTTCGCGCACCGCCACTAAGTCCCAGTAAGCTTGCTCCACGCGCAGGATCACGTCGATCGCTTTTAAGGCAAAATCGGTTTCGCTGAGGTCGATCTGCTTACGCCGGATTTTGATCGTGGCCCGTTCGTTGTCGATCCGGCGGTTGCGCAGCAGCGGCTGAATGTAAGAAAACACTAACTGCGGAGTGACGTAAGGCGATAGGCCGGTAAAGGGATTGTTAGTGGTGAGCCGGTTGTTATTAAAATCCACCCGCGCCGTGGCACCCTGGAAATTGAGCTTCTGGCCCAGCGATAGGTTATTCGTGAATGAACGCTCCACGAGCTTACCGTCTGCGGAAACCAATACGCTGGGGGTGGGGGTCGTCCGGCTTTCAAAGCCGGGCGCGTAACGAAAGAAAGGGTCGTAGACACCTTGCGCGGCCAGCAGCGACTTTTGGCTGAGTTGCGTATTGACGCGATCAATTTCGATTTCGAGATTATTGGCGAGCGCCATCTCGATGGCCGCTTGCAGAGTGAGCTTATGTTGCGCCGCTCCGACACCGACGCGCGTAATGCTGGCATCGGGGTCGGCCGCCTGCAGCCTAGTCCCTACCAGAGTCAGTAAGACCATCAGGCCCGCTGTGACCGTCCGCAAACGAAAGAGCCCCATGAACCGGTTCCACAAATCAGCGTGGGCCAGATCGTCAAAAAGCGAGTAAGCCACGGGCGTCACTAACAGAGTAAGTAGCAGGCAAAGGGTTTGCCCGCCGATGACGACGATGGCGACCGAGCGGCGGGAACCAGAACCGGCGCCACCGCCCAGGGCCAGCGGAATCATGCCGGCGACCAAAGCCGCCGTTGTCATCAGGATGGGGCGTAAACGGTCCAGGCAACCTTTGATAATCGCCTCCGGCCGCGCCATGCCGCCGCGACGCAGGCTCTTAATGTGGTCAATCTGCAAAATGGAATTTTTCTTGACAATACCGAAGAGAACCAGGATGCCGACCGAAGAGTAAATGATCTGATAGTTCTCTTTGAAGACTAACAACGACAAGATGGCGAATGGCACGGACAGCGGCAAGCTGAGTAAGATAGTGATCGGATCGACGAAGCTTTCGAATTGCGAGGCGAGCACCATATACATGAAGATAATGGAGAGCAGGAAGGCGACCACAAAATTCGAAGCCGCCTTGCCGAACTCACGGCTCGCGCCCGCCAAGGCCGTCGAGTAGCCGGGCACCATGTTCATGGCGTCCTGCTCTTTTTGTAGCTCATCGAGTACGGTGGAAAGCGACTGTGGCGCGACGATATTCGCCGTCAGCATGATCTGCCGCTGCCGGTTGTAGCGTTCGATCTGCGTGGGACCTATGGCCTCGCTAAAACTCGCAACATTCGAAACAGGCACGTTGCCTAGCGTCGTTGAGGGAACGTAGAGGCGTTCGAGCGCGCCCACCGAATCGCGGAATTCTTTTTCGACGCGTAACTGCACGTCAATGCGGTCGTCACCGTCCCGAAAAGTCGTCACCTGACGATCGCCGCCGACTAAGGTACGCAGTGCGGTCGCAATCGACGAGACGCTGACGTTGAGGTCCGCCGCCTTGTCGCGATTGATGCGCACGCGTAACTCAGGCTTACCGCCTTCATAAGAGCTCTCGACGTCTTCCACTCCATCGAGCGCTTGAAGCTTGTGTTGCAATACCGTGGCGTACTTATCGAGTTGGGCCAAGTCAGGACCTTGCAGTGTAAACATGAGGTTCTTGTTCGGTCCGCCACCTTGAATGAGCGCGGGACGCTGCACACTGACAATCAGGTCTTTGTAATGGCTAAATTTTTCGCGCGCCAAACTCATAATGGCGTCCTGGCTGAGGGTGCGCTCTTTGTCACTCGTTAAGCCCACCAGGATAAATCCCCGGTCGACTTTGCGAAGTTGGTCGGCCCCGATCGTGGTGAGCACACTCTTGAAGCCGGGTAGCTGACGGACTTCGCCTTCCAACTGGCTCATGGTGGCATCGGTTCCTTCGAGTGAGGAGCCGGGGGGCAGACGCACGATGACTTCGAATTCGCCCTGGTCGTCAACGGGCAGGAAATCCTTGCCGACCATATTCATCAAGGGTACGGACGAAGCCATCACCAGCAGACAAATCACCGCGATCACCCAGCGATGGCTCATCGACCAAAGTAACATGGCGCGGTAAGCATTATTTGCCTGCGTTAGAATCCAGAATTCCTTATTCGACTTCGACGCCTCTTTCTTAGTGAGAAAGCGCGAGCTCAGCATGGGGGTCATGGTGAAACTGACTAATAAGGACACCATCACGGCGAAGGCGGCTGTGTAACCGAAGCTCGACATAAAGCGGCCGACAATGCCGCTCATCAAAGCCACCGGCATGAAGATGATTACCAGGCTCAGCGTGGTGGCGAGCACGGCTAAACCAATCTCGCGCGTGCCTTCCACCGCCGCCTGCATCGGCTCCATCCCCTCTTGCTGCATTTTACGGAAGATATTTTCGAGCACCACGATGGCGTCGTCAATCACGATACCCACCATCATCACCAGCGCCAGCATCGTGATCTGATTCAGCGTAAAGCCCATCGCGTTCATCAATGTGTAAGTGGAAATAATCGAGGTAGGAATGGCCACCGCTGTAATCAGTGTGGAGCGCCAACTGCGCAGAAAAACCCAGACGATGAACGCGGCGAATAGGCCGCCCTCAATCAGATGGACTTGCACCGCTTCGAAAGCTTGTTGAATAAAGGTAGATTGGTCACGGGTGTAACGAATCTGGAAGTCTTTCGGCAAACGAGGAGTTAGTTCCGCGATGCGATCTTTGACGTCTTTAATCACGGCCAGCGAGTTAGTGCCCGCCTGCTTACGAACTTCGAGCACTACCGCCGGAACGCCGTCCAGACGGGCCAGGGTGCGCGGTTCCTCAAATCCATCCTCGACGCGGCCAATGTCACTGACGCGAACGGGCGCGCCGCCGGTGTTGGCGATGACGATGCGGGCAAAGTCCTGCGGACGCTCGACGCGGCCAAAGGTACGCAGGGACATTTCGCGGCGGCCTTGTTCAATATTGCCACCGGGCACTTCCACGTTCTGCGCCGCCAGCGCGGCCCGCACTTGGTCGACATTCAAACCGTAAGCCTGCAGCTTATTGCCGTCGAGCCAGATCTGAATTTGGCGCAGCCGCTCGCCCACAAATTTCACCTGGCCCACGCCATTGATGGACTCGATGTTCTTCTTGATGATGTCGTCAGCGAGCTTAGTGGTCTCGCGCGGATCGCGCGGCGAGGAGATAGCGATATTCACGACGGGCGCGGCATCGGTGGCGATCTTTTCCACCACCGGCGGGTCAGCGTCCTTGGGCAACTGCGAG
>JANLPT010000388.1:0-6051 GCA_031367405.1 Bryobacteraceae bacterium
GACGATTCATCTGACTGTAACCAACCCTTGGTTGACCCGCCCTAACCCCAATGAGACGATAGAGGTTCGAATTTACCGGTATGCGCTTCCTCCCCAAAGAAGAAAAGTTTTATCAGAGCTTTCTAGAGCAGACCACGCTGAGCCATCAGGCAGCGTTGATGCTGCACGCGGCTTGCAAAAATAATGCCCTCACCGTGGAAGTCGCCGAGAAGCTTTCCGCCATTGAGAACCAGGCTGACCGCGTCCTCCACTCCATCCACATCAAGCTCCACCAGACCTTCATCACCCCCATCGATCCCGAGGACATCCATTCCCTCGCTTCGCATCTCGACGATGTGCTCGACTACCTGGAAGACGCCGCCCACTGCCTGGTCGCCTATAAGATCAACCCGATCCCGCCCCCGGTGACGGAGATTTGCGCGTGCCTGGTACGCTGTACCGGGGAGTTGACGAAGGCCTTCCAAGCCTTGAGCGACGGGCGGTCTCTAGACGAATACACCCTTCAAATCAACCACATCGAAGCCGAAGTGGACGCCATCGAACGCCAAGCGGTGGCCGAGCTCTTTGAGCATGAGCATAACCCGATTCAAGTGATGAAGATGCGCGAGATCTACGACCTGCTGGAGCGCACCACCGATGCTTGCGAGGATGTGGCCGATGCTCTGCAAAACGTCGCTGTGAAGAACGGATAACGAATGTCCGCGTTGTTGGTTCTGGTCATCGTCATCGTCCTGGTGGCGTTGGTATTTGACTATATCAATGGCTTCCACGACGCGGCCAACTCGGTGGCGACCATCGTGGCCACGCGCGTGCTCACCCCGTTTCAGGCGGTCATCTGGGCGGCAGTCTTCAACTTCGCCGCCGCTCTGCCGTTGCTGTTCAGCGCCGAGGCGGGCGTCGCCCAAACGGTGGGGGCCAATCTCGTCAATCTGCATTACGTAACGCCGATTGTGATTCTGGCCGGCTTGCTGGGGGCCATCGTCTGGAATCTGATCACCTGGTTCTATGGGATTCCCTCCAGCTCGTCGCACGCGCTGATGGGCGGTTACGCCGGAGCGGTGATGTGTAAGGTGGCCATGCTGGAAGGCTTCTCCAACGTCTTACGGGCCATCAAGATCGACGGTTGGATCCAGACGACGAAGTTCATCGTGCTCGCCCCCGTCATCGGGCTCGTGCTCGGCTACCTGCTGATGGGTGTCGTCTATTGGATGTTCCGGCGTTCCACACCCAGTAAGATGGATCGCTGGTTCCGGCGTCTGCAACTGCTCTCCTCCGCGCTTTTCAGCTTTGCGCATGGCTCGAATGACGCGCAAAAGACGGTCGGCATTATCACGGGCGTGTTGGTTTCCGCCGGTTACCTGAAAGAGTTTCACGTGCAGGGCTGGGTGATTCTGTCGGCGTTCGGGGCGATTGCTTTGGGCACTATGACCGGTGGCTGGCGCATTGTCCATACGATGGGCAGCAAGCTGACTCGCCTGAAGCCTCGCGGCGGCTTTTGCGCCGAGACCGCCGGAGCCATCGCCATCCTGATTCCCACTTATCTAAAGATTCCGGTATCCACCACCCACGTCATCACCGGGGCGATTGCCGGCGTCGGCTCAATCAACCGGGTGAAGAGCGTGCGCTGGGGTCTGGCTCGGCGCTTACTTTGGGCCTGGGTACTCACCCTGCCCGCGTCTGCATTAGTGGCGGGGGTTTGTTATTACTTTGTGGCGATCATCGCTAAGTTCGCCGGTTGGCCGGGCGCACACCCCAACTGAGTCACAACTTAGTTCGTCAGTAGAAACAACCACTTACAGTAACCAGCTTGCGGGGGTGGAGTAAGCTGAAGACGGGATGAGCAAGTTAAGCAAGTTCAGGTGCCGATGTAGCGTGCGTAGAGTGACCGGGCGATTGCTACGTCCTGGGTGCCTTTGATGATGGCGCGGCCGTCCGGGAAGATAGTCATCTCGTAAGGAGTGGGAAAGAAGCGGAGGGCGAATTCGTTGGCTCGCACTTGCCCTAAGGGCTCCAGGGTCCGCGCCAACGCTACCAGGTCGAGCGGACGCGCCCGCTCGTGAATCTGGACGGCGTTGCGGCCGCAGAGCGAGACCGGCTTGCGGTGTTGGCCGGACAGGTGCTCGAAGCGGCGTTGGCCGCAGCAGAGGCAGGCGGGGTCCGGTTGGGGTGGCGCGGTTTGGCGGATGCGTCCGCTCCACACGTCGATGGTGGTGAGGCCCAGATAGGGCTCCTGGCCCACCAGTATCTTCATGGCGGCGGCCACTTGCAGTGCGCCGATGGCGGTGGTGATCGCCCCCAACACGCCGGCCGTTTCGCAGGTCTCTTGCACGCCGCCCGGCGGCTCGGGATAGACACAAGCCAGGCACGCCGTGCGCCCCGGAATTACCGGCATCGTCAAGCCGTAGCTGCCCACGGCCGCCCCATAAATCCAGGGCAGGCCGTGCGCCACCGCGTAATCGTTGAGTAAGTAACGCGTTTCGAAGTTATCCGTGCCATCGAGAATCAGGTGCGTTCCGCCGAGGAGTTCGGCGGCATTGGCGGGCGTCAAGTCGGCGGTTTCGGCCTCCACGGTAATTTGCGAATTAATGCGGGCGAGGGCCCGTTGAGCAGCGATGGCTTTGGGCAAAGCGTCGCGCGCATCGTCTTCGGTGAAGAGCCATTGGCGCTGTAAGTTAGAGTTTTCGATGGAGTCACGGTCAATAATGCGTAGCGTGCCCACGCCGGCCCGGGCGAGCGCGGCGGCCTGGTAAGTGCCTAACGCGCCGCAACCGGCAATGGTGACGTGCGCGGCGAGTAACTTCTGCTGCCCCGCTAAGCCGACGCCGGCGAAGAGAATCTGGCGGGAGTAACGGTCATGGTCCTGATCCGTCACAGAATTAGAAACTGGCCCCTTTGATGGGCAACCGGACCCGGTAAACGCTGGTATAAGCGGTGATGTAGAGCGTCATCATGTCCTGGTCGCCAAAAGCTAAGTTACGGGGAGTTTCCGGAATTTTAATGCTCTTGATTAACTTACCCTGCGGCGAATAGATGGAGACATCTTCGCAAGTAACATATAAATTTCCTTTTTCGTCGGTGCGGATGCCGTCCGGCACGCCCTTGATGCCCGCAATGAAGACACGCTCATTGCTGGTGGTTCCGCCCCGGTCAACATCGAACAAGAGAATCGAGCGGTCATCGGAGTTAGCAGCATACAGTAAGCGGCCATTGGGCGACAGGGTAATGCCGTTCGGACGGCCGGTTGGTTTGGCGACCAAAGTCAATTCGCCTTTGGGACTTACGCGGTAAATGCCGTAGAAGTCCATTTCCCGGCCGTCAGCCTGTTGGCCAAAGGCCGGGTCAGTAAAGTAGACGTTGTGATCCTTACGGACGCAAATGTCATTGGGAGCGTTGAAGCGTTTGCCCTCGAAGCGTTCGGCCACCACGTCGACGTTCCCGGTCTTCAGATTCGTGCGCACGACGCGCCGGGTGCGGCTCTCGCACGAATAGAGAAAGCCTTCGGGCCCCAACGCGTTGCCATTGACGCCGTTTGATTTTTCGCGCCAGGGCGTCGTCCCTTTGCCGGGCACAAACTTGTTCACCAGGTTATTGGGCACATCGCTGAAGAGCAGGTAGCCCTCGGGGATCCACACCGGGCCCTCAGTAAAGGTGTGCTTGGCGGAGACGCGGTCCACTCGGGTCTCCATTGTTTCCAGATTCTCCGGGTGCTTGGGCGTTTCGTCCTGCGCCAGCACGACCAGCGTTATAATTGGAATCACCATGAAGCCGATATGGATTAAGGTGTTTCTCTTCGCCATCAGTTCCTTCGCCTCCGCTGCCGACCCCCTGAGTATAAAGGACTATACCGCCTCCATTGAGAAATGGCGGGCCGAATCGGAGGCGAAGTTGAAGTCGGATACCGGCTGGCTCACAGTTTCCGGACTGTTTTGGCTGAAGGAAGGCCGCAGCACCTTTGGCTCCGCGCCGGGGAATGACCTGGTGCTGCCCGCCACTGTCGCGGCCCGTGCCGGGACGTTTGTCCGTACCGGAAAACGGATCGGCGTCGAGGTGAACAAAGGCGTGGCGGTTACGTTGCGCGGCAAACCGGTGAGCAAGTTGGACGCGCTGGTGAACGACGCCGACGCCAAGGAAGACATTCTGGTGCTGGGCGACGTCAGCCTGCTGGTGATTGACCGGGGCACGAAGATCGGCATCCGTATGCGCGACAAGAATAGCCAATTGCGCCGCGAGTTTACCCATAAGACCTGGTTCCCGGTGCAACCCAATTACCGGGTGGTGGCGAAGTTTATTCCGCAGCCCGAGCGCGTGGTGCGCATCCCGAACATGGTGAACGAAATGGAAGAGCACAAGGTGATCGGCGTGACTGAGTTCGCGTTAAATGGCAAGACTTACCGCTTGGAGCCGGTGGTGGCGGGCCATGAGCTGTTCTTTATTTTTAAGGATCGGACGGCGGGCAAGCAGACTTATGGCGCGGGGCGCTATCTGTACGCCGATCTGCCGAAGGACGGCAAAGTGGTGATCGATTTCAACAAGGTCTACAACCCGCCCTGTGTCTTTACACCTTATGCGACGTGTCCGCTGCCGCTGAAGCACAATCAGCTGGATATCCCGCTCCTGGCGGGCGAGTTAAAGTACGGCCATTAAGGCAGCCGCCGGCGGCGCAGTTGATAGCCTTCGACGGTAACTCCGGTGGCCGTGTAGTAGCGGTCGATCCACTGCTCGATGGTGGAGAAACGAGCGGTAAGTCCGGTGGCATTCGGGAAGACGCGCAGAAACTCCTCGCGAGTCAAGGGCAGATAAAGCACCCACTGCGGGGGCCGTTGCTCAAGGTCTTCAAGCGTCTGCCGCTCTTCACGGTTCGCCATCATGCCGGGGGCGAGATAGGAGTAACGAGTGGGGTTCTTGGCTTGGGTGAGAAAATAGAAGAGCGGCATGTAGGGATGCACGTAGAGTCCGGCACCAGGCCGCACGCGGGCCAGGAGATCCGTTAGCGCCGGGGTAGAGGAGTGCAAAGTTCCGAGCGGCGAAGTAACTTGGCGTTGGTTGGCGCGCGCGACGGCGTAACCGGCCACATACAGCAGCGCGACGACACCGAGAGCGGTGCCGATCAAACCCGCCACCTTGACGTCAGAGCGCCGCAGGAGTAAGACGGTGCCCAAAGCCAGCGGCAGCGCAGTGAAGAACGCGAGGTGCATCACATCGGCGCGCGGGAAAGCCGAGATCACCAGCGCCACGGTAACTAACGCGAGGTAGGCGAGCGGCGGCTCTTTCCGCCAAAGCGCCCAGGGCACCACCACGACGGGCAAGATGGCCGGCAAAGCGAGACCCAGTAACAGGAGGCTACCGATCGCCAATTCCATTCCCTGCCCCGCGAACAGCGCGCTCCAGCCGCCGATGACGCTGCCATAGGGCATCACGTTGACGGTCGAGTAATGCTCGCGGAGCCACCGCATCTGTGCCAGGAACCCCGCTAAATTGCCTGACCAGACAAGGGCCGCCACGGCAGCCGCACCGGCCCCGGTGCCGCCGAGGGCATAGCGCCCGAGCGCCGGCCAGTCGCGACGGTAAGCGATCCAAACCGCCGTCACTAACGCGACGGTGGCGACGGAAGGCGTGCAGATCGCCGCCATGGCCGCGCACGCCCCGGCCAGTGTCCACCGGCGACCGGTGACCAATGCCGCCGACAGGATGGCCAGCGCGGCACTATCCCAACGATGCTGCGCCGTCAACAAGCCGGGTTGCGGAATGTGCAAGCCGACGAAGATCAGAACCGCGACCATCGCCGCCCGGCGGGAGGCGAAGCGCGCACAGAGCCAGGCGATCACGGCGGCTTGTAAGGCAAAGTCAGTAAAGACGACCGCGCGCGCCGCCGGCAGGCTGACGCCGAAGGCCCGGAAAGCGAGGCTCTGCAGCCAGTAACCGCCCGGGCTCATGTAGCCAAAGAAGTCGACGTACAGGCGCTCGCCTTGCGTCATCCGCTGCGCCGCTTCGAGGATAATTCCCTCGTCGTTGGTGAAGACGGCGTGAGAGCCTTCGAGCACGAAGAGCAGG
>JANLPT010000398.1:0-4301 GCA_031367405.1 Bryobacteraceae bacterium
TGGGGGTAACGGCCAAGGACCTCGCGCATCCGCATCACCGGATGCCGACGCTCCCCCCATGGCCCCTACATTTGCGGCGAACCGCCAGCCAAGGTTCAGTTCGAGCCCGCTGCCGAACTACTCGTCGCCGGCGGAGCATCCTCCTTCTTCGTTGGCTTGGGCAACGGCTTGCGCGGCAACGGCTCGTCGCGATTCGCCGTGTGATAGATGAACGACGTCAACACGGCCACCTGCTGCATCAGGTCGGCCGGTTGCACACGGTCGTAGTTATCCATGTTCGAGTGATGCGTGCGCGTCCCATAGTCCATCGGATCCTGAATAAACTGGAAAGCCGGAATGCCGACCGCATCGAATGACACATGGTCGGTACTGCCCGTATTCCGTCCCGTCACATGCATCGCGCCCCCCATATCCTTAAACGGCGCCAGCCATTGCTCGAACACCGGCTTCACCATCTCATTCCCTTGCGTATAAATGCCGCGGATCTTGCCCACGCCATTGTCGATGTTGAAGTAAGCCGAAATGCGGCCGTGCTCCTTGGTTAGGCGCATCGTTTCGCGATCCGCCAAATGCTCCTTCACCCAGGCGCGCGAGCCCAACAGCCCCTGCTCTTCCCCGCTCCACAAGCCGATCTTCACCGAGCGATTCAGCTGAACGCCGCTCTCTTTCAGCACCCGCAACGCTTCAATCATTACCGCGCAGGAGGCACCATTATCGGTCGCCCCGGTCGCGCCTTGCCAGCTATCAAGATGCGCGCCGATCATCACATACTCGTCCTTATTCTTCCCGGTGCCGGCCAACTCGCCGATCACGTTGAACGAATCCTTGGTCTCTTCATGAAACTGGCTCTGGATGTTGAACTCGATCTTCACCGGTATCTTCTTGGTCACCAAACGGTGGATGCGGTTATAGTGCTCGATGGCGATTGCCGCCATCGGCGGTGGCGTCACGGCTTTCACATCTTGCGAGCCGCCTGAAGTACCAAATACCGTGCCGCCTTCGCCAATCGGGCCAGCCGCCAAAGTGAGCAACACGCCTTCGTCTTTCAGAAATTGATTTCGTTGATCGCGAAAGCGTTGCATCACCGCGCGGATCCCTTCGGGCGTGGTGGGCCGCTCCTGGCCGGGCCCCAACAGTGCCGCGATTTGCCCGCCCGGTCCGCCCGGTCCGCCTGCCTGCTCGCCCGGTCCGCGAATTCCGCCGAACGTCGAAGCCATCTCCATTTCCGTCAGTTCCTGCTCGGTGTAACGCTTACCGAACGGCGTCACCGGCAGCGCCAAATCGCGGGGACGCTCCATCAGTACGATCTTGTCGCGCAGCTTGCCCTTCCAGCGTCCGAAGTCCGCCGGTGAAGCGATGGGAGCGAACACCACTTCGCCGGAGACCGTGCCACTCGTCCCGGGCGTCCAGGCCAGCGGATAGCCGATGATGGTCGACGCGGCCGGCTCCGTCATGTGCATGTCGAAATGCGAATAGCTCCAGCCACGGCCGAACTCCCACTTCTCCAGCTTGGCGTTGGCTCCCTGTTCCTGTAGACGCTTCACCGCGTACTCGGCCGCCGCCTTGTGCGCTGGCGACCCCGTGACGCGGGCCCCAATCACTTCGGTGAACTGGAACAACGTGTCCATCACCTTCGAGTTGTTCAGTGCCTCCTGCTTCAAACGATGAATCGCCTGCAAGTCGACTTTCTCCTGGGCCGGCAGCAGGGCCGGAAGCAGGGCCGTGCCAATCGTGAGCACAAAAGAGTACTGAATGGTCTTCATTCAGGCAGGATAGCAGCCTCCCGTGGCACTTGCGAGTTACACTGAAGGCACCCGGCCGTGAAAATTACCGTTTCCAAAGAGAACTACCTCAAGGCAATCGCCGATCTCGAGACCGAGGGAGAAACCGTCATCGCGGCCACGCTCGCCCGTTGGCTGAACGTCTCGGCACCCGCCGTCACGGCGGCCATCAAACGCTTGAAGCGTGACGCCTTGATTTACGTCTCACCCGAGACAGGGCAGATCAGCTTGGCCAATGAAGGCCGCGAGATCGCCCATCGCCTGCTCTATCGCCACTACTTGATCGAACGCATGCTCACCGAAGTTTTCGGCATGGAGTGGTACAAAGTCCACGACGAAGCCGAACAACTTGAACATGCCGTGTCAGGCGATTTTGAACGAAAGCTCATTGAAAAGCTGGGCACCAATGCCACCTGCCCGCACGGCAATCGCGTCGAAAACGATACGCCCACCGTGCGCCGTCAGCGCGGTTGGCTCACGTTGAGTGAGTTGCCCGTCAACTCCCAAGGCACGGTCACCAGCGTCTACGAACGCGACCGCCAGTTACTCATTTATCTCGATGAACTCGGCGTGCGCCCCGGAGCCGAGCTTAAGATCGAAGCGAAGAATTACGATGATACGCTCACGATCCGCTTGACGGATCGCCCGTTTCAACTCGGCAATTCCGCCGCCGCCCGGATTTGGATCAAGCCGCAACCCGTGGCTTGAAGTAGGCGATCGTCTCCCGCAGGCCATCCTCCAAGGAAATCTTCGGCTCCCAGCCAAGCAACGTGCGCGCCTTCGTAATATCAGGCCGCCGCCGCTGCGGATCGTTCTCCGGCAAAGGATGATACTCCAGCCTCGAAGCCGTGCCCGTCAAGCTCCGGATGCGCTCCGCAAATTCCCCTACCGTGATCTCGGTAGGATTGCCTAAGTTCACCGGATAGCGCTCATCGGCGTGCGCCAAGCGGAGCAACCCATCTACCAGATCGCTCACATAGCAGAAACTGCGCGTCTGGGTGCCATCGCCAAAAATCGAAAGCGGCTTACCCGTCAAGGCTTGTTCCATAAACGCCGGCACCACGCGGCCATCGTCGAGCGCCATGCGCGGACCGTAGGTATTGAAGATGCGCGCGATGGCCGTCTTCGAACCGTAGAAGCGGTGGTAAGCCATCGTCATCGCCTCCGCATAGCGCTTGCTTTCGTCATAGCAGGACCGTGGACCCACCGGGTTCACATTGCCCCAATAACTCTCGCGTTGCGGATGCTCCAGCGGATCGCCGTAAGTCTCCGAAGTCGACGCCACCAGGTACTTCGCGTCCGATTGCCGCGTCAACTCCAGCATGTTCCGCGTCGCGGTCGACCCACTCTCCAGCGTCTCAATCGGCTTGGCAAGATAGTGCTTCGGGCTCGCCAGCGACGCGAAGTGCAGCACCACATCGAACGGGCCCCAAGTACGAGCCTCGGCCAAAAACGTGGCCCCCGTCGCATCCGCCTCTTCGAAACGGAAGTGTGAATGCCCCTCCAAATGCGAGAGATTCGCCCGCGCACCCGTAATGAAATTGTCGAACCCCACCAGTTCATGGCCTTCACTTAATAGACGTTCACAAAGATGGGAACCGATAAAGCCAGCCGCTCCAGACAGTAGATAGCGCAAACATTTCCTCCAGCTCCTATTGTAAGTGCTAAAGTCAAAATTTAGCGGCCTATGTCCCATCCCAGTCTCCTTGAATCCGTCATCGTCCTGCTGGCTCTGGTGGCTTCCGCCGGTGGCTTCTTCTGGCGGCTCTGGCCCATCCTCCGCACCATCTGGAGTGCCAAACCCGACCCCGGCTTTACCCTCGCGCCCCTCGACCGCCGCGTTTGGGATTTTTTCTGGGAAGTGATGTGCCAAGCCCTCGTCATTAAAGAGCGTCCGCTGCCCGGCCTCGCACACGCGTTCGTCTTTTGGGCCTTTTGCGCCTTCGCCCTCGTCACCCTTGACCATCTTCTTCGCGGCTTCGGCCTCCACCTGCTCTCGCACGATGGCTTCTTCGGCCGCCTGTATTTTGGCTTGGCCATGCTGTTCGCTGTCACTTGCGCCGTCTCAATTGCCGGCTTGTTTATTCGCCGGTTCATCGTACGGCCCCCATGGCTGGGTGAAAAGGTCTCGGTAGAATCAGGCTTCATCGCCGGTCTCATCTTCACCTTGATGGTCACCTATCTCTACGAGTACTTCACCCATGATGTATCGCCGATCGGTCACGCCAACTGGTGGCTGCACACCGCGTCGCTGCTGATCTTCATGCCACTCATTCCGCACACCAAGCACTTGCATTTGGTGCTGAGCCCGGCCACGGTGTTTCTTTCGCGCGGTGAATTCTCGAAGATCCCGCCCCTGGTGGGCGACGAAGATTTCGGCCTCGATACCGGGAAAGACGTCACCCAACTCGCCGCGCTGCAAGCCTATTCCTGCGTCGAGTGCGGCCGCTGCACGGAGTTCTGCCCGGCCGCGAATACGGGCAAGGAACTCAATCCGAAAGAGATCATTCTCGGCCTGCG
>JANLPT010000005.1:0-18362 GCA_031367405.1 Bryobacteraceae bacterium
CGGGGACCCAGCCGCCCCAGATGCGGGCAAACGGGGTCATCGCAGGCTGAGCAGGCTATTCCCCGACTTCCCCTAACTCGCAGTAAATAAAAATGTTATTTGTATTCGATGGCCGATGGGCAAAGGCTAGCCCGATCCTCAAACGCATTTCTCCTTCCCCAAAAATCAGCCCACCCGGTCACAGCATTTAAAAAATTGCCAAACCATTGCAAACAACTCACTTCCCGCGCAACCCCGCTCAAGTTCTTGGACTTGTCTGTCATCCTGGAAACAGCAAGACTTATGTCCAGCCTCCAACCCAATCGCGGCCGACCGCCGCCACGCTCAAAGCCGTCCGGGCGACGGCCTCCAGCGAATGAGGGTGAAATCCCGAAAGGCTTGCCCGCACTGAACGCAAGCTGAGCTCACAAAAGGCGAGTACAACCACAGCGCGCGTGACTTCCATCGGCTCCGGCGAGACTGAACGCAAGCTGAGCTCATAAAAGGCGAGTACAACCGCTCGTAACTCCTTCAGAAGAAACCGATAACCCCGAAACTGGCTTTGTTTCGGAAAACACCCTATTCCGAGGCCCACCGGCCCACCCGGCCCAACTAACTGAAAGCCGGTGCGCTGGTTGACTGCCGTACGATTAACTCGCCCGGCATTTGCACGCGGGTCGGGGTCTCCCCACCCTCGATCAAGCCGAGCAGGAGTTCGGCTGCCAGACGGCCCATCTCGAGCATCGGCTGGCGGACGGTGGTCAGCGGCGGATGTAAGTGCTGGCTGAGAAATAAGTCATCGAAGCCCACCACTGACCAATCCTGAGGAACCCTCAGCCCGCGTTCCCGCGCATAGGCCAGCACGCCCAACGCCGTAATGTCGTTGTAGCAAAAGATCGCCGTGGGGCGCGGACGCAGCGCATCCAGCAAGGCCGCCGCTTGCGCGCCGCTCTCCGGGGATGAGTCGGCTTGCAGAATATAGTCCGGTTCGATGGCTAGGGCCGCGTTCCGCAAAGCCGCCTCATAGCCCAGCCGCCGGTCACGCTCCGAGGCGTAGCCGCTACTGTGCCCGATGTAAGCGATGCGGCGATGGCCCAGGTGGAGTAAGTGCTCCACCGCGCGTTGCGCTGAACCGGTATTGTCGATGGTGACGGAGTAAGCATAGTCACCGGGCCGCTGGTTATTCAATAACACCATCGGCACTTTCATTAAGGAGAGTAAAGGTAAGTACTCTTCGCCGACGCGCGAGGAGGTAACGACAATGCCGTCCACCGCGCGTTCGCGTAAGTTGGCGACCATGCGCTTTTCGATTTCCGGGTCAGCGTGGCAAGTGGCCAGAATGGTGGAATAGCCGCGTTCGTTGGCGAAGGTTTCAATGCCGGCAACGACCCCGCCCACGAAAGGGTCAGCGATAGAAGTGACCACCACGCCGATGGTGTTGGTTTTGCCGGTTACCAGACTACGCGCCACCGCGTTGACTGAGTAGCCCAGCGTCTTGGCCATGGTTTGGACGCGTGCCGTCGTCGCCGGGCTGATGAGCGGACTCCCGCGTAAGGCGCGAGAGACAGTGGCGTACGACACCCCTACTTCGCGCGCCACGTCTTTGATGGAGACCTTTCCCCTTTTGTGAATCGCCATGCCCCAATAGCCTATCGCATCGGAGTAAAATTTGGAACGTGGCTACACTTTATGCGGGAACGTCCGGCTTCGCTTATCCGGCCTGGAAACCTGGCTTCTACCCGGAAAAACTGCCGGCCAAGAAATTCTTGACGCATTACGCGACCCGGTTGAATGCCGTAGAAGCCAATTACACGTTCCGGCGTTTGCCGTCAGCGGCGGTACTGGAGAAATGGGTGGCCGAAACGCCGCCCCACTTTCGTTTCGCCGTGAAGGCTCATCAACGAATTACGCACATCGATCGCTTGGCGGTAAGCGAGTTCACGGCGGTATTCTTTCGCGCCATCGATCCTTTGCGCGTGACGGGACGGCTGGGTCCGGTGCTGGTGCAACTTCCGCCGAACTTACCGTCCGACACGGCAAAATTGGAGGTCTTTTTGGCGGCGGCCCCCATCGATATTCCGCTGGCCTTTGAGTTTCGCCATCAGAGTTGGTTTAACGAAGAGACTTACAGTTTATTAACCCGGCATAACGCCGCCTTGTGCCTGGCAGAATCAGAGAAGATTACCGTGCCGGAGCGGCTCACCGCGCCGTTCGTCTATTTTCGCTTGCGCAAGGAGGATTACACGGCCGGGGAACGTTTGGAGATTCGCACGAAGGTGCAAGGGCTCGTGAATGCGGGCCGTGACGTTTACGCTTTCTTTAAACATGAAGAGTCCCCGGCCGGGGCTATTTATGCGGAGGAGTTACTCAGCTAGGGTGCGTACCCATCGGCCCGGCGAATGGGCTCGCGACCCATCGGTGCCCGTGCCTTTGAGCATCTCTTCAAAGGTACGTAAGGGCACGAAGTTGCCCGCGCTACGCAAGAAGGGCTCCGCCGCCACTTCCGCCTGGCCGATGGGCACGCAAAGCTCTGGATGGTCGAAGGGCGCTCGTTCGAAGCGCACGCGATCATCGGTAAGCGCTTTGAGAAAAGCGACCAGCGCAGCCTTCTGGGCGGGCGTGGCGTTGAAGGCCCGCAGGGCGTTGTTGGCAAAGTCGCCGCCGCGGGCGTAAAAGTCGATTACCTGTTCCAAAGTCGCTTGGCCACCCGAATGAAAGTAGGGGCCGGCAAGTTCAATGTTACGCAAGCCCATTGACTTAAACGAGCCGCCGCCAGCGCCCGCATCGTCCTCCACGGGGCGAACGCCGGTGCGCTGAAACGCCCGGTTTCCATTATTGCGGCCGCCATTGCCCGGCGGCGGTGAAACTGGCTGCCAGGACGTTGTGCTTTGGCTCTGTAAAATTCTATTTACCTTAAATTCGCCATCTTAGAGCGGGGTCTTCAGCCCCACCACTTCTCGCCGTCCGCCAGATGAGCCTTCACCGTGTCCGGATTCAGGGTGAGCCCCAAGCCGGGACGGTCATTCACGCGGATAAAGCCATCCTGGATATAAGGGCCGTCCAGCACGAGTAACTGGTCCATCCAATCGCCCTTACCGGTGACTGTTTCCGTCACTAAGTAATCGCGAATGGATGACGCCCATTGGGCGTTCGAGTAAGTGTGTAGTTGGCTGGCTGTATTGTGCGTCGAGAGGGGCAAACCAAATACATCCGCCAGGTCGGCGATGCGCTTGGTTTCAAGAAAGCCGCCAGAGTTGCGTAAGTCGGGATTGATGATATCGCAGCCTTGGTTCAAGATAAAGTCCTTGAAGCCTTGGCGGCGCGCGAGGTTCTCACCCATGCAGATGGGGACGGTGGAACTGGCGCAGAGCCGCTTCCAGGAATCGGTATAGTCCACGGGCAGGGGATCTTCAAGCCACATGGGTTTGATGGGCGCGACGGCTTCGGCGATCTGGATGGCGGTGCGCAGGTCGTACTCCCAATGGCAGTGGACCATGATGTCGTGATCCCAGCCGATGGCCTCACGCGCGTTCTCAAAGCCTCGCCTCACCTGGATGAGTTCTTTCGTGGTGAGGACGCGATTGGAGGCCATTGAGGAGTGCGGGAATCCGAACTTATGGGCCGTGAAGCCAGCGGGGTCGGCCTTCGACTTTTGCGCCCACTCGCGGCAGGAGGCGGGGTCCAGCAGGTCCTTCGGCGCGGAGTGATCATAGACTCGGACCTTGTCGCGGAAACGTCCCCCCAGCAGTTTCGACGTCGGGACCCCGAGCACTTTGCCGGCCAGATCCCACAGCGCCATCTCGATGCCGGAAGCGGCACGCAGGAAGTTATGGGCGGAGCCATCGGTGCGCGTGCCACTTAGATTTTTAGCGCCCTCCCCCAACGTGGTGTAGATCTTGTCGATCTCCAGTGGATCTTTGCCAATGAGCCAACTCTTCAAGGATAAAATTTGCTCGCGCACGCCAAAGCCAGGAGTGCCGTAAGCCTCGCCCATGCCAAAGGTGCCATCGTCGGCGACCACCTTCACCAGTAGATAAGTGCGATCGCCTTGGATCACCATCGTCTGTAAGTCGCGAATTCGCAGCTGCCCCTTGTCGGCGGCAGCGGCCTGGTGATAAGCGACGAGCCAGGGAACGGTGGCTAAGAACTGGCGGCGGGAAATCGGCATGTCCGGTATTATTTCACGGCTCACAGCCGCACAATGTTAGTCCTGGGCGTTTTGCTAGACTCATGGTTGAGATGCCTGCCTCGCTATCGCACGTTCTGAGTACGTTACAGACCCATGAATCGGATCTGCGTCGTCTGGGAGTTTGCCACGCCGCCGTTTTCGGATCCGTTGCCCGCGGTGAGGCGAGCGCGGATAGCGATATTGACGTACTGGTGGATTTGGATCCGCAGCAACCGATGGGGCTTTTCGAGTATGCGCGTCTCAAGCTCTACATTGCGGAATTGCTGGGCGATTCTACGGATGTCGTAAACCGGAAGACTCTAAAGCCGCTGCTGAAAGACGCGATTATGGGCGATGCCGTGAATGTCTTCTAAGAACCCGGCTCAACGCCTGCGGGACATTCTCGAAAATATCGGTGCGATTGACGAATTTACGAATGGGATGGATTTTGCCGCCTTCGTGTCCAGCCGCAGGACAACCTACGCAGTCACCCGCGCACTGGAGATCATTTCAGAAGCGTCGCGTCGTCTGCCAGACGATCTGAAGGCACGCTATCCTGCGCTTGACTGGCAAGCCATCGCTGCCGCTGGAAACGTTTACCGGCATGAGTACGAGAACATAGACGACTCTTTGGTCTGGCACACGGCGAAGCATAGCTTAGGCCCACTGGACGCGGCGGTCAGGGCCGAGCTCGAGCGCTTAGCTGATACGGCGCGGTGACGAAAACGCGAAGCAGTGGCGGCGGAACTCAGATACTCAGATGAGGATAGCGAAGAACAGCGAAGACACTCTTCCATTCATTACGGTCGTACCTGAACCAGATCGCGGCCCTTGCTGGTTCGGACGGCGTTCGGGATATCGATGCCCGGTTGACTACACGGTACGAACAGGGCGTAATATCCCGGGAACAGGACCTCGGCTTCGGCTTCCGCCCAGAGGGTGTCGTGGCACCAGCGGCGGATCTTGTCGAGTGGCTCTCCCTGGCGGACAGCGTAGGCGACGTTAGTTTCCGTCAATATGTATTCGAGGTAGAAGTCGCGCGATAGCGGCAGCGGGATGACGAATTCTTCGGCCCGATGTAGCCGGAAGCCTGGCGCTTCGGCGGCGAGAATGTGGGGGTTGAGCGTGCGTGCTTCGTTGGGTGCCCAAGGGTAACGCTCGACGAACTGGGCCAGCCAATCGCTGCCTCGCCGGTTGCCGGTGCTGAAGTCGTAAACCAGCAGCGCGCCGCTGGCGGCGAGGACGCGGGAAGCCTCGGGGAAGAAGCGGGCGAGGTGGACGTAGTTGAGGGTGCCGGCGGCCGTGATCAGGTCAGCTGACCCATCGGGCAAAGGCACCGCCTCCGCTGCGCCCACCAGAAAGCGCGCCCCCGGATCGACCGCTTTCGCCGCTTCCACCATCGGCTCGGCGGGCTCGATGCCGATGCGTTCCCGGGCAAATTCCCGCAGGGCGAGCGTTGAAATGCCAGAGCCGCAGCCCACGTCGACCGCACACCCAATCGGGCCAGGCCAATCGGCTAAAGCCCGGCGAAGAATCTGGGGATGCACGGGGGGCCGGTGCTTCGCGTAGCCCACAGCGATCGCGGCAAAAGGGTTCATTTCGTCGATTTTCGCAGAGTTGGCGCGCCTGGCATGAGGTTGAAGCCGTGCGTGGCGAAAATGCTACGGCCCGCCGGACTCAGTAGAAAATCGAGGAACGCCGCCGCCTCCTTCTTCTGCTTCGACTTGCTGAGCACGACGCCGATCTGCCGCAGTGGCCGATGCAGGTTCTCGGGGACCGCCACGCCGCCTTGATCGTAAACCAGCGAAAAGGCCGTCAGGCACACGTCGGCGTTGCCTGATTCGGCAAACTGAAAAGCCTGCCGCACATTCTCGGCCAGCACCAGCTTGTCTTGTATTTTCGTCCACAGCCCAGCCTTTTCCAAAGCCTCCTGGGCGGCGCGGCCATAGGGGGCGTGCACTGGATTGGCGATCGCGATGTGCTGGGCGCGAGCCAAATCCGTCCAGTTCTTGTACGTGCCGCTCTTCGACCAGACCGCCAGCCGGCCAATCGCGTAAATCTGCCGCGAATCGGCGTTCACCCTGTTTTTCTTGATCAGCGGTTCGAGTTGAAATTCGTCCGCCGAGAGGAAAAGGTCGAAAGGCGCTCCGTTTTCGATCTGACGGGCGAGCATTCCCGAGGCACCGAAACTGAAGGTCACTTTGCCTGGAAACTGTTCTTGCCAAAGGGCTTGTAATGGAGCCAAGTCAGAGGCTGCGGCGACGAGGAGCGGTTCCTGCGCATAACAACTTGACAATGACACGCTAAAGTTTGATACTGCAACTAGGCTAAACGCAGGTACTATCCAGCCCAACAGCCGAGAGATCCGTTTTAGGTAATAGCGAGGAGTCTTCATGAGCAAGATCATAGGCATCGATTTAGGAACGACCAATTCGGTTGTCGCGGTGATGGAAAATGGCCAGCCGGTCGTGATTCCGAACCAGGAAGGCGGCCGCACGACGCCGTCCGTGGTTGGCTTCACCAAGAGCGGTGAGCGCCTGGTCGGCCAAGTGGCGAAGCGTCAAGCCGTCACCAACCCCGAGAATACCATCTACTCCATCAAGCGTTTCATGGGGCGGCGTTTTGAAGAAGTGGGCGAGGAAACCAAGCGCATTCCCTACCAGGTGATTCGCGGCGACAATGGCGACGCGCGCGTGCAGATTGGCACGCAGAAGCAGTCGCCGCCCGAGATTTCGGCCATGGTGCTCACCAAGTTGAAGGAAGCGGCCGAAAGCTATCTGGGCGAAAAGGTGTCGAAGGCCGTGATCACCGTACCCGCGTACTTCAATGATGCGCAGCGGCAATCCACCAAGGATGCCGGCACCATTGCGGGCCTCGAAGTGATGCGCATCATCAACGAGCCGACGGCGGCCGCGCTGGCTTACGGGCTCGACAAGAAGAAGGACGAAACCATCGCCGTTTACGACTTGGGCGGCGGCACCTTCGACATTTCGATCCTCGAAGTGGGCGACGGCGTGGTGGAAGTGAAATCCACCAACGGCGACACCCATCTGGGCGGCGACGACATTGACCAGCGCATTGTCGATTGGTTGATTCAAGAGTTTAAGAATGAAGAGGGCGTGGATTTGTCGCGCGATAAGATGGCGCTGCAACGCCTGCGCGAAGCGGCCGAGAAAGCCAAGATTGAGCTTTCCACCTTGCTCGAAACCGAGCTGAACCTGCCCTTCATCTACGGCGACCCCACCACCGGCCCCAAGCACATGGTGAAGAAGCTCACCCGGGCGCGTTTTGAGCAGATGGTGTTGGACATTCTGGAACGGACCATCGGGCCCTGCAAGCAGGCGCTGGCCGACGCCGGCCTGACGCCCGATAAGATCGACGAAGTGGTGCTGGTGGGCGGATCGACCCGCATGCCGAAGGTGATGGAACTGGTGCGCAACTTCTTCGGCAAAGAGCCGAACAAGACCGTCAACCCGGACGAGGTGGTCGCCATCGGCGCCGCTGTGCAAGGCGGCGTGCTGGGCGGCGAAGTGAAGGACGTGCTGTTGCTCGACGTGACGCCGTTGTCGCTGGGCATCGAAACGCTGGGCGGCGTGTTCACCAAACTGATTGAGCGCAACACGACGATCCCGACGCGCAAGAGCGAGGTCTTCTCGACGGCCTCTGACAATCAGACGTCGGTGGAGATTAAGGTGTACCAGGGCGAGCGCGCCTTGGCCCGCGACAACCGCATGCTGGGCGTCTTTCAACTAGTGGGCATTCCGCCTTCCGCGCGCGGCATTCCGCAGGTGGAAGTCACTTTCGACATTGATGCGAATGGCATTTTGAATGTGACGGCGAAGGATCGCGCCACCAACAACGAGCAGAAAATCACCATCTCGTCTTCCTCCGGCCTCTCGAAGGACGAGGTGGATAAGATGGCCAAGGACGCCGAAGCGAATTCGGCCGATGACAAGCGGCAGCGCGACGTCATTGAAGCTCGAAACCAGACCGACGCGATGGTCTATAACGTCGAAAAGATGTTGAAGGAGCATCGCGAAAAGATCTCCGAGGAAGACGCCAAGAACGTCGAGGGCGCACTCGAAGAGACCAAGAAAGCCATCGCCGGCGGCAGTCTGGAAGAGATCAACGCCGCCAAGGACAAGCTGACGGCGGCGAGCCACAAGCTGGCCGAGGCCATGTACCGGCAGACCACTCCGGATGCGGGCACGGCTACCGGCGCGGCGGCGGGTGCCGATGGGGCCCCTGGCGCTGAAAAATCCGAGAAAAAGGATAACGTGGTGGACGCCGAGTTTGTCGACGTCGACGACAAGAAGTAAAGGCCCCCCCGGCCTGGGCTTCAAGCGGAAGCCCAGGCCTTGAAGCGAAAGCCGAAAGGGCAACATGGCGTCCAAAAAGAAGGACTATTACGAACTGCTGGGCGTCGCCCGCACCGCCACGGATGACGAGATCCGCAAGGCCTATCGCAAGCTGGCGCGCAAGAATCACCCGGATTTGAACCCCGGGGATAAAGACGCCGAAGACCGTTTCAAGAGCGTCCAGGAAGCCTATGACGTGTTGAACGACGCCAAGAAGCGGCAGGTCTACGACACGCACGGCTTCTATGCCGACAATATTGGTGCAGGCGGCGCGGGTGGGCCGGGAGGCAGTGGCCCTCCGCCGGGCTTTGACTTTCGCGGCTTCGATTTCGAAGAAAGCGGCCGGGGACGCCCTGGCGGCGCTGACTTTGGCGGCGGCGGCTTTCCCGGGGCTGACCAGGACGCCAACGGCACTTTCAAGGACTTTTTCTCTTCCTTCTTCGGCGGCCGCAAGCCCGAAAGCGTGGCCGAACGTGGTTCTGACCTCGAATACGCCCTCAACATCGATTTCTGGCAATCGATCAAAGGAACCCAAGTCAGGCTGACCATCAACCGTCACGAGACCTGCGAAACCTGTGCCGGAAGTGGCAGTGGATCGGGCAGCAGCACCTGTCCGAACTGCACCGGCACGGGCAAAGTGACGCAAATGGCGGGTGCCATGCGCTTCAACGTGCCGTGTTCCCGTTGCCAGGGAAAAGGCCGCTTGACGAATGCCTGTCCGCGTTGCCAGGGCGAAGGGCGCGTGGTGCGGCCGGAGCAGGTGGAGGTGCGCATCCCCGCGGGCGCCGCTGACGGCAGCCGTTTGCGGGTCGCGGGCAAAGGCAATGCCGGGTCGATGGGCAGCCCGGCGGGTGACCTCTACATCACGATTCGAGTGGAAAAGCACGCCCTGTTTGTGCGCGAGGGCGACAATATTGAAGTGAAGGTGCCGGTGACCGTTTGGGAAGCCGTGTTGGGGACCAAGATCGAAGTGCCTACCATCGACGGCCGGGCCATTCTGAAAGTGCCGCAAGGTACGCAAAGCGGGCAAAAATTCCGGCTGCGGGAAAAAGGCATTCTGAATTCGCGAAAGAATCTGCGCGGCGATCAGATCGTGGAAGTCGAGATCCAATCGCCGCCTTCGAACGACGAAAGGACCAGGGAATTATTCCGGGAACTCGCCGCGCTGCACGCGGACGACGATCCGCGCCGGGACCTGTGGACCAAGGTGTAACGATGGCCAAAGCCCGCCAAAAAGCCGCCTACATGATCTCGTCGGTCGCCGAGCAGTATGAGATCCATCCGCAAACGCTGCGCATGTACGAGCGCGAAGGCTTGTTGAAGCCCTCGCGCAGCGACGGCAACACGCGCCATTATACCGACGAAGATCTGGAGCGCCTGGAAGTGATCCTCAAGCTGACGCGCGACTTCGGCGTCAACCTCGCCGGCGTGGCCATTATTCTCGACATGCGCGAGAAGATGTCGGCCATGCAGCAGCATTTCGAGCAGTTTGTCACCCAGTTGAATGTCGAGTTACGTGACCGCGTCCCCGCCAACGACGCCGCGTCCCGCAATTCGCTGGTCCCGATACCGCGGTCGCGGCGCTGATTTTCCGCTCCGGCGCGCCATCCTCAGCCGGCCCGTGGCGATCCGCTCAAAATTGCGGCCATCACGCTGGGCGGGTTCATTGGCAGATGGCGCATCCGATGGCCAGTGGCGGCATGGATGGCGTTGGCGATGGCAGCGGGTGGCGAGACGATGTTGGCCTCGCCCACGCCGCGGACGCCGTAAGGGTGCACCGGATTAGCGACCTCGACGATCGCCGTATCGATCATGGGCACGTCGAGCGCGGTGGGCATGCGATAGTCCAGGAAGCTGGCGTTCATCATGCGGCCTTCGGGGTTCATGAAGTACTCTTCGTTCAACGCCCAGCCGATGCCCTGCACACTGCCGCCTTGCATCTGCCCTTCCACATAGCTGGGGTGGATGGCTTTGCCGGCGTCCTGGACGGCGGTGAAGCGGATGATGCTGGTTTTGCCAGTTTCCATGTCGACTTCGACGTCGACGATGACGCCGGCGAAGGAGCCACCGGCACCCTTCGGATTCACCGATCCATAGCCGACCACGGGCGCGCCGATTTCGCCGACGCGAGCCGCGAGCCCGGCAAAGGTAAGCCGGTGCTCGCCCGACGTGAAGACGCCTTTGGAGAACTCGACGCTCTCGACAGCCCAGAGCTTGGCCGCGCGCTCCTTCATCTGTTTAAGGACGTCCTGCGCGGCATCGTGAGCGGCCCAGCCGGTGGCGAACGTGGTGCGCGATCCGCCCGTCACGCCCGTGTAGCCGATGGTGTCAGTGTCGACGACGGACGGGCGCATGTCTTCCGCCCGCAACCCCAGCACTTCGGCGGCTTGCATGGCGATCGACGTCCGTGAACCGCCAATGTCGGTGGAGCCTTCAATCAAACCGACGCTGCCGTCGGAGTGGACGTTCAGAATACAACTGGAGGGCAAGCCGGCATTCATCCAGAAGCCGGCCGCGACGCCGCGGCCGCGCTGGGCCGCGCTATGCGAAGGCTCGCCGAGCGGCGCAGTGTAATGCGGATGCGCCTTCATCGTCTCGAGCACTTCGACGCAGCCAATGCGCCGGAATTTGGCACCGTCGGCGCGGCGGGTGCCTTCTTTCGCCGCGTTCTTGATCCGCAAATCGAGCGGGTCAATCTTCAAGGAGCGGGCGATCTCGTCGATGACGGTCTCGGTGGCGAAGGCCGCATTGGTCGCGCCCGGCGCGCGATAGGGGGCCGTGGACGGCTTGTTGACGACGACATCGTAACCGTCGATGGTCTGGTTCGGGACGGTGTAAGCGGCGAAGACGCAGGTGGCGGCGGGGCTGACCATCGCGCCGGGATAGGCCCCGGCTTCGTAGGCCAAGTACGCTTGGGCGGCAACGAGCGTGCCATCTTTTTTGGCACCGATCTTAACGCGGATAAACGAGCCCGGCGTCGGCCCAGAGCCTTCCAGTACCTCGCGCCGCGTCATGGTGATCTTTACCGGATGGCCGGTCTTTTGCGAAAGCAACGCGGCCACGGGCTCGACATAAACGGGGACCTTCCCGCCAAATCCGCCACCGATCTCCATCGGCGTCACGCGGACGCGGGCCACGGGCAGATCAAGCAGGCAAGCCACCGTGTCACGCACGTTGAAGCTGCCTTGCGTCGAGCACCAGACCAGCAAGCGGCCGTCGTTGTTCCACAGGGCGGTGGCCGTGTGCGGCTCAATGTAGCCTTGATGCACGGTGGACGTAGTGAACTCGCGCTCGACGATGACGTCGGCTTCGGCAAAGCCCTGGTCGATGTCACCCATCACTTGGCGGAAGTGGTCGGCGACGTTGCTCGCGTGGGTAGTGGCTTCGCCAAACTCTTTGGTGCGCAGGTCGTGATGCAGTAGGGGCGCGCCTTCGGCCATGCCCGCCGGCGCGGTGAGCACGCAGGGCAAGGGCTCATATTTCACGTCAATCAAGGCGGCGATTTCAGCGGCGGCTTGCGCGCTGGTGGCGGCGACGGCGGCGACGGCGTGGCCGCAATAGAGCACTTTGCCGTGGGCCAGGACGTTGCCGCGCAAATAGCTGAGGGGCGTGTCGCCTTCGCCAAGGTCGACGATGCGGTCAGGCCCCTGCGGGAAGTCAGCGGCGGTGACGATGGCGCGCGCTTCGGGATGCGCGGCCGCCTTTGTCGTGTCGATGCTGAGGATGCGCGCGTGCGCATGCGGACTGCGCAGGATAGCCCCATGCAGCAAGCCGGCCATCTTGAGGTCAGCCCCGTAGAGCGCGCGGCCCGTCACCTTGTCGGCACCATCGTGGCGCGGCGGGCGGGTTCCAATTAGAGAATACTGGCTGCTCATTGTACGGCCTCACGCATCTCGGCGGCGGCAATTTGCACGGCGCGCACAATCTTGTCATAGCCCGTGCAACGGCACAGGTTGTTGGCCAGCCACAAGCGAATCTGCGGCTCGGTGGGGTGGGGCTCATGGTCGAGCAGAGCTTTGGTGGCCATCAGGAAACCGGGGGTGCAGACGCCGCATTGTAAGGCGGCATTGTCGATGAAGGCCTTCTGGATGGGGTGCAGGGTGGAGCCCTGGGCAATGCCTTCCACCGTGTCAACGCGCTGGCCATCGGTTTCGACGCCGAGCACGAGGCAAGACGTGACGAGTTGGCCATCGAGCAGCACGCAGCAGGAGCCGCAATTGCCGTCGCCGCAGCCTTCCTTGGTGCCGGTCATGTTGAGGTTGTCGCGCAGGCATTCGAGCAGCGTTTGGCGCGGCTCAGCCAGAAACTCGGCGGGCGAGCCGTTCAGAGTAAGTTGGACGTGGACTTTCTTCATATGTCGATTCCTATTGAGCTAAGGAGGCAGTCAAAGCGCGGCGGGTGAGCACGCCACACAGGTGGCGGCGGTAGTCGGCGGGGGCGCGCATGTCGGAGATTGGCTTGGCGGCTTCCTGTGTGATCGCGGCTGCCTTGGCGATCGCCTCGGGCGTGGGTGCGTGGCCGATGAGCGAGTCACCCGCCGCCTTTACAAAAAGCGGCGTGGGCGCGACGGAGGCGAGCGCGATGCGGGCCGCCGAGATCTTGCCATCCACCACCGTGGTGGAGACGCCGACGCCGACCACGGCGATGTCCATTTCATTGCGCGGGATGAAGCGCAGGTAGTGGGCGTGGAAGCCAGGGGCGGGCAGCGGAAAAAAGATGTTGAGCAGAAACTCGCCGGGGGCCAGCATGTTCTTACCGGGGGCGACGCAAAAGTCTTCGACGGCCACGTCGCGCACGCCTTGCGGGCCGGCGACGCGAGCTTGGGCCGAGAGGGCGATCATCAAGGGCACCGAGTCAGCACTGGGGGCCGCGTTGCAGAGGTTGCCACCGAGGGAGGCGCGGCCCTGGATGGCAGTGCCACCGATCAGCGCCGCGACCTCCGCCAGCGCAGGATAGTGTTTCCGCAGATCGGGGTGGGCGGTGGCTTGGGCGCAGGAGACCGATGCGCCCAGGGTGAGGCCCATTTGCGGGTTAAAGTGAATGGCTTTCAGTTCCGGAATGCGCTTCAGGTCAACGACCAAGTGCGTTTCGCGGCGGCCATTTTTCAGTTGCACCAACAGGTCAGTGCCACCGGCGAGGACGCGCGCTTCGGGGTTTGCAGCCAGAAGCGCAAGCGCCTCGGCCAGCGTGTGGGGCGCAGCATAGTCAAACGATCTCATTAAGAGAATCGTAGCAGGAGGTTAGATACCCAGTTGGGCTAAGCGGACGATTTCGGCGCGCACCTGTTCACTCACCAGGGTGCGTTCCTTGATGTGGCGGCCGGCGGTTTCGATCGGGCGGCCGATGCGCATGGTCACCGGGCCGGGCCGCATGACGCCCGACCCAAACGGCAACATTTCATAAGTGCCGATCAGGGCGACGGGCAAAACCGCCGCGCCGCTTTTGATCGCCAGGAAGAACGCGCCATCGCGAAACTCTTTCATTTCGCCGGTCGCCGCGCGTCCGCCTTCCGGAAAGATGAGCACCGAAATCCGGCGCGCGGCGATCAGTTTGGCCGCTTCATTCAAAGCCTTGATGCCTTCGCGCGGATTGTCGTTCACCACCGGCAGGTGTCCCGCGCTGGCCAGATGCGTGCCGAGAAAAGGAATCCGGAAGAGCCCTTTTTTGGCCATAAAGCGGAAGTTGACCGGCAGGTGGCCGAGGACGACCGGCGTGTCCATGTAACTCAGGTGATTGGACGCGATGATGTAGTTTGCTTGCGGGTCAATATTTTCGAGGCCTTCGATGGTGAGGCGCACGCCGGCCAAGCGGCATAACATGCGCGCCCAAAGCCGGGCGACGGCCATTTGTTTATTACCCGTCCGGTCAAAGAGTGACGCCGTCAGGCTGAGCGTGCCCATGCCCACGGTGGCGAGGCAGATCAGCGGGTCAATCCAGAGATACGCGCGCAGTTTCTCGTAAGTCATGAAAGGACGCCCATGCGCCGCAGAATCGGGCGTGCTTCGCCCACCAGATACAAGCTGCCCGTAATGAATACCACGTCTTCCGGAGCGGCTTGGTGAATCACTTGCAGGGCTTCAGCGAGGTTGGGCAGGACGCGCGCGTGCGCCGCCGCCGGTAGTTTGGCGATTTCCGCCGCAGCCAAGGCGCGGGCTTGTTCAGGAGCGGTGAGGATCAGGTGCGTCGCCAAGGGAAACAGGATCTGGGCGATTTCGTCCACCTGCTTATCGGCCATCACGCCGAAGATCATCCATATTTTGCGGCCTTGATGAAAGTGGCGGATGTAAGCGGCCAGCGCCGTCGCGCCGCCCACGTTATGAGCGCCGTCTAAGATCACGCCGGGCTCTTCGCTTACCCGCTCGAGACGGCCCGGCCATTGCGTTTGTCCGATGCCATCGAAGATTTCGCGTGGAGTCAGCAAAAGATGATGCAGCGCGACGGCGGCGGTAGCCGAGTTATGTAACTGATGCTCGCCAGCCAATGGACAGAATACTTCGAGCTGCGTGTCGCCTTGCTGAAGCGAGTAAGTGCCGCCGTAAGCGTCGATGGAGTCGACGTGCATTTTCCATTGGTCCACGTCAAATAGCGGCGCCTGAGCGGCGAGCGCGGCGCGGTCAATCGGGATGCGGGCCTCGGGCCGTTGGTGCGCCACGACCACGGGCACCCCGGGCTTGATGATGCCGGCCTTCTCGCCGGCGATTTGCTCGATGGTATCGCCGAGCCATTGCATATGATCGAAGTCAATCGCGGTGATGACGGAGAGGGCGGGCGAGACGACGTTGGTGGCATCGAGACGGCCGCCCAAACCGGTCTCCAGCACGACGGTGTTGACGCGCGCTTGACGGAAGACCAGAAAAGCCATCAACGTGAGCGACTCGAAGTAAGTGGGGTGCATGTCGAGTTCGCCGCGTTTGATGAGCGCTTCGGCTACGCTGTGCATCTCCTGGAAGACGCTCGAAAACTGCAATTCAGTGATGGGCTTGCCGTTTAACTGAATGCGCTCGGTAGGGTCAATAAAGTGGGGCGAAGTATAGAGCCCGGTGGACAAACCCTTGGTGCGCAAGCCGCGCTCGAGCATGGCGCAGGTGGAGCCTTTGCCATTGGTGCCGGCCACGTGAATCATGCGGCAGGCGCGCTCCGGATGGTCCAGCGCGGCGACCATGCGCCACATGCGGTCAAGGCCCAGCTTGATGGACTTGACTTCGTTGCCGAGAGAGTAGAGGTATTGGACCTCAGCGGGGTGATTCACGGATTGCTTGTATTCTAACGCACGTACTTCAGGAGGAAGGCGTACTCGAAGGCCGTTTCCTTAAAACGTTCGTAACGGCCGGAGGGTCCGAAGTGGCCGGCCCCCATTTCGGTTTTGAGCAGCACCTCGCGCGGGCCTTGCTTGGTGGCGCGAAGTTTGGCCACCCATTTGGCGGGCTCCCAATATTGCACCCGGGGATCGTTCAAGCCGGCTAGCACCAGAAGGTGCGGATAGTCATGCGGGCCAACATTGTCGTAAGGCGAATACGACTTCATGTATTCGTAAGCGGCGGCCTCGTTCGGGTTGCCCCACTCCTCATACTCGCCCACGGTGAGCGGCAGCGAGGCGTCGAGCATTGTGTTCAGCACATCGACGAAAGGCACGCCGGCGATGGCGGCTTGGAAGAGGTCAGGACGCGCGTTGAGCACCGCGCCCATCAGCAAGCCGCCGGCGCTACGGCCCATGATGGCGAGTTTTTCAGGCACGGTATATCCGGCGGAGATGAGGTGTTCGGCGCAAGCGATAAAGTCAGTGAAGGTGTTGCGCTTGCTCATCATCTTGCCGTCGTCATGCCAGGGCGTGCCCAGCTCGCTACCGCCGCGCACTTGGGCGATGGCCCAGATCCAGCCGCGGTCGAGCAGGCTGAGGCGGTCCGCGTTGAAGATGGGTTCGGTATTGAGGCCGTAGGAGCCGTAACCGTACAGCATGGTGGGGCTACCGGTGGGGTTCGATGTTTTGCGCAGTTCCGGCCGGTAAACCAGGGCCACGGGGACTTGTGCGCCATCCGCCGCGCGCACCAGAATGCGCTCCGTCACATAGGCCCCGGCATCGAAGCCATGCACCACCATGGTCTTGCGGACGGTGCGTTCATGGGTGTTGAGGTCATAGTCCATCACCGTAGGCGGCGTCACCATCGACGTGTACTCGAAACGAAAAGTGCTGGTATGGTACTCGGGATTGCTATGCGGAAAGACGTGATAAACGGGGTGCGGGAATTGGACGTCGTGGTCGAGCCCTACGCGCACGCGCCGCAAACCACCTTCGCGCTCCACCAGCACCAGATGCCCGGCAAAAGCAACGACCGTTTCGAGCAATACGGCCGGGCGATGCGGAATGATTTCGCGCCAATTTTCGGACGACGGATCGGCGACCGGCACTTCCACCAAGCGGTAGTTACGGCCTTGGTCGTTGATGCGGACGTAGAAGCGGTCGCCCTGATGGGTGATGTCGTATTCGATCTGCGGGCGGCGCGCATACATCAACTCGGGCTCACTCAGGGGCGAGCCGGCTGGGAAGCGCCAGACTTCTGAAGAGGTAGCGCTGGAGAGCGTGAGCAGCATCCAGGCGCGGCTGCGAGTTTTGGTGAGGCCCAGATTGAAGCGTTCGTCCGGCTCATGGAAGACGCGGGTGGATTCGGCCTCGCCCAGCCGGTGACGCCAGAGTTCAAACGGCCGCTTAGCCTCGTCGACCTTGTTGAAGAAAAGAGTTTGGTTATCGTTGGCCCATTCGAGGTCGTAGTAAGTGTCGATGAGGCGATCGGGCAGTAACTGGCCGGTGCTGAGGTCCTTCACCATGACGGTGTAGACTTCGTCGCCGGCGGTGTCGATGGAGTAGGCGAGTAAGCGATGGTCCGGGCTGGGCGCGAAGACGCCGATGCGGAAATATTTTTCGCCTTGGGCGAGTTGGTTGCCGTCGAGGAGAATCTCTTCGGGGCCGCCGCTGGCGGGCTGGCGGCAATAGATGGTGTACTGCTTGCCCCGTTCGGTGCGGGTGTAATAAAGATATTCGCCGCGGCGGACGGGCACGGTTTGGTCAGTCTCTTCGATGCGGGCGACCATCTCGCGATAAAGCTGTTGCTGCAGCGCTTCGGTTGGCGCCATGACGGCGGAGACATAGCGGTTCTCGTTCGTCAGGTAAGCGACGACTTCGGGGCTTTGCTTGTCGCGTAACCAATGATAGTGATCGACACGGACATCGCCGTGCAGCTCAACTGTTTGGGGGTCGAGTCGTGCCACCGGCTCGCTAAATTTGGGGGGTTCTAAGGACTGAGGAGGAAAGGAAACCGTCGCCATCGTTAACTCTTCTGATTCAACACGCCCGCCGGACGTGCGGCCAGCAAGGTTGCAGCAATGTCGAGGGCGTGATGACCGGCATGGCGGCAGTCTGAGCCGGGCAGTCCGATCAACACTTGTATAGTACCGCGCTTGGGATATGGAATTTCGAGCCATGCCGAAAGCCTTGTCATTCGAGTGGGGCGCATGTCTTGGTCTCCCGATGAGCCGGATCGAGTGCGCCTCGTCAATCATTCCCCACCCCCCCCCCCCAAACCCAACACCCCCCCCACCCAAACGCAACTCCGCCCCAACCCCAATAGAATCATCAACTTATGAGTGTGTCCGACACACTCATAACTCTTTCATTCCATGGCCTTTAGCGCTGAGTTTCGTTTCCGCCCCGGACCCATCCCAAAAATAGTTTGAAAATAAATGAGAATTTTCCCTCGCTCATCCCACTTATCAGTGTGCCCCGACCCATCCGCTCCTTCAAGTGCCGCCGCGTCTACGACGTCTACCAACGCGGCAACCGCCGCCATCCCGTCTTCCAATCC
>JANLPT010000012.1:0-11205 GCA_031367405.1 Bryobacteraceae bacterium
CCCCCACGACCTCATCCACAAAAACTTCTTCCGCTACCGCGCCCAAATCGAGCAGGACTTCCAACGCGCCCTCCGCGCCCTCGAACGCAATCACCTCCTCGTAACCCCCTCAGAACAAGACGATAACCCCGAATTTGGCTCTGTTTCGCAAAACAACCCTTCCGAACCCGCACCCATCACCCCCGACACCACGCCCCCCCCCAAATGTGACGCCAACATCGATTCGAGTCCCGAGCCAATGCGGCCACCAACCGCCGCCGATCCCACTGAACCTCGACCGTCCGGCTTCTCATGACGAACTCAACCGTCTCGACCATCCGCCCGTTCTGAAGAGTCCCCGTTCCTAGGAGCAGAGCGTTCCCCTGGTCATGCCTGGCACTAACTGGGCCACAACGGTGGATATGCGATGGGACGCAAGAAACTCCTGCATTCGGCCGCAGCTGGTTCAACCAGCGCGGTGATAACTCCAATCAACTTTTGCCATGGTCTCGATTTTCGCAGAAAAATATCCAACGCGCGTGAGCTATCGGTCGTCTCATTTCTCGCGTAACATAGCAAGGAAACCAGATGACTCAACCGAACACGCCGCCCACGTTGCCGCCTGAGGCCCAGATCATGCAATTGCTTTTCGGCAAGATCCTGTCGTTCACGATGTCGGGTGTAGCCCACTTAGGAGTCGCCGACCACATGGGCTCCATACCGGCCAGCGTGGAGGACCTCGCCATCAGCACCGGAGCGCACGCCCCCAGCCTCTACCGGGTGATGCGCATGCTGGCCAGCGCCGGCGTCTTCGCCGAGCCGCAGCCCCGTCATTTCAGCCTCACACCGGTCGGGCAAATGCTGCGTAGCGATGCACCCAACTCCATGCGCCAAATGGCCATGATGTTCACCGACCCCTGGATCATGGACGCGTACCAGAACATCGTCCATTGCCTGCGGACCGGCGGCGACGGTGTCACCAAGGCGTACGGTAAGCACGCCTTCGATCTGTTTAAGGAAATTCCCGATCAGGCCGAACGCTTTCATCAGGCCATGACCAATTTTTCTGTCATCGGCGGACGCGCGCTGGTAGAAGCGTACGACTTCTCGCGCTTTAAGCGCATCGCCGATGTCGGCGGCGGCCACGGAATCATTCTGAGCAGTATTCTGAAAGCGACGCCCGGCCTCGAAGGCGTGCTGTACGACCTGCCTGAGGTGCTTGCGGGCGCGATTCCTTCCGGCAATCTGGCGGGCGTGGAAGAGCGGGTAACGCGGCAGGCCGGCAGCTTCTTCGACGCCGTTCCGGTTGGGTGCGACGCCTACATCATGAAGCACATAATCCATGATTGGGACGACGGGCGCTGCGTTCGCATCCTGTCGCTAATGCGCGCTCAGTTGGCCCCGGATGGCCGCGTCTTTCTCTTCGAGATGATCGTACCCGCAGGAGACCAGCCGTCGCCCGCCAAGATGCTCGACATCGAGATGCTGGTCGCCACGGTGGGCGGCAAGGAGCGCACCGAAACGGAATTCCGCGACTTGTTCCGCGCTGCTGGCTTGGAGCTTGAACGCATCACGCCGACCAAGTCGCCGATGTGCCTGATTGAGGCGCGGATGGGCTAGATCAGGCGAGCGATGTTGCTCAAGTTGCGGCAACGAACTGGTCATGAGAATGACCTCGTATGCCGAACGTATCACTACGCACGGTTAAGGAGCGTAAAAATAGAGAAACTGCGATTCTCGACATTCATGTCCCACACTCGCCTTGCATGCCTCGACGATAGCCCCCGTTGTTTCCCGCTAAGGTAGAGGGTATGGGTCCAAATCCAAACCAGCCCCGCATCAACCTTACCAATACGGCCGAGTATCGGGAGGGGTATGCGAATAGTGTGCAAGTGCGAGTGAATTTGTGGGACATCTTTTTGATGTTCGGCACGTTGAGCCAGACCGCGCCTGACGTGGTGAACATTCACAACTTTCAGGGCGTTTATCTCAGCCCGCAGCAGGCGAAGGCGTTGAGCAATGTGCTGCGGCAGAATATTGAGCAGTATGAGGCAGCTTTTGGGGAGATCCATCTGGAGCCCCAGGCGGGTCCGGCGGGAGTTGTGCAGTAGGCGATGGGCCGCTGGGGGGCGTTTGGCTGCTTCTTCTTGGGCTTTGTCGCGCTCGTCGTGGCCACGCACATTCAGTTTCTGACGCTGCCCTATTTCTGGGATGAGCTGGGCCAGTTTATCCCAGCCTCGCTCGACCTCTATCAGCACGGCGCTTGGATTCCCACGAGCACGCGGCCGAACGTCCATCCGCCGGGATTAATGGCCGTGTTGGCCGGGGCGTGGACGGTGTCGGGCGGGCCGTCGATTGTAGCGACGCGGGTGGCGATGTTGATCATCGCAAGCGTGCTCGCCATGGTGACCTTCATGCTCGCCATCGAACTGTCGCGAGGGCTCCCCGGCACGCCGGGCTTCCCCGCCGTCGTGCTCTTGCTGGCGTCACCGGTCTTTTACATGCAAGCGGCGATGGCGCACCTGGACTTGCCGGCGGCAGCGGCCTGCCTGGTGGCGCTCTATTTATTTTTGAAGGAACGCTTTCCGTGGGCGGCTTTGGCCTGTGTGGTGGCCGTGTTGTTGAAGGAGACGGCGATCGTCTTTCCCTTAGTATTCGCCGTCTTCCTGGGGCGGGAAAAGCGTTGGCGTCAGATGGCCTGGTTTGCCTGGCCGGCGATCGCGCTGGCGGCGTGGCTGCTGGCGCTCTGGCGGGCGACCGGGCATCCGCTCGGCAATCAAGAGTTTTCGGCTTATAACTTGGGTTATAACTTACATCCCGTCCGCTTGGGCGTGGCGCTTCTCCGGCGGATCTATACTTTGTTCGCCGCCGACTACCATTGGATCGGGACCGCCGCTATCCTCACCGCCTGGTGGCGGCGCGAGGTGTTTGCCGGACGGGCTTGGACGTTGGTCGCGTCCTTGACAGCGGCGCAGGTGGTGACGGTAAGCCTATTCGGCGGCGCGGTGCTCGAGCGTTATCTGCTGCCCGTGTTCCCGCTGTTCTATATGGCGGTAGCGGCAGGCTGGAGCCGTTGGCCAACGTGGCCCAGATTGGTGGCGCAAGGGGCGATGGTGGCGGGGTTGCTGGCCGGCCTTTTCGTCCAACCGCCATACCCGTATCCGCTCGAAAACAGCCTGGCCATGGTGGATCAGGTGCGGCTGTATCAGTTGGCTGCGGGCGTGGTGAACGGGCTCAAGCCGGACTTGGTGGTGGCCACGGCCTGGCCGCTCTCAGACGCCTTGCGCCGCCCCGAGTTTGGCTACGTGACTCGGGCGCGGCGGATTGCCGAATGTCCTGATTTTCGAGTGGGCTCCGTGCTGGCACTGCCCCGGCCGGAGGTCTTTGTGCTCTATTCGCGGACCGTGACGCCCGGCAGCAACTTGCTGAACATTCCGGTGGTGCGCCGCTTGTGGGAACGTTTTTACGGCTATGAGCGGGAGATGGAATCGACGGGCGCGGCCAAGCTGTTCTCCTCGCCGCCCCTGGTGCGCTGGGAGCGGCCGGGCGGCCAGTGGCTCGAGATTTACCTGAATCGTTCGCCGCCGCTATACTAGAAGGTTTGACCGCGAATTTTCCTATTTCCATGAGATCCCCGAATCCAGTCCGTCATCGCGGGGATGGCTTTCATTGGCCCAGAGCACCCCGATGGTTCTGACGTCGTCGGCCTATTTCATCTTTCTCGCCGGCATCTTTCTCCTCTACTGGCCAGTGGCGAAGAAGCGGGCGCTCGTGCTGGCGGTGATTCTCTTCGCCAACCTTTTTTTCTATGCCAAGTGGGATCTCTTCTATTTGTGGATGATTCCTTTGGCGGCGGCCATCGACTTCGGCCTGGGGCTGGGGTTAGGCAAAGCTAAACAGGGCTGGCTGCGGCTGTGCCTGCTGCTGGTGAGCGTGGGGATGAATATCGGCATTCTGGTGGGCTTCAAGTACATGCCTTTTCTGCTGGAGAACTACGGGGTGCTCGCCGGACACGCGATGCCCAAATGGGCTTGGACGTTTCCGCTCGGCATTTCCTTTTATACGTTTCAATCTTTGACTTACACGATCGATGTCTACCGAAGAGATGCCAAGCCCACGGGTAGCCTACTGGCTTATCTGGCCAGTGTGAGCTTTTTCCCCACCACGCTGGCCGGGCCAATTACCCGCGTGGCCACGCTATTGCCGCAACTTGAGAAGCCGAAGATGCTCTCGGAGGTGGATGGCGGCAAGGCGTTGTTCCGTATAGCGCATGGACTAGTGAAGAAGTTTTTGATCGCCGACTATTTGGCCGATAACCTGGTAAACCGGGTATTCGACTTTCCTACTCTTTATAGTGGCAGTGAAGTATTGATTGGCGTTTATGGCTACGCGTTGCAGCTCTACTTCGATTTTTCTGGTTACACGGACATCGCCATCGGGTCGGCCATGTTACTGGGGTTGAAGATACCGGAGAATTTCAATCAACCCTACGCGGCGCGTAACTTGGCGGACTTTTGGCGGCGCTGGCATATCTCGCTGTCGAATTGGCTGCGCGACTATTTGTATTTTTCATTTCCCGGCATGCGGACCAAGTGGATGCCTTACCTCGCGATCATTGCGACGATGTTGGTGGGCGGGTTGTGGCACGGGCCGAGTTGGAATTTTGTGATTTGGGGGGCGCTGCACGGGGTGGGCCAGGCGACGGTGCGGGGCTGGCAGGCCATTCGCGGTCCGGTGGGTTTGAAAGCCGCGTGGGCGGGGTGGTTGGCCACCTTCTGCACCGTGCAGTTCGTTTGCCTGGCGTGGATTTTCTTCCGCGCCCCCACGCTGGAAGGCGCGTTAGGAATGGTAGAACGCATCGCTTCCGGGACGATCGGGTTTACCAATATCTCGGCACCGATCCAGATGATCCTGGCCATGGCGATCGCGGGACACTATCTGCCGGCGCGTTGGTGGCAATGGACCCAGGAGCAATTTGCGGCGGCGCCCTTCTACGCCCAGGCGGCGGCGCTGATGTTACTGATGATCGGCATTCAATATGTCGCGGCCACGGGTGCCGCACCCTTCATTTATACGAAATTCTGATGCCGAAAATCTTTCTCACTCTCGGCTGCTTACTCGTCTTAGTGACGATTCCGGACTATTTGCCGGCCTTCAAAAACTACAAAGTATTCGATTGGCACACGGTGCCGATGGTGCTGGACTTTGTGGCGCGCAAGAGTTCGTCCACCCCGGTGGAAGACGAATTCGACCGGTTGCGGCCCGATGCCAAGGTGGGTAAGTTGGGCGTGTATCCGATCATCGCGCCGCTGGGCAGTCTGGACGTCTTTTTCGAGGCTTTGCGGCAAGCGGAGTTAGGAGCGACGGGGGCGCAGGTGCGCGTGCTGCACTATGGCGATTCGCCCACCACCGCGGATATGATTACCGCCGATGTGCGGCAGTTACTACAGGCGCAGTTCGGCGACGGCGGCCATGGCTATCACCTGATCGCCAAACCCTGGGCGTGGTATGAGCATCGCGGCATTTCTGTCTCGTCCGATGGCTGGCAGATTACGCCGGCCAATCTGGGAACTAAGGGTGGGCCTTTGCAAGGCCGCTATGGTTTGGGCGCGGTTTCGTTTGACGGTGCGGCGGGTGCCTATGCCCGGTTCAGTTGGAGTAAGAGCCAACCGCAACAAGTAGAAGTGAGTGCGTTGCGGCAAGCTGGTGGCGGGACGATGACCGTGCTGGCCGACCAGGTGCCCATCGGGAAACTGCGTACGGGGAGCGGCCAGTCGGAAGAGCTGTTTGCCACTTTCGCGTTACCGCCGCATACCCGGGAGTTAGAGATCAGGGTCGACGACGGCCCCGTGCGGGCCTTCGGCGTCGACCTGCGCCGCACGACACCGGGCGTCATCTATTCGAGCCTGGGCGTCAATGGCGCTTACATCTCGGTGGTCTCGAAGATGATGAACGAAGGGCACTGGGCTCGTCTGCTGGAGCATGCGAAGCCGCACCTGGTGGTGATTAACTACGGCACCAACGAGAGTGTCTACGAGAAATTTGTCGATACCTCCTATGAAACTGAGCTGCGGGAAGCGCTGCGCCGGGTGCGCGCGGCCCTGCCCAAGGCGAGCATTCTGATCATGAGCCCGATGGACCGGGGCCAGCGGCTGGCGAACGGGACGATCGGGACGGTGCCCGCATTGAGCCGGGTGGTGGCGATCCAGCAGCGCGTGGCGGCGGAGCAGAAATGCGCCTTTTTCAATACTTTTATGGCGATGGGCGGCAACGGGACGATGGGCGAGTGGTACGCGGCGGAGCCGAGGCTGGTGGGCGCAGACTTCATTCATCCGATGAAGGGAGGGGCGAAGATTGTGGGCAACCTCTTCTATCGCGCCCTGCTGGATAGTTACAACAAGTTCAAGACCCAGCGCCTGACCGTCGGTTTTGCCCAGGCGCTGGGGAAATCTGCGACCATAAAAGCGAATTGATGCGGTTTCTGCGCCATAGTGCCGGCTGGTTGATTGCCTTGGGTGCGGGCATTTGTTTGATGGCGGCGACGCCTTCCGCAAAGAAAAAGCCGGTGGCTAAACGGCCCGTGGCCCGCCGTCCGGCACCGCGCCCGACCCCGGCGCAACTCGCGCAAATGGCGCAGGCGCGCACCGTCGCTCACGAAGAGATTGAAGAGCGCTTGGAGAATCGGCCGGTTTCTGTGGTGGAGGGCTCCACGGCGCTGGTGCCGTTTTTTGAGCAACTGCGGCGGCTGGAGCGTAATGAAGCGAGCACGGCTCTGCGCGTGGTGCAGTTTGGCGATTCGCATACGGCGGCCGATGAGTGGACGAACACTTTACGCTCAGCCTTCCAGTTACGTTTTGGCGATGGCGGTGCGGGCTTCGTCAGTGCCGGGAAGGCGACTTACCGGCGGCTGGATTTGCGGACGACGAATAGCGCGGGCTGGCACTTACAGGGCAATATGTCGCTATCGAGCGATGGCCGCCACGGCATGGCGGGTGCCAGTATCTCGGCCCAACGGCCGGGCGAGGTGGTGACTTTAGCGCCGGTAGCCAAACTGCTGGAAGTCCAGTTCATGCGGCAACCCGGCGGCGGCGGATTTACTCTTTTTGCCGATGGGCAGCCGCTGCAGACGATTTCGACGGATGGCCCGGAGGGCTTCGGATTCGCCGAACAGAGACTGGGCGACGTGAGCCGCGTAGAAGTGGAAACGAGCGACGATGCGCCGGTGCGGCTGTTTGGCTTCGTTTCGGAAAAAGGCGGCGGCGTCACTTACGAGCAATTGGGAATTAATGGGGCACAGGCGAATATCTTTGAAGGTTGGGACGCGAATCTGTGGATGCCGCAGCTGGCGCGCCGTGCGCCGGGGTTGATTGTGCTGGCCTATGGTACGAATGACGCGGGCAATCGCGACTATACGTTAGCCACTTACAAGGCGACGTTCGCGGGCGTGTTGGCGAAGCTGCGGCAGGCGGCACCGGCGGCGAGTATTTTAGTGCTGGGTCCGCCAGACCGGATGTATGGGTCGCGCTATATGATGGCACCTTTTCCGGGGCTGGAGATGATCGCCCAGGCTCAGCGCGAAGCGGCGCTCGAGCATGGTTGCGCGTTTTGGGATCTGCGCGAACGCATGGGCGGCGCGGGTGCGATGCGGCGTTGGGTGCTGGCGGGCGCGGCACAAGGTGACTATGTGCATTTTACGGCCGCCGGTTACCGGCTGATTGGCGCTACTCTATTTAATGATTTGATGGAACAGTACGCGACTTATGGGCGCGTCAGAGACCGTGTCTTTAACTCAACCGAAAATGGAAAAACAGAAGAGAATCCTCAAGATCGTTCAGATGGCCGCCAAGCGCCCCGTCTCCCCTGACCCCGATGAGAGTTTGTTCGACTCCGGCCTGCTCGACTCCTTCGCGCTCACCGATCTGGTGAGCGGCATTGAGGCCGAGTTCGGGATTACGATTCCTGATCGCGACCTGAATCCGCGCAAGTTCGATTCGATCAACCGGATTGTGGAGTATCTGGAGAATCGATGAATTTAGAAGCATCCCCTCCCTTACGGTCGGGGTTCGTTAGACTACGGAGGGAATGATTTGGCCTATCTTGCCGGATTCGGCCATTACCTGCCGCCGCGTGTGGTGACGAATGCGGAGATCGGCGCGCGGGTGGACAGTGAGCCCGCGTGGATTCTGAACGTCTCGGGCATTGAGGAACGGCGCTTTGCCGGGGCAGAATCGCTCGTCGATATGGCGGTGAAGGCGGGTGAGCTAGCGTTGGCCGCAGCGGGCATTCCAGCGAGCGACCTGGAGATGGTGATGGTGGCGAGCGGTAGTTCTCCTCGCAGCTTTCCGGGCCCAGCCGCATCGGTGGCGGAACGACTGGGCGCTACGCCGGCGGCGGCGCTTGACCTGCCCATGGCGAGCGCGGGCAGCCTGTTTGGCCTCGCTTTGGCGGCGCGGCTGGCGCGGGGGCCGATCCTCGTGATCGGGGCAGAGAAGATGTCCAGCGTGGTGGAGCGCGAGCCTTTAGAGAAGGGCGTGGCCATCTTGTTTGGCGACGGTGCCGGCGCGTGTGCGGTGCATCCTTCCCGGGGACTTTTGAAGGTGATCGATTCGGAACTGTGCTCCGACGGCGCTTACGCCGAAGACCTCAAGCTGGAGCATGGCCAGCCTTTGGCGATGAATGGGCGGGTGGTGATTTTGCAGGCGTCGCGCAAAATTCCGGCCGCGATTGCGGCGGTGCTCGCTCGTAACCAGCGCACAGCCGCCGAGGTGCGGACGTTTCTGATACATCAAGCGAATCAGAATCTGATCGATCGCGTAGCGCAGACGTTGGGCGTGGAGCCGGCCCGGTTCTATTCGAATATCCGGCGTTACGGAAATACGTCGTCGGCGTCGATGCTGATCGCGGCTTCGGAGTTTTTTGCCGCTGGCCGCTTGGAGCCGGGGCAGCCGATTGTTTTTGCTGCTTTTGGCGCGGGATTTCATTGGGGTGCCTTACTTGCGGAGACCGGTGACGGAAAAGACTAATATGCAGATGCCGCTGATTTGGACCCCCGCAACGCGCACGGTGACGGAACTGACTCAAGAAATTCGCGAGAAGTTACAAGGTAATTTCTCGGGGATTTGGGTATCGGGCGAATTGACGGAGTGTAAGTTGGCAAGCAGCGGCCACTGGTACTTCTCGCTGAAGGATGCGGGTGCCAAGCTATCGTGCGTTTGTTACCGGGGCTCCGCTTTCCGGCTGAAGGTGAAGCCGCAGGATGGCTTGGCCGTACAGGCGCGCGGGTCAATTGACGTGTATGAGCCGCGCGGGGTGTATCAGTTTACCGTGGAGGCGATTGAGCCACAGGGATTGGGCGCGCTGCAACTGGCATTCGAGAAACTGAAGCAGAAGCTGGAGGCGGAAGGGTTATTTAGCCCGGCTCGCAAGCGCCCCTTGCCGCAGCACCCGCGGCGGATCGGGCTGGTGACTTCGCCCGACGGAGCGGTGATTGAGGACATGTTGAATGTGCTCACCCGCCGCTTTCCGGGCTTGCACATCCGGCTGTATCCAGCGCTGGTGCAAGGGGTGGGCGCGGCGGAGCAGGTGGCGGCGGGGCTGCGTTACTTTAGCGAGTCCGGCTGGGCGGATGTCGTGATTGTGGGGCGCGGCGGCGGTTCGCTGGAGGACCTATGGACCTTCAACGAGGAGGTGGTGGCGCGGGCGATATTTGAGAGTAAGGTGCCGGTGATTTCGGCCGTCGGCCACGAGACGGACTTCACGATCGCCGACTTTACGGCTGACTTACGCGCACCCACGCCGTCGGCCGCCGCCGAGTTAGTGATTGGGACGCGCCAGGAATTGCTGGATCGCCTGCTGGCGGACTATCGCCGGATCGAACGGCTACTGCGCTACCGGCTGGCCCAGGCGAGCGACCGGCTGAACCGGCAAGGCATTGACAAGGCGCGCGCCGTGATCGAGCGGCGTTTGCGGCGGCACGGCCAGCGGGTGGATGAGTTAGAAGCCATCTTGCGAGACCGGTTGCGGCGCACTCTAATTATGGGGCGTGAGCGCCAGCAGAAATTGGAAGCGCGACTGGCCCGCACCGATCTGCGGGTGCGTTTCGCGGAGGCGCACCGGCGGCTGGATGCGGCGGCGAGCCGCTTAAATGAACTGACGGCGGCTCGGGTGGCACGGTGCGAGAATCGCCGCGCGTTACTGACGGGTCAGTTACAGCAGCTGAGTCCGCTGGCGATTCTAGAACGGGGCTATGCGATTGTGGAGGATAGCCGCGGCATTGTGAAAGATGCGGCGACGGTCGCCCGCGACGCCAAGGTGAGAATCCGCTTGGCGAAGGGCCATTTAGCCGCCGATGTTACAGATACTTTCGAGTAAGTTTAACTTAGTTTAATCGAGCCGTTTACCGTCCGCGCCCCAGCCCTTGGTAGAAAAGTGGGAAGCGCGGTTGGTTTGGTAGCGAATATTAGATAATTGGGGCGTATCGATTTTAGAGTAACCGCGAAAACGGGATTCGAGGCCGAAATCGAGGATGCCGCTGGTGAGCATGGTCCGTTCCACCGGATAGGGGGCCCGGCCAGTTTCAAACATCTCTTCAATGTTCTTCACCAGCGTGCCGAAGTGATGGTGAGGCCGGTTGTTTTGTAAGTTCATCAACGTAGTGAATGGCGCAGCTTGGCCTTCGAGGTCGATCGCGACAGTGAAGTCTTCCACTAAACCGGTCATCAGAAATGCGGCGGCTTTCAGGCCATCTGAGTAATCAATGATAAATACGGCCGGCTCTTTGACGAGTTGCTGCGGTGTGCCGGACTTACGCGTATTGCTGCGAGTGAGGGCCTGATCGAAAAGCGTAGACACCCAACCGTTGTGGGCGATGAAATCCCAGCAGGCTTGATTCTGGAGGCACTGGACGGCGCGGACGCCGGTTTCGCCACCGCGCCGGCGCTCCGTGAGGCATTGCAAGGCTTCGAGGACGTGGAAGCCATAGATATCGAGCCCACTGTAGGAGATAGCGACGGCGTGCTTCTGGGCAACGCCGAAGGGAGCGTCAATCGCGGGGATGCGCTGGGCCACGGGCACGGAAGAGCCCGCCAGCATGGGGAAGTGTAACTCACGCGAGATCTCCACCATGCGCTGGGCTTGCCGCCAATCGAAGGAGAGATGCTTGTCGTTAAAGACCGGGACGGAGCGCTTACTTTCGCGAAAGACATCGGTGATCTTGAGGAACATGTC
>JANLPT010000072.1:0-2072 GCA_031367405.1 Bryobacteraceae bacterium
CCTGCTCAGCCTTGGAAGCCGACGACGACATGACGACCACCGGCACCAGCGCGAGCGCGGGGTTGCCCTTCATCGCGCGCAGCACCTCGGCGCCCCCGGTCTTGGGCAGGTTTAGGTCGAGCACCACCAGATCCGGCCGCGGCGCGGACCCGTCTTCGCCACGGGCAAAGGCCAAGCCTTCCCCTCCATCTTTCAACACAGTCAACTCAATCGTCAAACCCGCCTTCGTCAGGGCGCGTCGCAGCAGATAGACGTCGGCGTCATTGTCATCGATCAGCAGCATCCGGAACGCTTGCTTGGCGGGTGCGGGACTCATCGGGCGTCTCCATTTTCAAGCGGCAGCGTGAAGCAGAACTTGGCCCCCTGCCCCGCCTCGCTCTCCACCCAGATCCGGCCACCGCGGCGCTCCACCACCCGCTGGCAGATCGCCAGCCCAATTCCCGTACCCGCAATCTCTTTCCCATGCAAGCGCTTGAATACGCCGAAAACTTGTTCATGATATTCGGCGGCAATGCCCCGGCCATTATCCGTCACGGCAAACAACCATTCGCCGTCGCGCTCCTCGGCCGAAATATGTACGATCGGGGCACTCTGGCTACGGTACTTGATCGCATTGCTCACCAGATTTTGCAAGAGCTGCACAAAATGCACCTGACGGCCTCCAACGGTGGGTAATGGGCTGTGGTTGAGTACGGTGCCGCTCTCCTTGATGGCCGCCTGCAGGTTCTGGGTCACCGTGCGCAGCACGATCTCCAGATCCACCGGCACCAGCGCCGCTTCGTCCCCGCCTACTTCCGTAAACGAAAGCAGGTCGGCGAGCAATTCGCTCATTCGTTGCGTTCCTTGCGATATGAAGTTCACGCACACGGCAGCATCTTGGCTCACCTGATCCCCGCAGGTTTCCAGTAGCAACTCGGAATAGCTGGTGATCATGCGCAGGGGTTCCAGCAGATCGTGGCTGGCGGCAAAGGCAAACTGATTCAGATCTTCATTCAACCGGCGCAATTCTTCTGCGACTTTTTTCTCCTCCTGGATGTCCGTGCTGGAGCCAAGCCACATGGAGATTTCGCCCGCCGCGTTACGCATCGCATGCGCCCGGGACAGATGCCACCGGTACGTCCCATCGAAGCGCCGGAAGCGGAGGCTATTCTCAAATGGCTCGCCGGTAACTAGGGAGTTATTCCACTTACGGATGCCTTCCGGGAGGTCGGCGGGATGAACGAGCACTCCCCAACCCGAGCCCAGTATCTCGTCGATGGGCAGCCCCGCGTACTGGGCCCATTGGGCATTCAAGTAGGTCACGAAGCCGTCGGGTGCGGCGGTAAAGACCTTCTGCGGCATCGATTCCGCCATGAAGCTGAGGCGCTGCTCGGAATGGAAGAGCGCCTGCCTGGCCAGCACGTGGCTAGTGATGTCGGTGAAATAGAGCACCACTCCGTTTTGGCCACCCGGCAAGACGATGCGATGAATCTGCCAGTCGTAATATAGGCGATTGGGCCCGGCGGCGAATTCAGCGTCGCGGTAACTCTCGCCCGTGTCGCGGGTGTGCCGGTAGTGCTCCATGATGGGTCCGGCCAATTCCCATGCTCCCATGCGGTCGGATAGCGAACGGCCGATCGGATCACCCATCGATTCAAACAGAGGCCGCGCCGTCGGATTGAGGTGAATGATGCGCAACTCCGCGTCCAGCATACAGATCCCGATCGGCGCCGCGTCGGTAAGGCTTTGCAATTGGGCTTGGCTGGCGCGCAGCGTGTCCTCGGCTTGTTTCAGTACTGTAAGGTCGTCGAAGGAGGTGATGGCGCCGGTGATGACGCACAGCTCGTTGATGAGGGGCACGAAATTGACAATCGCGGGGATCCGCGAACCGCCCGGACGCTCAATGATCACTTCTACATTCCGGGCCGGAACGCCGGTGCGCAGCACGCCCACGATGGGGCTTTCCCCGAGAGGCAGCGGCGTACCGTCGCTCAGATAAAGTTTGATTGAGCCACAGTAACGCTCGCTGGGGTCGCCGCGTACCGGTGCCCGGCCCCACAACTCTTCCGCGCGCTGGTTGTAATCCTGAATTA
>JANLPT010000113.1:0-1612 GCA_031367405.1 Bryobacteraceae bacterium
CTGGTATGGCGAAACGAAATCTACAAACGGCACCCTCATGATTTCTCTTTCAATGCCTTTAAGAAGTCGGGGTAGTCGCGAATGTAGTCAGCAGCGTCGTAAGTGTGGGAAGCGAAGACTGCGAGCACGGCATTTTCAGAGTAATGATACTGTGATGCCCACACCATAGGTGGAATGTGAAAACCGACCTCGGGACTATCCAATACGTGTATTTCACGGGCTGATCCGTTGTCCACCGCGACTGAGACCGATCCTTGAAGACATAAAAGAAGCTGATGGCAAATGCGATGGGCATGTTCGCCGCGAACCCTTTGGTTTGGCACGTTGTTCACGATAAACAGTCGCGCAACCGCAAATGGAATGTTCTCGGTCATCTCGATCGGAACCAAGTCGCCGCGAGGATCGGTGATCTTGCGAAACGGAATGAGTTCGACACCGCAGGCCGTCCGGGCTGTCCGTAACTCCGCTTCAAGCGGAGAGGCTGGACTGGTTAAAGCGTTGGTAGTGTCATAGCCTGTAACCCGTGCGGGGTTTCCTTTTACAATCGAGTGAGCTGGCACATCACCAGTGACAACGGAACCCGCCCCCACCATTGCTCCTCGTCCAATCCGGACACCCGGCAGAATCGTGGCGTTGGCTCCGATCGAAGCTCCGACTTCCACGATGGTTCTTGCGTAATTTCCTGGGTGTCGCTTGGACCGAGGAGCGGGATCGTTCGTAAAGGTCGCATTTGGTCCTACAAAAACATCATCCTCCAAGGTGACTCCGTCCCAGAGTTGGACGCCGCATTTTACGGTTACACGATCACCTATCGTCACATCGTTCTCGATGAAACAGTGGCTGCAGATGTTGCAGTTGCTTCCAATGCGAGCGCCTGCGAGAACGACACAGAACTGCCAAATCCGCGTCTCCTCATTGATGCTTCGGCTTGCAACGTCTGCCGTGTGATGGATGAAAGGAGGCACGGTGGATTGATGGGTCAGGGGAAAAAGGCTGGGTAGAGAAAGTGGTAAGCGGAGAGCGGAAGTCGGTTGCGGAAAAGTGGAAAGTAGAAAACTGAAAACTGAAAACTGAAAACTGAAAACTGAAAGGTTTGGAAACTAAAAACCTGAAAATGGGATTTAGATTGCCTCCTGCTCAGCGGGGCGGACGTGGCTTATTACAACTTGTCAGCCGGAAAGGTTCACTACCATCGGCTGAGATGTGTCCTCTTTTCGGAACGGCTGGGAAGCGTTCCAAAACGCGGTGCGTCAGGGCTTCGGCGGGATGGTCGGAACGGGTGGTGACGATGTCGGAGGACATGGAGGAAAAGCTGAAAACTGAAATTGGGAAAACTGAAATGCTGAGTAGCTGAATTACTGAAAAGCGGAGATCAGAGGCCGGAAGTCAGCGTCCCGATGTCGGGTGTCGGAAACCTGGAAAAGTGGAAAGGCGGCCTAGGAGCGTGCTCCAAATGCCGACTGCGGTGTCGACCGTGGTTCAGAGATGGCGCAGGATGTCTTCCTTTTCGACGCCTTGCACGCGGGCGACGGCGCGCAAGATCGCATTCAAAGTTCCAATCCGAAGCGGAGCATGGTCGGGGATCGAGATTCGGTGCTGGCGGGGATTGGCT
>JANLPT010000166.1:0-9710 GCA_031367405.1 Bryobacteraceae bacterium
AGCTCCCCGAAAATGGTTGGCTAAATTTGTCGTTGCCCGCTCCCTCCGGTCGCGGCTCGAGTGCTTTTTTAGATTTACTGAAATTAAAGGACTTACGAGTATGCCTCATGGCGAGTAAGTGGCTCTCGGAGAAGGGAGCGAGCCAGACGAACTCTTCACCCGGTCGCGGCGCTAGAGGCCGATCCACGACCTTTAGAACGTTTTTACCTAAAAATGTTCTTCAGTTAGCGCTTATGGGGGCCGGCCCCACTGGGAGCCTCATGGCTTTTCATGACGCGCCCCATTCGTCTCCTAAAAGTAAATTCGCAAGGACATTTGAACCTGCCGGGAACCAGGTAACGACCAAAGCTGGCCGAAGGTTTCGCGGAAGGATTGCCGCAAGCGGTAGAGCTTGTAGTCACTAGCCTTTGTGATGTCATAACCCAGGGCGTTCGAGCGGGCGAAGCCCTCGGGTACCGGCACCGTGAAGAACCGATCAGGCAATACTGCGGAAGCATTGCGGCTATTCAGGATTACGTCGCGAGCCTGCTGGAAGAGCACTGCGCCGTCGGGCGTGTTGCTGAGCGGCTTGCTGTTGAATCGAGCCCAGGTGTCGTATTCCGCCGTCGTGACCGGATTCTCGCTGGGCTGGCTAAACAGGGCCATGGCGGTGTTGTTATGGACGGTGCGGAAGACCGGATGATTGAAGGCGTTGGTGAAGTCGGCGCGGAGTTGGGCACGGAAGCGTTCGCCAAATTTGAAGTTTTTCTGCACGGTGAGGTTGAGGTATTGTTGCCAGGGTCCGCGGGCCGAATCGAGGGTGCGGGGCGCGTTGCCGAGCTCACCTTTGGGTGGGCGCATGAAGGCCGCAGGATTGAGGTAAGGTTGGCAGGAGTTACTCAAGGGGCAGGACCGAACCCAAAGTGGATTCACCAGCGGCACGCCGGGCACGATGTCGGGGCGCACGTTATAGTTGCCTTCGCCGAGTTTGTTGGGGTCGACCAGCACGACGGTGAAGGGGAAGCCGGTCATGGCGCGGCCGAATCCGCCAGTGGACCAGCCGCCGGCCAGCGCGCGAACCATGCGCGGCGCATGGGCCAGAAACTTACGGCCGCTGCCGAACGGCAGGTCATAAAGAGCGGTGAGGTTGAAGGTGTGCTTGACGTCGAAGGATGAGACCGAACGGTCATTGGAACGCGGAGCGCCGTAGCCCGCTTGGCCAAGCGAACTAGGCGACGTGAGGACTCCGGTGTCGGGGCTCGAGTCAGAGGCATCGTCAATCGACTTGGCTAGCGTGTAATTGCCAGTAAGTGTCAGGCCGGAACGGGCGCGGCGAGTTACATTGACGAAGGCAGCGTGACGGATGGAGTTAGCCGACGAATCCAATTGAATGGGCAGGCGGCTAAAGCCAAGATACTGGCTGCCGAGGGTGCCTTGGGGCACCCGGATTACGGCACCAGCGGGCGTCCGGCGTCCGAGCGGGTCAGCGACGGTAAGGTCCGGGTCGCCGTTAGCGGCTTGAATGGCATCGATCAATCGGAAGTTACGGGGGTTCACATTCAGCGAAGGCATGAATAAGTGCGTGCCCTTGTTGCCAACGTAAGAGACTTCCACCACCGTGCCGCGCAATACTTCCTGGCTGAGCGAAACGTTCCAATTCTGGGTATAAGGCGTACGCACGTTCTTCGAGATGACAAAGCCCTGGCCGCCCAGGTTGATGCTGTCGAGATAGACGAGGCCGCTGGCCGGTACCCGGATGACTTCTTCGGGCGTCAGCGCAGTAAGTAACGGCGGATTGGTTGACATGCGCAGGGCATAGTCGGGATTAGTTTGGCCGGAGGTGGGATTGTAAGCTTGCGTAGGCACCGAGAAGTCGGGGTTGGCGGCGCGCGAGTTACCGGTAAGTGGGGCGTGGGAAAGGCCGTAGCCGCCGCGAATGGTAACTTGCTTCCGGCTGCCAGGCAAATTCGGCGACCAGGCAAAGCCAAAACGCGGTTCGAAGTTGAGCTGGTTGATGGGCGTCAGGTAACGAGAGCGCCCGCCGGTTCCGCTGAACGCAAAGGGCGGCACCGACACGCTGTTAATGGTGGTGCCGCCGGCCAGATTGAGCGGCGTGGCGAGCGGAAAATCCTGCGCCAGTTCCGGCTGAAACGAGCCTTGACGATTGAATTTTTCGGTCCGCGGCGTTTGCAGCGAGTAACGCAGCCCGAGGTTTAAAGTCAGATTGCGGCGGACCTTCCAATCGTTCTGGACGAAGGCCGCATAACTGTTCCAGCGGTAATAGTATGGGATGACGGCGTTGCGGAGTTGCACCGAATTGGGCACGCCGAGCAGAAAGCTGGCGAAGCCGATGCCGCCCGAAGAGGTGGCGCCGCCGTTGGCGGTCTGCACGGAACGGAAGTCCCACAGGCCGCCGGAGGCCAGGAACAGGCTCATGGTTTTCATACGGGCGTGGCTGAGGTCGACGCCGAATTTCCAGGCCATATTGCCGCGCGTGACATAGACGATGTCGGTGAGGCCGAAGCGCTCCTCGATATTTTCGCGAAGGCCGGAGCCCACCGAGCCGATGCCGCCAAACGAACCCAATTCAAACGCCAAGTTCGGCAGACCGCCGGGCGTGATGTTGGGCAAGCCGAGTTCGGCGTTCAGGTTGCGGCCAGTAAGTGGATCGAACTCCTTCGTCAACGTGCCGCTAAAGCGCCCGCGCGTGTAGTTGAGGCGCAGATCGTTCAGCACGCGCGGCGAGAATGTATGGGTATCGGCGAGCATGATTTGCCGCGACAGGCCGTAGTCAGCCCCGTTGCCGTTAATGGGGTGGCCGAAGCCTTTTTCGCCGACCACCGGCAGAAACGAGAGGCGGAAATTGAAGCGGTTGTTCGTGCCGATGGAATGGTCGAAGCGGGCCAGATAGCGTTTCTCATTCTGGCGGACGAAGCGGAGCACCTGGTAATTCACCAGCTGGCCATTCGTGTTGAGAAAGTAAGAGCCAGCGTCGGGAAGATACTTGAGGGCCTTGATGGCTGAGGCATCGAGAAAGGCTGCGGGAATTTTATTACCCGGGAACGGCTCGTAGGCTTGGCCCGCGCCGAGCGTAATGCGGCGCAGCTGATTATTTATTAGATCGAATTGGCGATAGATGGTGGAGTCGCGCAGCTGACTCAGACCGAAGCGCGCCACTTCGGCGGTGGGTGCCCAACCGCCGGTGACGGCGACCGCATCGCTGAAGTCGCCTTGCCGCATCGCGGCGGTGGGCAGCAAGGCGTCGGCCTGTATGTGATCGACTCGATAGCGCGGTTCGTAGGCCACGAAGAAGAAAGTGCGATTGCGGCCGTTGTAGATCTTCGGGATCACCACCGGCCCCCCAACGCTGGCATGAAACTGATTGGCCTTGGCCGTGGGGGACGGACGATTGGTGGCAGCGAGCGTCCAGGGAGCGGCATTCAGGGCCGGGTTAATCGCGTTCCACAGCAGCGTTCCGGCCACCCGGTTCGTCCCGGAGCGCGTGGTGGCGTTGACGATGCCGCCAGCCGTATTGCCATATTCGGCCGAGTAAACGGCGGTCTGCACGGTGACTTCCTGTACGGTTTCCGGGGAGAAGTTGGCAATGGCCCGCGCAAGGCCAACGCCCGTATTATTCACGCCATCGGCGAGGATGGCCGTGCTGCCGGGGCGGCCACCGTTCAAGCTCATGTTGAAGCCGGGCGCGGTGGTGACGGACGCGACCGTGGGGTCTTCGGAACCAACATCGCCGCCGACGTTCGGCATGGCCATTACCAGTTCCAACACGTTGCGGTTGCTGAGCGGCGTATTCAAAATATCGCGCTGGGTGATGGTGTGGCCGACGGCGCCGGAGTCGGTATTGATGGCACTGCTGCCGGCGGTTACCTCCACCGCAGTGTCGACCGAAAGGGGCCGCAGGGTAAAGGTCAACGAAGCATTGCTGGCGGTATCCACCTTCACCTGCTTGACGATGGTGACTTGAAACCCGGCGGCGCGAGCTTCGACTGAATAGTCCACTGGATCAAGCGCGGGGGCGGTGAAACGGCCTTCGGGCGAAGCCTGTAGCCGGACGACTTGGTTGGTGGAGAGATTGCGGATGGTGATCGCTGCGGATGGGACGGCAGCTCCGGACGAATCGGTCACCGAACCGCCGATGGAGCCCCGGTTCGTTTGGCCCGAGAGAGTAATGCCGCAGACGATTAGAATAGCGAAAAGGGCGCGCATGGCTCATCAGAGCCTATCAGATGAAACGGAAAAGCCAGCGGAGCCAATCAACCAGCGCCTTCAGGGCTACTGAATGAGTGCGAGCCGCTCAGCGTGGCGTCGTTTGGATTTCCCGGTAGCCGGATTCCATGCCATAGACGCGGACCGTGCGGCGTGAGGGAAGAGGCGGCGCTACCGGTACCGGCATCGGCGGGACCACCGCTGGCCGATGTTCGGCGAGTTGCACGGGGGCCGGCGAAAGGCTTTGGGAGGCATGGGCCATGGCCGCCTGGAAGGTATCCATGCCGCCGTGCATATAGAATCGCACCGCCGTTCCGTTCGGGTGAACTTCGAGCGATTGCGCCATCTCCGCCCAGCGTTTTTGGCCTTCCGGCGTTTTCTGCATATCGGACTCGAAGCGCTGATAGAGGCTCATCAACTGGTCAACGGCGGCTTTGGTGCGCAGGTTTAAGCCGAGCTCCATCTTGATTTCATCCCGGAGAGCGATGCCTAAAGAGAATGAGCGGAGATTGTCGAAGACCTCTTCAATGTCGCCCAGCATGCCGCCTTGTTTTTTGAAGGAGCCGCGCGGCTTCAGCCCGCTGAGGGGTACCGGAGATCCGACCACCCAGAAATCGTTCGCGGCGGCGAGCTCCTTCGCCCGGCCCACCACGGGCCCCACCAGACCGTCATCGCCTTTGAGCCTTTCCACCGCCGCCGCCATTGACTCTTCGTCGCCCAACAGCATCGTGCGCCGGTCAATCAGCCGCCACGCCAGCTGGGGCTGTTTCGCCAGCAGCTTTGTCATGGTGCCATTTTCAAAATTTCCCACCACCAGGATAACGCCCAAAGGTTCGCCGGAAGGCCGCCCCTTTACATACTTGGTCCGCACGGAGATATACATCTCCTCCACATCTTCCAGCATGCGCAGACGTTCCTGGTTCAGGCTGCCCCCGCTGCCGAGCGCTTGCCGGAACAATCCGCCGGCGGGCGATGCGGCTAGCCTTTTCAGATTGAAGCCCAACAAGATGTCCGCGCCGGGATGGGCAAAACGCCAATCCACCTCGGCAGAAAGGACGGAAGAAAGCAGCAACAGCGAACCGGCCATACGGAGCATATAGCCCTACCTTACGGCTGGTCGCCCGCAAAGCCCATCGGGTGAACACCTTATTCGTTCATATTCGCTACCATAGAGCGATGAAGGCTTCAGAAGTGCGGCGCTCCGTGTGCGCCCTTGATTGTCCTGATGCTTGCGCGATGTTGGTGCATGTGGAGGACGGGCGCGCCACGCGAGTGGAGGGCGATCCCGATCATCCGGTGACGCGTGGCTTCTTGTGCGGCAAGGTCGCTCAGTATCTGGAGCGCGAGTATCACCCGGAGCGGTTGCTGCATCCGATGCGCCGGATTGGTGCCAAAGGCGAAGGCCGTTTTGAACGGATCAGCTGGGATACGGCACTCGACACCATCGCCACGCGGCTGAAGACCACGGCGGATCGGCATGGCTCCGAAAGCATTCTGCCCTATAGCTACGGCGGCAACATGGGCTTCCTGAATGGCAGCAGCATGGATCGCCGCTTCTTCCATCGCCTGGGCGCTTCCCGGCTCGACCGGACGATCTGCGCCACCGCCGGTGCCACGGCGCTGATGGAAGCTTTAGGTGCCAAAACCGGTACCGAACCCGAGCAATTCGTTGACGCGAAGCTCATTCTGGTGTGGGGTGCCAACGTCCATGGCACCAGTGTTCACCTGTGGCCCTTCATTGTCGAGGCCCGCCGTCGCGGGGCGAGGTTGATCACGATCGATCCCGTGTTAACCAAGACCGCCGCTTTGGCCGACCAGCATCTATTTATCAACCCCGGCACTGACCTCGCCCTGGCACTCGGCCTGATGCACGTCATCATCGGCGAGGGTCTCGAGGATAAAGACTACGTGGCTCGCCATACCTCGGGCTTCGCCGAATTGGCGGACCTAGTCAGTGGCTACCCGCCCGCGCGCGTGTCGGCGCTCACTGGGATCCCGGCGGAAGACATTGTGAATCTGGCGCGCGAATATGCCAGCACGCGGCCCGCCGTTATCCGCGCTAACTATGGCTTACAGCGGAGCGAACGCGGCGGCCGGGCCATGCAGGCCATCGCTTGCCTTCCGGCCCTCACCGGCAGTTGGAAAGATGTGGGCGGCGGCTTCTGCCTCTCGACATCGGGCGCCTTTACCGTCGATCGCGCCGCGCTCGAACGGATTGACTTGCAGCCGCGCGAGACTCGCTTGGTGAATATGTCCCTGCTGGGCGAAGCGCTCACTGAGCTCGATGTCAACGCCCTGGTCGTCTACAACTCAAACCCGGCGGCCGTCGCCCCCAACGCCAACCGCGTGCGTCAAGGATTGCTGCGGGAGGACCTCTTCACCGTGGTGCTGGAGCAGTTCGCCACCGACACCACCGACTACGCGGATATCGTGCTGCCGGTGACGACGTTTCTCGAAAATACTGACCTCTATCTCGCTTACGGCCACTACCATATTCAGATGGCGCGGCCGGCCCTGGAAGCCCCCGGCGAATGCAAGAGTAACGTGGAAATCTTCCGGTTGCTGGCCGCGCGGATAGGCTTCAGCGAAGCTTGCTTCCGCGATACCGACGACGACATGATCCGGCAGGCGCTGGCCAGCGGTCACTCGTATCTCGATGGCATTTCGCTCGAAAGGCTCGACCGCGAAGGGTCGATCCGGTTGAACGTCGCGCCGGAGGGCGAGCCCTTCCAGCCCCATGCGCAAGGCGGCTTTCTTACGCCGTCCGGTAAGTGCGAGTTTAAGGCCGAAACGCTGGCCTACGTGCCGCCCATCGAATCGCGGCAAGGCGATGCCGCGCTGCTGAAGCGATTCCCGCTGGAACTCATCAGTTCAAAGAATAGCGATAGCATGAACTCGACGTTCGGCCATCGTGACCAGGTTGACCAGCAGACGGCGCGGGCGATTCTGCATCCGGCCGATGCGGCCGCGCGGGGCATTGGCTTGGGCGATACGGTGCGCGTGTTTAACGATCGCGGCAGTCTGCGGCTCAATGTCGAGATCGCGCCGCACGTGCATCGGGGCGTGGTGAGAGTGCCGGCGGTACGCTGGGCAAAGAAGGCGGGCGACCGGCAGACGGTGAATGCGCTGACGTCGTCCGATCGCCTCACGGATATTGGCGCGGGCGCGGTGTTTTATAGCTGCCTGGTGGAGGTGGAAAAGTGTGGCGACTAGCGGCGTCGGTCCCCTTATGCCTCGCCTTAGCGGGGATATCGGGAGGCTGCCGGCGGTTCGTGCTTCAGTCCGCCACGATTGAACAGTCCGCGGCGTTGGCCTCCACGGTGCAGATGGCCGATCCGCAGGCGAAGGTCCAATTGGTGAAGGGCTTTCACGAAGTAGAAGGCGGCGTGTGGCGTTGGACGATGGGCCGTTTCGCGGTCAACTTGCGGCCGCCCGTATCGTCCTCCACCAACGGCGCTAACTTAGTCATGAAATTCTCCATTCCAGAGGTCGTGATCAAAACCAATAAGGATGTTACGGTCAACGTCGCCGTCAATGGCGAACGTTTGCCGCCCGTCTCCTACCACGCAGTAGGCGACCAGATTCTCAAGCTCAGTGTCCCGGCCGCCGTTCTGATGGGCGATGCTGTCCGGTGTGAGTTTGTGCTCGACAAAACGATGCCCCCTTCGCCACAGGATCAGCGGGAACTCGGCGTGATTGTCTTCTCGATTGGATTGCAAAAAAAACCTTAGCTGCTTACGGACGGCACCATCGCACCATCGGGACGTTCCTACCGAGTTGACGGGCCGGAACTAATGCTTTGACCGTGTGATTTCTAATTTCACTTCTGGCCCGTTTACCAGCCCACCGTGTAGGTCGCATGGCACATCCCATCTCTGGGAAGTCGCGGCACCAACTGGGCTCCTCTACCATATGCCGGTCTATCCCGGCGCACTGACCGGCGCTAGCGATTATCGCCACGCCATATCGCTGGCGATGGGTCGACAAATCGCTGTTTGAGGTCCAGTTCAGGGAACAGGAGCGCCTCCCGGAGGGCGAGATTCCGATTCATCCTCCACGACTTTCGAATTCATGATGGGGTGAGATTCTGCGGGTTGTGTATGGGGAGCGATGGGCGTGGCTTCGGAAGGGCTGTTTTCCGAAACAGAGCCAAATTCGGGGTTATCGCTTTCTTCTGATGGAGTTACAAGGAGGTGATTGCGCTCGAGGGCGCGGAGGGCGCGTTGGAAATCCTGCTCGATTTGGGCGCGGTAGCGGAAGAAGTTTTTGTGGATGAGGTCGTGGGGGTCGCCGGGCGCTTGGAGGAGGCTGATGGCGAGTCCTTCGTAGGGCTCGGGGTCGGGTTTGGGGGTTTTGGCGGCTTTGGTGCCTTCGGTCAGTTGGGCTTGGTAGAGGGCTTGGAGCCAAGCTCGTTCGGTTCGGGCGATTCGTTGAGAGATCCAGTGTCGTTGGACGAAGCGCTCGACGAGAATTTGTTGGGTGACGCCTTTGGGCTGGAGGTCGTCGAGAACGGATTGCTGGAGCTCGTTGTAGTCGGCTTGGCTTTCGAAGGGCAGGACGATGGTTTCGGCGGTGAGGCCGTGTTTGAGGGGGTTGAGGCGGGTTTTGGCTTTGCCTTCTGCGGTGCGGGGTCCGGTGGACTTTTCGGCGTTGCGGCGGTTGGCTGCGATTTGTTTTGCTGTGGACATTTGTTCCTCCATGTTTAGGATGACAGGCGGGGGCAAATAATTCGGTTGGATCGAGGGTGGATTCGGTGGGAAGTGGTTTGTTTATAGTGGGTTGAGGATTTTTTAGTTTGCTGTGACTGGGTGAGGACGCTAATCGCGTTTGAATTGGGTGGCGCGGCTTCTTTGGAATGGATGGAATCTTCGGGCGAAGGGGAGTTCCGAAGATTGGGGATGGGTTAACTGTATGTATTTACTGCGAGTTAGGGGGAGGTCGGTGGATACCCGGCGATGGCCCCGTTTTTCCGGCGATGGCCCCGTTTTTCGGCGATGGCCCCGTTTTTGGCGATGGCCCCGTTTTTCCGTTGTAGTCGGCTTGGCTTTCGAAGGGTAGGACGATGGTTTCGGCGGTGAGGCCGTGTTTCAAGGGGTTGAGTCGAGTTTTGGCTTTGCCCTCGGCGGAGCGGGGTCCGGTGGACTTTTCGGCATTGCGGCGGTTGGCCGCGATTTGTTTCGGTGTGGACATTTGTTCCTCCATGTTTAGGATGGCAGGCGGTTGCAAATAATTCGGTTGGATTGAGGGTAGATTTAGGGGAAAGTGGTTTGTTTGTATTGGGTTGAGGATTTTTTGTTTTGCTGTGACCGGGTGTGGGCGCGGGCTCGCGTTGAATTGGGTGGCGCGGCTTCTCCTGGCATGGCTGAAATCTTCGGGCGAAGGGGAGTTCCGAAGATCGGGGATGGGTTAACTATATTTATTTACTGCGGGTTAGGGAAAGGTCGGGGGATACCCGGCGATGGCCCCGTTTTCCCGTTTTCCCGGCGATGGCCCCGTTTTCCCCGGCG
>JANLPT010000177.1:0-24394 GCA_031367405.1 Bryobacteraceae bacterium
GCGCGTCAGGCCCAAGGTACTGGGTGATAAGACTGGCGAAAGTCGGAAGCGAATCGTCGAATCGAACCATGTTGTTCACGACTTGCTTTTTATCCCGGCTGAAGCCAACAGTTGCCGGGTTGCTCTTACCCAAGAATCTAGTTCAAGGGAAGTCGTATCTCCAGAAGGGTGGTACCTTCTAGCAACGTCCCAATTGTTAAACGCATTTGTATTGAGCATAAAGAGCAACCTGTGGTTCGCCGTCCTGGATTCAAGGCGCTTCCTCGCAATCGTCAGGAGGCCCGGAAGATGAACAAAAGGTGCTAAGCCTGTGGCACTGAGGATGATTGCTGATTTGATCGCACACTCGGCGGAGAAACCAATCAAATGACCCGCGTTGTCCAATCTCCCTTGTAATTTTAGGGCAAGAGCATCTTTAAAGTGGCGTTCGGCAGCATCTGCATAAGCGTTGGACATAAGGCTGTTTCTGGAATTTTGATGCTAGCATGGATTTCGACTAAGGGATTTGGATTGAACGGGAATTAGATACTAGTAGGTCCACTGTTGGGAACCGTGCAGAATGCGGACAATCTCTACCGCCTCTTTTCCTGCGCGATAAATGATCAGGAAAGGGAGACTCGCGACCGTGACTTCACGGGTACCCGGCTTGCGTCCCGCCCGTCCACGGAGAGGCATGTCTTGGAGGGCGTCGACGGCGTCATAGATCGCCATCGCGGCGCGGCGGACTTGGGCCGCGCCAAATCGCTTTTCTGTGTGGTCACAAATATGGGTGAGGTCGTCCGCCGCTGGCCCGGTCCAGCGAACGATCATTACGCCGGATACCGGCTTTCAATCATTCGCCGAATGGCGTCGTGCTCAACGAACTCGCCTTTGTCCGCCGACGCCAGTCCCTGATCGACTTCGCGGGAGAACCACTCGTCATAGCTCAGGAGCCGTTCGACCGCTTCTCGCACGATGGCTTCCGTCGCGCGACCTTGCGCGGTTGCCATGCGTGAAAGTTTGGCCTGCTGGTCGGCGGTGAATTGCACTTCCATGGCGCGTGGCTCCTTTATAAATACAACGGTATCACCGTTTTCAAGTACGGCTGAGCGCCCGAGGAATCGGCGTCGAGGAATCTCAGATAGAGGGGTCAAGAGACAGTGGTGCTCTGGTCTGGGCGAAGGAGGCGTGGTCGGCGTCAATTTGGGCGCGGCGGCCAACGGCGTAGTCCAGCGTGGGCTTCGGGGATCTGGCTGTGGGATCGGCGGAGTGGCTCCTCTGAGCCATGTCCGGCGCAAGTCGGGCAGCCTTTGGTTTGGCATAATTTAACAGGATTTGCCATCGAACATAGAGTGAAAGAGTACCGGAATTCACAAGGAGCGCGAAGCCATGGCGACTACAATGAACATTTCTCTCCCTGACGTGATGAAAGCTTCACCTCACCCAACGTGGCAACAACCGACAGGCCCTCTTCTCGAGCGACGCTGATCGCCAATACTTCGCCCGCCGATTTCATTCATGCCAGCCAAGCCCTTTACCTCGTTCATACACCCAGTTTCGAAAAGGTGGGCCGGATTGGCTTGATTTGAGGGACAGCGGGGTTGGGAAGTGCCCGTCCGGCGAACCCGGTAAGGAAGAGGCCAACCGCAGAAACACCTTACGAGGTGGGGAGCACGGGATTTTGGTGGAGCTTGTCGGCGCAGCAGACTTGGTGGACCTGGGCGACTGGATTCTTGCCTTGGGTGAAGTGGCAATCGAAGGACTGGCCGTCGATTTGGAAATAGGGGCATTGGGGTGACGAGGTGACTGGGCTGGGCACGCGGGCGATGATCGCGATGAGTCCGGCTTGGCGGGCGCTGGCGAGTGAGGTGTGGAGCGACGGCATACGGTGCGCGGCGGGGGTGTCGCTGAGCTCCAGCAGCGTGCGGAAACAGCCATCGGCGATCGAGAGCAGTACCCTTTCAGGCTTGAGCCCGGTGGAGCGGCTGAAGGCGAAAGTGCCGTTCAAATGTTGGGGATCGGTGGGCAGGATAGGCAGCACGCAGTTAGGCACGATGGAATTAACGAAGGGGGCATCCACGCCGGTTTGGTGATCGGCGTAGGCGTCCAGGTAACGGGCGATTTGCTTCTGCACCAATTCAGCGCTTTGACAGAACGAGAAGAGCTTGACGTTGGCGCTGAGCCGGTTACTCGCTTCCCACAGGCTGAGGGTATCGGCGTCGGGTTCGGCACCTTCGAAGTCGCTGTCGAGGGCGGCGGCGATGATCAGAGCCGGATTCTCGAAGCGAGTCTTCAAGTCCTGGTACGCTTGCACCGGGCCCAGATCGCCTGCCGCGCATTGCACTTCGGACAAGATGGTAATGGCCGGAAAAAAGGGCAGGTTGTCGAAGATGCCGCCGTCAGAGAAAAGGGTGTGAGTGGACCCGCCGCCAGGGATGAGGTCAGATTCCGAACGCGGCGCGAATACCACCGGAAAAGCGGAAGACGCGAGGCACGCTTCGAGAAAGTTGTAGCGCGAAACCGGACCGGCGAAGTCGCGGCCAAGGATGACCGGCATGCGGCGGTTGACGTTGGTGGCCGTGGCGAAGAAGGCGGTGGTGGGAAGGTAGGGCTGGGTGGGGTTTGGCGAACGGGCCAACTGAGCAGGGAACAGTAACCGTTTGGCAGTGGGCTCCAGGAGATCGGCACCCATGATGCAGTCTTCGATGTCGAGCCGGCGAAGCGTTTCGTCTTGCACGCCTTTCCAAAAGAGATTCATGGCCTCGCTGATGTGGCCGGCGACGAAGTGGGCGGCCACGTTGCGCGTGATTTCGTGGGGCAGCAGGAAGAGGTTGGAGATGGCATCGATCAAGAGCGGCGGCGCGCCGGTGATGGCGTAGGCCGGGTCAATGCGGCTGCCTTCGATGATGAGGCGGCGGATGGTGGCGGGCGAGACGTGGGTGTTGCGGCCGCGGACGCCTAGCGATTTGGTGACGTTTTTGAGCGACTTGGTGAGGGCGACATGACGGTCAACGTCGAGGAAGACGCGCACCAGTTGGTGGTTATGGTCGCGGGCGAAGCCAGGATGATTGAGGGCGGTTTGCGCGGCGAGGGCGGCACCGGCAATGGCCCCGACCGAAGCGCCGACGACGAGATCGGGAGCGACACGGGCGAGGCCGAGCGCGGCGAGGACGCCGGCGTGGAAGGTGCCGCGGAAGACGCCGCCGCTGGCGAGGAAAACAATTCGGGGTTGCGGTTCGATGACGCCGGAGAGATTGGGAAATGTGGCGGCGAGCTGGTTAGGGTCCGCTAGACCGTAGGTATGGGGGGCGGGCGAAGTTTCACGCACCGGGGCGTTGAGGCTGCGGGGGCAAGCTTCGCAGACCTCGCTGAGGCCGGGGCTGGTGGGCGTCAGGAATTCCTGGCGATCGGGGGCCACTTCTTCCAGCAGTGCGTAACAGGCCATATGCCCGAGAGGCGCTTGAGCGAGCCGATGGGCGTACAAGGTTTCGAGCGTGCGGCGGCAGCCCTGGGCGACGTATTTGAGGGCCGTGGCGCGATCGGGCTTGATGTTGTTGTCAAAAGTAATGTCCGATTCGGGGGCGATCGGATTGGGCATGATGGGAAACATCGGCAGGTCGGGAATGGTGGTTTCCCGGCGGCGGATATGCGTCTCGAACTCGCTCATGAATTCGGTTTGGCGGGATTCGAGTTCGGTGTCGCGGCGGCGTTCAAGCGCGAGGCTCGCGAAGCCGTTCTCCACGACGTTGATGGTCTCGTTGCGCTTGGCTTCGGATTCGGAGAGAGCCCGCAGGGGAACGCCGTAGACGATGTTGAGGCCGCGTCCGGGCCGGCCCTCCTCAGTGAAGAGGCGGCGGACGTGTTCGCGGGAGGCGTGCTCATCGTCGTTCCACATGCCACGAAGCCAGACGAAGAGTGCCGGGATGGGATTGGTGCGAATCACCGAGCCGTCCACCATCTCCAAACGGGCGATATCTTTCACTTTAGGCGAGAGCCAATGGTGGATCGGCATTTCGCCCGGTTGCCGCCCATAGACTTCGGGCGCATAAAGGCCAGGGTTTGACAGGGCCGTCAGCAAGGCTTCGTCGAGGGGTATGTTGGCCGTGGTGCGTGCCCAAAACTGCTGATTGGAGCCATCGACGGACTTCATGCCGAGGCGCTTGTTGACGGGGGCAGCGACGACGAGCAGCGTGGGGAAATCGAAGCCCGGCAGACGCTCGATCAGCTCACCTTCAAAGAGCTTGGTGAGCGCGCGTTGCAACGGGTACTTGTGCAGCAAGCCACGGTGCAGGCCCATGGGTTCGAGGCAGGTGCGCACGAGTTTGCCGAAGGAACCGGTCTTGGTGGCGAGCACCAGCACCAGGGCTGGAGCGAGTAGGCCCAGGATGAGGGCCGTGGCTGCGGCCGTGGGTAAGTTACGGAAGATGAGAATCAGGGGTAGGGCGAAGGTAAGCGCCGCCCAGGCGAGACACCCTCCCCAGATCCACATCCCGAAGAGGGGCGAGGGGCGGAAGTGCTGGTCGACCTGATGATTCTTGAGTACCGGTGGACGCCAGAGCCAACCCGGATTGGACACGGTGCCCCACGCGAGTAAGATGCCGATGCGAATGAGGCGGTAAAGGAAAGCGAGGCCTTGCCAGCGCCCCAGCGCATAGCCTTCTTTGAAGCGCACGTAACGCACGATGAGGTCAGTCAAGTCGCCGACGGTGACGCGCAAACCGGAGAGCCACAGGCCGAGACGGATGAGGCGGTGATACTGAATGCGAGCATCGGTCTCGCCTTGCTTTAGATCGCGGGGACAACTGGTATCTTCGACGGGCATGGATTGGGCGAAGAAATCGATGGGGTTGGGAATGGCTTCCCAGATGAAGTCGAGGGGCGAGTAAGTGATTTGCTCGAGATACTTACGAAGCCAAGTCCAGCGGACGGATTCGAGCTGGCCGGGCGAGGGGCGGACGGGCTTTTTGTGTTCGCGGTCGAGGTCGCGATAGACCTTATACATGGCGGCGGCGGAGACAGCGCCGGAGGAGATGCCGGCGACGACGACGGGCGGTGGCCGGCTAGCGGCGAGGTAGGCGTGGACCGTGCCGGCGCCAAAGTAGGTGCCCGGCGGTCCGGCGGTGAAGCAGACGGCGTCCTGCCCACCGGCGCGATCTTCTTGAAATGGCTCACGTACCATGAGTACCGTTCAGTATCCTATATCTGAATCCCCGGCGTTATAGTAAAAGCATGGCTGCATCGATTCCTCAACGCATGACGGTCGAGGATTATTTGGCGGCCGAGCGGCTGGCGGAGTTTAAGAGTGAGTTTTGGTTGGGGCAGGTGTACGCGATGGCTGGTGCCGTCGAGCGGCATGAATTGATCTGCAGCAACCTCAGCCGTTTCTTGCAGAATCGATTAGACGGGCGTCCATGCCAAGTCTTCGGCTCCAACATGAAGGTCGGCGCGACAAAGAAGCGGGGTTTCGCCTATCCGGACGCGACGGTGGTTTGTGGCGAGCGCCAATTCTATGACGCCACCCGCGATGTTTTGACGAATCCCACGGCCATCTTTGAGGTGCTGTCGGACAGTACCCGGGCGTTTGACTACGCCGGTAAGTTCGAAGAGTATCAACGGCTCGATTCCTTACGGCATTATGTGCTGATTGAGCCGCAGCGGCGTTCGGTAACCCATTACGAACGCGGTGCTCAAGGTCAGTGGATCTACGTGCTCCTGACTAGGGAGGCCGATGTACTGCGACTGCTCGACATCGAATTACCCCTAGCCGAGATTTACAACCAGGTCGAGCTGGAGCCAGAGGTCGAGTAGACTAGGCGGTGTATGAACCGTCTCCTTCCACTGCTGCTGCTGCCCGCCCTTATGTCCGGCGCCAATGATCCTGCGCGGGAACAATGGCTGCGCCTATTTAACGGCAAAAATCTGAAAGGATGGACGCCGAAGATTCGCGGCTATGCGGCTGGCGACAACTTCGGCAAGACCTTTCGTGTCGAGCAAGGCGTGATGAAGGTCTCCTACGACGCCTACGGCCCGTTCAACGAGCGTTTTGGGCATATCTTTTACAAAGACAAGTTCTCTTACTATGTGATCGCCGTGGAGTACCGCTTTACGGGAGAGCAGGCTCAGGGTGGCCCGGCTTGGGCGATCCGCAATAGCGGGATCATGATCCACGGCCAGCCGGTGGAATCGATGACTAAGTCACAGGACTTTCCAGTGTCGATTGAAGTGCAGTTACTCGGTGGTAATGGCAAAGATCCACGAACGAACGCCAATTTATGCACGCCGGGAACTAACGTCGTTCGCGACGGCAAGCTATTTACGCCGCATTGCGTGAATTCGACTTCGAAGACCTATGCCGGTGAGCAATGGGTAAGGGTGGAGGCGCGAGTGCTGGGAAATGAGCGCGTCGAGCACCGGGTGAATGGGGAATTGGTGCTTTCGTATGAGCAACCCCAATTGGGCGGTGGCAACGTGACTGGCGCAGTAGCGGAATGGACGCAGGCGGGTAAGCTACTCAGCGAAGGATCAATTTCGTTGCAAAGCGAGAGTCATCCGGTGGAGTTTCGCAAGGTGGAGTTACTCAATCTGAAGGGTTGCATGGACCGGAAGGCCAAAAACTTCAAGAGTTACTATGTAAAAGCCGATCCCGTGGCGTGTAAGTTCTAGGTGCTTCCCGGCTACCGTTTGGCCTTGGTGCGTGTCTCGACCGCGTAGAGAGATTTACGGGCCGTGAGAAACAGTGTGGCCGCCCTTGCCACCGAAGGTCAAGTTGGCGGCGGCTTCCGGCAATAGAATGCGGGCCAGCAGCCGGCCATCGGCGGAAAAGACCTGGGCCCCGTCGCCGGAACTGGACCAGATGCGTCCGGCTTCATCGGCGCGAATGCCGTCGGGGCCGCCTTTATCGATCACCACAAAGATGCGCCCGTTGGTGAGCGTGCCGTTGGGCTGAACGTCGAAAACGCGAATGTGATGCGGCTTGCCGGAGTCGGCAATGTAGAGTTTACTTTCGCCGGGAGAAAAGCAAAGGCCGTTGGGCTTGTCGAAATCCTTCACGACGGCGGCGATGGCCCGGCTGGTAGGGTCAAATCGATATACGTAGTTGCCTAACTGCTCTTTCGCGCGGCCGGCGAGGCCGTAATCAGGGTCAGTAAACCAAATGGTGCCATCGGACTTGACCACGGCATCGTTGGGTGAGTTCAGCCGTTTACCTTCGAACGATTCCACCAGATTCGTCACCTTGCCACTGGTTTCGGTGCGGGAAACACGCCCTCCATGCTCGGCACTAATGAGGCGCCGCTCGCGGTCGAGCGTGTTGCCGTTGGTGTTGTTACTCGGCTTGCGGAAGGTCTGCACGCCGCCGGTGGCGTCCCAGCGTTTGAGTTCGTTGGCGGGAATGTCGCTAAACACGAGATACCCTTGCGGCATCCACACCGGCCCTTCAATGAACTGTAAGTCAGTGGCCAGGCGTTGAACGCGAGCGTTCTTCTTGAAGAGCTTCTTGAAAGCGGCCTGGTCTTTAATTTCAAAGTCTGCCGCGAAGGTGGTGAACGCGAGGGTGAAGATGGCAAGGTAGCGCATACGCGCTTATGTTATCAGGCCGGCCACTGGCACCCACCGGCGCGGGTTACGATCAAGGTCTCAATGTTCGAACTCATCGAAGTCGACTATCCGGATTTTGGCCAAGCCTTCGAGCCACCGGTCTTTACCGCGGCGGATTATTTGCCGCGCCTGGCCCGCCTCCGCGAGCGTATGCGCGAGGAGCGGTTCAGCCATCTGGTGATTTATGCGGATCGCGAGCACTTCGCCAACCTCGCCTGGCTGACGGGATTTGACCCGCGTTTTGAAGAGGCGCTGCTGATTCTGCGCCCGGCGGGCGAGCCGCTGATCCTAGTGGGTAATGAATGCGAAGCCTATTTGCCGATTAGCCCGCTGTTTACGGAAAAGCAGTTACGGCACGAGGTTTACCAGCCGTTCTCATTGCCTGACCAGCCGCGCGATACCAGCCGCGCGATCACCGAGATCTTGAAGAGCGAAGGCGTTAGCCGCGGAGCGAGCGTGGGGTGCGCCGGCTGGAAGACTTACACGACGCCCGCCGAAATTGACTTACCCGCTTATCTGGTGGATGCCCTGCGTTCGCTGGGTGCGCAGACCCTGAACGCGACGGGATTATTTAATGACGCGGCACGCGGCCTTCGCACGAATGCGACACCGCGCGAGATTGCACTTTTTGAATATACGAACGGCCTTGCTTCAGAGGGCATGAAGCGGGTGCTGTTTGGCTTGACACTGGGCGAAACTGACCGGGAGTCGTTGGGGAAGGCCGGTTACGAGGGCTTTCCGCAAGCTTGCCATTGGACAGCCAAGACGGGTCCGGGCCGGGTGAGTTTGTCCAGCCCGCGCGGCCAAAAGCTCGCGATGGGTCAGCCGTTTTCGGCCAACATCAGTTACTGGGGCGCGAATTGCTGCCGGTCAGCGTGGCTAGCCAAGAGCGAACAGGACTTACCCTTGGCCGCCCGCGACTATGTACAGAATTTCGCCGGCCCGTACTTTGCCGCCATGGCCGAATGGTTCAGCTTGCTCGAAGCGGGCACGCCAGGCGGCGAACTCTATGCGGCGATCGCCCGTCGTCTGCCTGCTGAGCAATTCGGCATTTTTCTTAACCCCGGCCATTTGATTCATTTCGATGAATGGACCAGTTCGCCCATTTATCGCGGCTCCCAAATTCCCCTCGAAAGCGGAATGGTATTGCAATCGGACGTCATCCCCGGCTCGCCCATCTATGCGTCAACGCGCCTCGAAGACACCTACGTGGTCGCCGATCTTGAGCTACGCCTGGCTCTCCGAGCCGAATTTCCCGAAGTCTCCGCTCGCTGCGATCATCGCCGCGGATTCATGATGGGGGTACTCGGCATTGAGTTACCCGACGACGTATTGCCGCTATCGAATCTTTGTGGGCTGGCACCGCCTTACTTACTGCGGCCTAACTTAGTGCTGGCGACATAAGTTACTCTCTGTGACGGTCAATTACTTAGTGAGCTTGATCTCGAAGATTTTCGGCCATAACTTACCGGTGACGAAAAGACGGTCTTGCTTGGCATCGTAGGCGATGCCATTCAGGACGTCGACGCCTTGCGTCTCGGCCGGGGTCAGCAAGCCCGAAAGATCGATCCAACCCAATACCTTGCCGGTGGTGGGCGAGATGCGCGCAATCAGCTCCGTTTGCCAGATATTGGCGAGAATCTCGCCCCGCACGTATTCCAGTTCGTTCAAGCGGTCAATGGGACGGCCTTGATCGGTAACGGTAATCTTGCTGGTGACCGCGAAGGTCTGGGGATCGATAAAGCGAATTTGAGCGGTGCCATCGCTCAGGATGAGCCGCTTGCCGTCGTTGGTTAAGCCCCAGCCTTCGCCCGTGTAAGTATGTTCCCGCAGTAACTTGAAACTAAAACGATCGTAAACGAAGGCCTTGCCGCTTTGCCACGTTAGCTGATAAAGCCGGCCGGCGAAATTCGTCATGCCTTCGGCAAAATATTGCGCGCCGACGGGCTGCTTCTGAAGCACCTTGCCCGTGGTCAGCTCAGTCATCCGCAAGCTGGACCGTCCGTTGAGACCAGTGCTCTCGTAAAGGTAACCATCCAGGTAGATGAGCCCTTGGGTAAACGCGCCCGGATCGTGCGGATAGGCGTGGATCACGCGGTAATGGCTGACGGGGCTTTCCGCCGTCGCCATCGCGGCCAGAATGAGGAAAGTAAGCCAGATCTTCAAGGTGCTTTTAGTTTAGCAAGTCGTGCCCATGAGCGTCCCAGCACGGGTGATGGGTGATGAAAGAACGCTGGCCAGGAGGCGCACCACTCTAGGCGACATCCGGGATGAGGAACTGCTTGCGCTGCCCTAACGACGCGGCCACGGCCTCGGCAGCCAAGTAGCCGCTCCTCACGGCACCCTCCATGGTGGCGGGCCAGCCGGAACGGGTCCAGTCGCCGGCGAGAAATAGATTTGGCACTTGGGTGATGGCCAGCGGACGCTTGGCTTCGAGACCAGGGCACGCCGAAAAAGTCGCGCGCACTTCTTTCACTACGTGGGCTTTGATCAATTCAGCTTGGCGGACCGCCGGCAGAAACTCAGCGAGTTCGCGCAAGGCCAGCGCAATGACGTCGGCGCGTGACATTTCGGTGAGGCTGCGAGAGGCCGATACCACCACTTGTAAGTACTTTCCTTCGCTTTTATTGAAGAACCATTGAATCGTGCGGTCAAGCAGGGTGCCGTGCGGAAGCTGCGTTACAGGGCGATCGAACCAGAGGTGAATGCCGGTGATGGGCGAGTGCGTGAAGGCGCTCCAATCGATGGGGAGCGGGGGCAGGAGCGGTTGCGCTTTTTCAAACGGCAACGCGCTGACATAGGCATCGGCGGTGTGAACCACGCCACCCGCGACGAGGCCGGTGATGGGTCCATCGGTATATTGAAGCGTCTCTACGGGGGTGCGCCCGTGCAGCCGCACGTTGGGATAGCGATGCCAACGCTCAGGGCTGTAAAGCTCCGCCAATGGCACCGCGGGAATGCCCATTTCGTAAAAATCAGGGCCAGCGAGAAAGCCCAGCCAGAAGACCTGGAAGCCGTGGGCGGCGGACATGAGAGGCAGATCTTCGTTGATCGCACTGACCAGTACCTGCCGCCAGAAACGCTCGATGAGGCGCGGTGTTTGGTGATGCTGCTCAAGCCAGGCTTGCATCGTGATTTCGTCAAGATCGCGGCGGGTGAGGCGCTGTTGGCGCATGGCGAGCAATCCGCGCCCGAGGGCGAGTTTCTCGCCGAAGGTGAGCCAAGTGGCACGTGAAAACGCACCGGCAAAGTGCAGCGGAGCAGGCAGCCATCCGGCGCGCAAGCGCGAAACACGCCCGCCCGGTTCAATGAAATCGATGTTACGGTGGAAATCGATTTGGTCGCGAGCACCCAGGCGGCCATAAAAGTCGAGTAAGTTGACACAGCACCGGAGTAAGATGTGCTGGCAGTTATCGATGGTCTCCTCGGCGATGGGATACGAGGTGGCCCGCCCGCCGAAAAAGGGCCGGGCTTCGAAGAGATCAACTTCGTAACCTGCGGAGCCGAGGGCGGCGGCGGTGGCCAAACCGGCAAGGCCTCCGCCGATGATGGCGACGTGCGGAACGGTACGGGCAATGGCCGGGCAAATTGGCTCGTGGGGCATGCGAACCTGGTCAGCCCCTCCCTAAGGGTCGGGGTTGAGTGGGAATCAGTGAGACTGCGTGGGCCATATTCTGATTATTGCGCGAGAATAGAGGTTCATGATTGCACGCGCGCTGCTCAGCGTTACCAACAAAACCGGTCTGGTGGACTTTGCCCGGGCCCTGCACGAGATGGGGGTGGACCTCATCTCCACCGGCGGGACGGCGAAAGCCATCGCCGGCGGCGGCATTCCCGTCCGCGACGTCAGCGACGTCACCGGCTTCCCGGAAATGATGGATGGCCGTCTGAAGACTATTCATCCGCGCATTGCCGGCGGCATGCTCGCTCGGCGCGATCAGCCGTCGCATTTGGCAGCGATGCGGGAACATGGGATCCCGGCCATTGATTTGGTGGTCGTGAACTTGTACGAATTCGAAAAGGTAGCCGCGCAAGCTGGCGTGACGCTCGAGCAACTGATCGAAAATATCGACATTGGGGGGCCGACGATGATCCGGGCGGCCGCCAAGAACTATGAGAGTGTCGGGGTGGTGACGTCGCCGCTCGATTACGGCGAGGTGATTCGGCTGTTACGGGAGCATGGCGAATTGCCGCACGCCTATCGCTGGAAGCTAGCGCGCAAAGCCTTCGCTTGCACCGCCGCTTACGATCGCGCGATTGCCGCCCGCCTCGCCTTAGTGGCCGGCGACCCCGTTCCCCTCGACTTATACGTCCCCAAAGCCTTTGATTTACGCTATGGCGAGAATCCGCACCAATCGGCGGCGCTTTACTCGTGGCGTACCGGTGGCATTGCCGGTGCTGAGCAGTTACAAGGAAAAGAACTTTCCTACAACAACTTAGTCGACCTGGATGCCGCGTGGCAATTGATGAACGAATTTACCGAGTTACCCGCGTGCGCGATCATTAAGCATACGAACCCTTGCGGTTGTGCGGAAGCGGCCACCTTGGTGGAGGCCTACGCGCGCGCCCTGGAAGCTGACCCAATCTCGGCCTTCGGCGGCGTGCTGGCGTTCAATCGTGCCCTGGATGGCCCTACCGCCACCGAGGTAGCGAAGCTTTTTACCGAGGCGATCGCCGCGCCCGGCTATAGCGAAGAGGCGCTGGGTATCTTGGCGGCCAAGAAGAATCTGCGGGTGTTACGAGTGGCGTCGAGTAACTTGGACGAGCCGGTCGTCAAGAGTATTTCGGGCGGTTACTTAGTGCAAACCGCTGACCGGGCCGAGTTAGTTGAGGCGCGGGTGGTAACCGAACGGGAGCCAACAGCCGAGGAATGGCACGCTCTTAAATTTGGCTGGAAAGTGGTGAAGCACCTCAAGTCGAATGCCATCTTATACGCCCGTGCCGGCCAAGCGGTAAGCGCCGGTGCCGGGCAGATGAGCCGGGTGGATTCGGTGAAGGTAGGCGCGATGAAATCGCATCTGCCGTTGGCCGGTACGGTGGTCGCTTCCGACGCGTTCTTCCCTTTTCCGGATGGTTTGGAAGAGGCAGCAAAACATGGCGTTACGGCAGCGATCCAGCCTGGTGGTTCAGTAAAGGATCCAGACGTGATTGCGGCAGCGAATCGTCTGGGGTTGGCGATGGTCTTCACGGGCGTCCGGCATTTCCGGCATTGAAGCATATTACCGGATGTACACAAACTCGTTCAAGTTCAGTAACACGTGGGCGAAGCCTTCCAGCGTGCCAGTCGTCAGATACTCTGCAGCGAGACGCCGTTCGTCAAGATGCGGCGGACGGCCGAGTGCGATACGATATGCCGTTTCGATTTGGGTAACCGGATTGAGTGAAGCTTCACGTAGCCGGGCGGCGAAGAGCCGGGCTTGGCCGAGGACAAAGCCGTTATTCATCAGGGTCAACGCTTGCGTGGGTACGGTGGACACCAAGCGGCCGCCACAACTGATGTTCTGGTCGGGTAAGTCAAACACCTCGAACATTGGGAAGGGCAGTCCGCGTTTGCGGTAAACGTAGATACTCCGGCGGAAGGTGGCCGACTCCGGCTGTTCCTTCCAGATGCCATTTTTCATTCGCGCCAGCACTTCAGCGGCGAGCGGCGGGAAGACGGCGGGGCCGTAGATCTCACGATTTAGGGCACCGCTGACGGCCAGCATCTGGTCACGCACGGCTTCGGCTTCCAGGCGGTGCGCGCGATAACGCCATAGAAGTAAGTTGCGCGGATCAGCCGCTAAGTTCGCCGGGTTCTCGTCTTGAGAGGCGCGCTGATAAGTCTCTGACGTCATAATGAGTTTGTGCAGGCGTTTGAAGCTCCAGCCGGTGTCACGAAAATCAGCGGCCAGATAGTCGAGTAACTTGGGATGGGTGGGCGCGTCGCCCATCTTGCCTACATTATCCAAGCTCGCGAATAAGCCGCGGCCAAAGTGATGGTGCCACACGCGATTGACGATCACGCGGGCCGTCAGCGGATTCTCCGCCGATACCAGCCACTCGGCCAGCGCGCGGCGGCGTCCGGACGTATGTCCGCCGGCGGGAGGCACTTCAACCGGCACTGCCGCCGAACTAGCGACGGTAACGAAACCGGGCTTCATGAGGGAGCCTTGATTGAGAACATCGCCGCGATGCAGAAAGTAAGAAGGCGGCGCTTGATAGCGGTCTGGACCTTGATGGAGGAAGCTGCCGCCGGTGGCCAGCTGTTTCACGCCTTTGCCGGGCGCCGGCTCATCGCCCGCGCCATCCGGGGTATAGCGATAGTCCCCGTCGGTGATGCCCATGGCGACTGGAATCGGCGCGGGGCGTTGGCTCTCCAGCCCCGCCACTTCATCGCGCAGGACCTTCACCCGGTCAGCGTCGATCAGGCTGATAATTTTCTGAATCTCGGCCGGGGCGACATTCACCGTACGAATCACCTGATTGGCCAGCAGCACCTGGCCCGGCGTGCGTTGCGCCTCGGGCGTGGCGATCGCCTCCTGCACGTTCTTCGGGAAGCGCAGGTATTTAGCGGGCAACAATTGCGCCCGATAAGGCTGCTCAATATTCGCGATCGTCATTCGCCGCTGCTTCACTTCGGCCTCGATTCGCGCATTAGCCGCCAGGTATGCGGCGGCTTGCGCGGCGGGGACGAGGGGATGATCCACTTCGACCACGCCAAAGAGCGTTGCCTGCAGGCGGTAGTAATCGCGTTGGGGAATAGGATCGAACTTATGGTTATGGCATCGCGCGCATTGCACGGTAAGCCCTAATACGCCCCGGCCCAACGTGGCGATCATGTCATCGAGATACTCGTAACGGAACTCAGGATTGTCCTTTTCGCGAAAGCCGACCTTCGCGTGATTGCGTAAGAAGCCCGTCGCTGTCAGCGTCTCGTGAGTAACTTGGGGTAACTCATCGCCGGCTAATTGTTCCCGTAAGAACCGGTCGTAGGGCTTATCCTGATTAAAGCTCCCAATCACATAGTCGCGATAGCGGAAGGCGTTCGGACGATCGAAGTCATGTTCGTAGCCATTGGAGTCGGCATAGCGGGCGACGTCGAGCCAATGGCGGCCCCAGCGCTCGCCGTAATGGGGCGAGGCGAGCAGGCGATCGATGACGTTTTCCCAAGCTTTGGGCGAACGGTCAGCGAGAAAGATATCGACCTCGGCGGGCGTCGGCGGCAGGCCGGTGAGATCCAGGGAAGCCCGGCGAATCAGTGTCGCGCGATCGGCGCGGGGCGCGGTGTGGAGGCCCAATAGCTTGGTGCCGATAAATGAGTCGACGGGATTCCCCTGGCTCGGAGGCGTCGGGCGAACGAGCGGCCGAAAGCTCCACCATTCGCGAGCTGCGGGTGCCACGGGGCTGTTCTCCATGGCGAGCAGGTCAGCCGAGGCGTCTTTGCTGGCGACCACGCCCCACGGGGCACCCTCGGCAATCCATGCCCGGAAAAGCTCGGCCTCGGCGGCCGTAAGCTTACCGTCCATGGGCATGGCGGGCTTCAGTTGGCCGGAGATCATCCGGTAAAGCGGGCTTTTTTCGGCGTCGGCTGGCACTAGGGCGGGGCCATGGGTACCACCACGAAGGGCGGCTTCGCGCGTCCGCAGATCCAGGCCACTAAGTTGCAAAGCAGCGCCGTGGCACTTGAGGCAGCGCGCCGCGAGAACCGGCGCGATGTCGCGGTTGAAGTCCGCCGCTTGCGCAGGGCCAATATGCGCAACGGCAACGATGGCCAGCAGGGTGAATAGAACGCGCTTCATTGAGGGCATCATATCGAACTCGGACGTCCAGCGTAATGGGCCTAAAGTTCCTGGCCCACCACGCCGACAAGTACTTGGAGGGAATTGAGAATGGAAATTCGGGAAAAAGGCCTGTCTGTGATCCTGCTCGTCGTCTTAGTACTCAACCTGGTGGTCCTCGTATCGCTGGGGCTAGAGTATGTGGAAGCGAGCCGACTGACACGCCTCCAGTGGTTCGCGCTCGGGAGTACTGGTGTGGCTGCCCTGTTGTCAATGCGCGCCTTCAAATTGTCGAGCGATCTCCGTAGCGGGATCCGCCGAGTCGACACGATATTGCGCCTGATGTAGCTTTTAGAGGACGGCCAACTGGTCGTCGGTGGGCTCGGCTCAACAGTACCAAGGTTCGTCTAAGAATGGCACTGCGGCGCGTGCCTGCATGGGGGGCGTTTCGTACTCCCCGTTGGCCGCCAAAACCCATAATTTCTCGAAAATTTCCCGTCGGCTGCCGCCTGCGCCGGCGATCCGGATCGCGGCGGCGGCGAGAGTGTCCATGCTGCCATCAGGATGCTGCCAACGGTGTAACAGGGCCTCCTGATCAAACCCCGTGACGAGTTCCCTCATTTCTTCAAGCTCCAGCATGCGCGACCCCGCCGGAATCAGCAGACGCAATGCCAGTTGCACAGGTGCGACATTCTCCACCAAATCCAGCGCGGCGAGCGTACGCAGTAATTCGAGATAGGACGCGCGAGAAGTCCACGGCGTGAAGGCGATGAAGGTGGGGGCCAGGGTGAGCCCGGCGTCGCGAACCAAAGCCACCGCGAGTTCAAAGCCGGCTCGGGTGTGCCCCTTATCGAGCCGTGCGAGCACCGCATCGTCAAGCGATTCAACCGCTGTGGTCACCATCAGACAACCGGTTGAGCGCAAATCGGCCAGCAAATCGCGGTGGCGCAGCAAATGCTCCACCTTGATGGTGACGTCGTATGTGAGGAGCGGAAATTCTTTATGCAAAGCGTGTACGATGCGCTGGGCGTGCGTGGGGCCGTTCCAGAAATCCGGGTCACCGAACGTGATGTGTTGCGCACCGGCAGCCACTTGGCGGCGAATGTCTTCAAGAACGACGTCGGCCGCCACAATCCGGAAACGGCCTTCGTATACCGGCACGACGGGACAATGCCGGCACAGATGCTTGCAGCCGCGGCTGGCTTCGGTGTAGCCCACCGTCCGAGCCTCTCCATTCACTCGCAGCTTTGAATAATTGCCCAGCACAGGAAGCAGGTCGCGTTGAGGGGCGATGAAGTTTAGCCGCTCATAAGAAGTGCCTTGCACGGCATCGCCATTCACCCAGGCACAGAGCCCGGCTTCGAACTCACCACCGATGATGGCCTCGGCACCCAGCCCACGCAGATACTCGGCATTCAAAGGCGCATAAAGGCCATAGCACGCGAGGCGAACGGCGGGGTGCTGTCGGTGCAGCCGCCCCAGCAGGGGTGCGGCCATCCGGGTGGCCGTGTGCATGGGCAAGTGAAAGGCAATGCAATCAAAGGCACCGGTTTGTGGCGGCATGCTCTCTACGGCGAGGTCAGCGCAGGTGACTTGATGGCCGTCGCGCAGCAACCAAGCGGCGGGCGAGGCGAGCCCAAAAGGCTGATGACCCAAGTCGTAAGTGTTGATCAGCAGGACCCTCATCAGACGACCGTGTTCTTCCAGGATCCGCGGCGAAAGAGTAAGTAGGCGATCGCCGCCAGCAGGAATTCCGCCACGGGGACCGCCCAAAAGACGCCCGCGACACCGCCATGCCACCAATTCGCCCAAACGTAAGCCAGTGGCAATTGCACGGCCCAATAGCAGAAAAAGTTCACCAGCGTCGGCGTGCGCGTATCTCCTGCGCCGTTGAACGCTTGGATCAGCACCATGCCCCAGGCATAAAAGCCGTAACCGTAACTGAGGATACGCAAACACTCGACGGCCACCCGGACCACGTGGTCATCCTGAGTAAATAGCCGCACTAAGGGCTCCGCAAATAGAATCAGCCCGACGGAGACAGTTACGAGAAAAGCCATGTTATAAAGCCCACAGGCAATCACTGACTTCTCAGCGCGCCCAGGCTGTTTAGCTCCTAGATTTTGGCCTACCAGGGTAGCGGCCGCATTCGAGAGTCCCCAAGCGGGGAGTAACACAAAAATAATGATGCGGATGGCGATGGTGTAACCGGCAGTCGCCGCGCCGCCGAAGACGGCGACCATGCGCATCAGCCCCAGCCAACTGGCCGTCGGCACCAGATACTGGAAGCCGGCCGGCGCGGCAATGCCGATCAGCTGCCGCATCAACGAGGCATCCCAGGTGAAGTGCGAGCGCCGCAAACGGAGTTCGCCGCGCCCCTGGTAGAGTTTCCAAAAGCCATATAACGCGCCAATTGAGCGGCCAGTGGTGGTCGCGATGGCCGCGCCGGTGACGCCCATGGCCGGCACCGGTCCCCAGCCAAAGATAAAGAGTGGATCGAGGATCATGTTACACGCATTGGCCAGCCACAAAGCATGCATGGCGATCGTGGCATTGCCGGCCCCGCGAAAGATTGCGTTATTCAGAAAGAGTAAGATGACACCGGGCGTACCGGCCAGCATGATTTTGGTAAAGTTACTACCGTAGATGGCCAAGGACCGGGAGCCGGACATCCACTCTAATAAGTCTGCTGCATACCAATAGCCAGGGATGGCAAAGGCCAGCGCGACGATGACCCCGAGAATGATCGCCTGCGCCCCGGCATGGCTCGCCGCCTCAGGGTTCTTCTCGCCAATTCTCCGTGCCACGGTGGCGGTGGCCGCGGCACTCAAGCCCATGGCTGCCGCGAAGACGATGGCGAACATTGCCTCCGTCAGGCCCACGGTTGACACGGCTTGCTCCCCTAAGTGGGCGACCCAGAATATGTCGACGACCACAAACAGCGACTCCATCGCCATCTCCAGAATCATCGGCACCGAGAGTAGGACGATGGCGCGGTTGAGAGAGCCGGACGTGTAGTCATGATGCTCGCCGCGCAAGCTCTCGGCAATGGCTTTGAAGAACTTACTCATTCCGAGAATCGCTGAGCGATCGGAAAGCGGCGGCCGATGCCGAAAGCTTTGGTGGTCACCTTCAAGCCGGGCGCGGCCTGTTGGCGCTTGTACTCGTTACGATCCACCTTATTGGCAATATCGCGGACCAGGGGCAAAGGCAAAGCTAACTCCCCGGCAATCGCCGCCGGACTTTTTGATTCTTCCACGTAGCCCTTCAGGATCGCGTCGAGCACATCGTATTCGGGCAGCGAGTCGGAGTCCTTCTGGCCGGGCCGCAACTCGGCGGAGGGAGGCTTAATGAAGACATTTTCTGGAATTGCGCCTGGATGACGGCGGTTGGCGACGCGCGAAATCTGGTACACCAGCGTTTTCGGCACATCGCTAATCACGGCGAGTCCGCCGCACATATCGCCGTAGAGCGTACAGTAACCTACGGCTAACTCGCTTTTATTCCCGGTGGTGAGCACCATCGCCCCGAACTTATTCGAGAGCGCCATTAATGTAACTCCGCGCAAACGGGCTTGTAAGTTTTCTTCCGTCACATCACGTTGGTAAGTGGCGAATAGCGGCTGCAAGACGCGCTCGAATACGGCACAGACTTCGCTGATCGGCGAGATCTCGTAGCGCAAGCCCAGGCGCCCGGCCAGTTCCCGGGCATCGGTGAGTGAATGCTCAGAGGAGTAAGGGCCGGGCATCGAAACGCCGGTGACATTGGCCGCGCCGACCGCATCGACGGCGATAGCGGCGGTGATGGAAGAATCGATGCCCCCCGAAAGTCCAATGAGCACTTTCTGGAAGCCGCACTTACGAATATAGTCGCGGGTGCCGAGCACTAAGGCGTCGTAAACGGCTTCCGTCTCGTCGGCCAAGTTCGCATGATGATCGCCGGGCAGCGCGAGGTCTTCGGCGAAGGAGACTGCCGAGGCCAGTTCCGATCCGTCAGCTGCCAGCGCAAAGCTCGAACCATCGAAGACTAACTGGTCGTTGCCGCCTACTTGGTTTACATAGTAAACGGGTAACCGGTGATGCACGGCCAAGGCGGCGAACATCTCACGGCGCTGGGTCCGTTTGCCTAAATGATAGGGCGAGCCATTGATGGAGATGAGTAACTCGGCACCGGCGGCAGCCAGTTCTGCCACCGGATCGCGCGTATAAAGCGGACGGTGCCAATACTGTTTGTCATTCCACGCATCCTCGCAGATGGCCAGTGCGATCTTACGCCCGCGATACTCCCAAATGGTTTGGCGTTCGCCCGGCACGAAGTAACGGCTTTCATCAAAGACGTCGTAAGTGGGGAGCAACATTTTGTGCTGCTCGAAAATGATTTTTCCGCCGGCGAGCACCTGTGCGGCGTTCGCTAATTGCTTGCCCGCCTGGGGCGCTACGGTGCTGACGGTACCGACGATCACGGCCAGCGGCAGATCGCGGGTCAACTCAGCGAGGCGGGCTACTTCGCCGGCGCACCGCTCGACGAAGCTTGCCTTTTCAAGTAAGTCGCGCGGCGGATAGCCGCAGATGGCCAATTCCGGGAACGCGACGATGTCCGCGCCACGAGCTGCGGCTTCGCGCGCCATTACGGCGATGCGGCCGGCATTGGCGGTAAGCGCACCGACGGTGGGGTTGAATTGGGCGAGTGCGATCTTCATGCGGCGACAGGCTCAGGCTTCGGGGGTGGCTCCGGCCGCACAAAAGGTTTCAGTGCTAAGCCATGTTGCGCTAATAGGCTCTCGAGTTGCGGGGGCGACAACCGTGCCGCATCCCAGCCCACTGTGATCGCATCCATCTGGGGGGCGACGCGCAGTTTTTGGATGCCCAGGACGCTGTGCAATGCACGGATCTGTTCGAGCAAAGCTGGGTCTAGCGGGCGCGCCAGCTCGTAAGTTCGTTCACATTTGGTCATCTACTATCAGGATAACTTGCTTCCCAGCTTCCACAGCAGCTGCCGCACCATTCCCTGGACGGCTTTGGCGTCCTTGGGCGACAAGTGCAGCCGGCGCAGTAGACGCCGGATTTTGTGCGGAGTAGTGGGCATTTGCGCGTACCCGGCTTCCGTCAGCACCCGGTGCAACCCATCGGCCAAGTGGTCCAGCTGTCCGGAGGGCGCTTGCCGGACGATCTCCTCGGGGTACGTTCCGGCCTCGCGGATCAGTTCGTACAGACAAACCGCCACCGCTTGGCCCAAATTCATTGACCCATGTTCCGGCCGCGTCGGGATGCGAATCAATCGATGGCAGAAGCTCAGGTCGTCGTTGGAGAGGCCGTACTTCTCCGAGCCGAACAGCAATGCCACTTGGCCCGGGGTGCCGCGTAGCAACGGCGCTGCGTCCTCCAACCGATCCAGCGGCAAGCGCGACTCGCGTAACTCCATGGACGCCGTCCCCACCACCAGCGAGCAATCGGCCACGGCTTCCCGCACGGTGGCGAATTCAGTCGCCCCGGCCAGAATCGCCCCGGCCCCGGGGGCGCTCCGCGCCTCATCCATCGCCACGCGGTAAGGGTCAACCAGCCGCAAGCAATCAAAGCCAAAGTTACTCACCGCGCGCGCCACCGCCCCAATATTTAGCGGGTTACGCGGCGTCACCAGCACGACATGGACTCTACTTAACGTGGGCGTCTTCCAAATAGGTATAACCCTGCAGACCGTCCTCGTAAAAGCGCAGCAAGCGGCCGCTCTCTTCGTAACCGATGCGCCCCTCGCGCAGAGCCACCTCGACGTCCCGCCGGAATTGCTCGAGTAGTGCCTTGGACGAAAATTGCACATAGTCCAGCACTTCGCGCACCGTGTCGCCCGGGACATAATGTTCGAGCTCGTAGGTGCCGGTGTCGCTCAACTTAATGTGGACCGCATTCGTATCGCCAAAAAGATTGTGTAAGTCCCCCAGAATCTCCTGGTAAGCGCCCACCAGGAACGCGCCTAAGTAGTAATCGCCATCGCCGAACGGATGCAGCGGCAGGGTCTTCTTCACGTCGCGGCGATCGATAAACTGATCGATCTTTCCGTCCGAGTCGCAAGAAACGTCCCCTAAAATTCCTTTGCGCTGCGGCCGTTCGTTCAAACGGTGAATGGGCATCACGGGGAAGAGCTGCTTGATGGCCCAGCTATCGGGCATGGATTGAAACAAGCTGAAGTTACAGAAGTAAGTATCGGCGAGTAAGCTATCGAGGCCTTCCAGCTCCTCAGGGAACACGTCTAGGGATCGCGCCATGGTCAGCACGCGGCGGCAGATGGTCCAGTAATAATTTTCGGCATTGCTGCGCTGTTCCAGCGACATATAGCCCAGCGAGAACAGATTGAGCGCTGAATCGAGGGCTTGCTGAGCGTCATGAAAACTCTCGAGCAGATTCTTGAGCGTCAGCGAGCGATGCGTCTCCTGTAAGTCGATCAGCGGCTGCTCAGCTTCGGCGCTAACTTCCTTCAGCTCCTCATCGCCAAAGCCGGACACGCCGACCACATTGAATACCAGCACGCTATGGTACGCCGCAATCGCCCGGCCACTCTCGGTGACGATCGTGGGATGGGGCACGCTCTCTTCGTCACAAACGTGCTGAATATGATGCACGACGTCGTTCGCATATTCCTGCAGGGTGTAATTGACGCTCGACTCGAAATCAGTCTGCGATCCGTCGTAGTCGATCCCGAGGCCGCCGCCGACGTCCAAAAACTTCAAGCCCGCGCCTTGCTTCTTCAAGTCGGCATAGATCCGCGCCAACTCCGTCACCGCGCCTTTAATCTGGCGAATGTTCGTGATCTGGCTGCCTAAGTGGAAATGGAGTAAGTCGAGACAATCCTCCATGCCGCGCGTCTTTAACTCGGCCAGCACCTTCAAAGCTTCGCTCACGGTGAGGCCGAACTTCGAACGATAGCCGCCGGAACTCTTCCAGCGGCCAGAACCGCGCGCCGCCAGCTTCACCCGCAGGCCGATCGCCGGCCGGACGCCCACCTTTTCGGCGTACTTCAAAATCAAATCGAGCTCGGTATATTTCTCGATGATCGGCGTGATGTTGCGCCCAATCTTCTTGGCCAGCATCACCATCTCGATATACTCATCGTCCTTGAAACCATTGCAGACGATCGGCGTGGTGCCATCGGTAATGCCCAACACGGCCATCAATTCGGGCTTCGAACCAGCTTCGAGGCCAAACCCATATTGTTTACCGTAGGCCAGCACCTCTTCCACCACATGACGCTGTTGATTCACCTTGATGGGGTACACGCAGATGTACTTTCCCTGGTAAGCGTTTTCGCGCATCGCCAGTTGAAAAGCGTCGTTGATCTCGCCCAGCTGGTGGCGGAGAATTTCCCCAAAGCGAATGAGAATCGGCGCCTGAATGCCTCGCAGACGCAGGGTATCGATTAGGTTCTTGAGGTCGATTTGCCGGCCGGGCTCCTTCGAAGGATGCACCCAGAGATGGCCGTTCTGGCCCACCGAAAAGTAGCCTTTACCCCAACGGCTGACGTCGTAAAGCTCATTCGCGTCCACCGTCGACCAACGCTCATTCGGCTCAAACGTGGTGGGCGTATCGTTCATTTTTAAACTCAACGGTTTGTGGTCCTCGCAATGAAGCGGAGAGCGCGCGTGGCCCGGCTTCAATTCAGTTTAACGAATCGCGCACCGGCTTCTGCTACGGTGACAGGGGAGGCGTTTTGCGCGAAGCAGTACTCAGCCGTTTGAAGGAAATCGTGGAACAGTCGGCCACCAGCCTGGGGCTGGAGGTGATGCAAGTGGAAATGGTGGGCGGTGGACGCCATCGCCTGCTGCGCATCACGCTCGACAAGGATGTGGAAGGCGGCGTTTCCCTTGACGAATGCGAAACCGTCTCGCACCAAGTCTCCGCCGTGTTGGACGCCGAGGACCTGATCCCCGGCGACGCCTATCAGCTCGAAGTGGGTTCGCCTGGCATGGAGCGCCCGCTGAGCACGCCGCGCGACTACACTCGCTTCGCCGGCCTTCTCGCCAAGCTCGTGCTCCGCGAGCCGATCGGTAAACACAAGACGCTGGTCGGCCGTCTGGCGGGCTTTGCCGGCGGCGTGGTCAGCATCGTCGTCGAGGAAGAACCGCTGCAAGTGCCGCTTGACCAAATCTCTAAAGCCAATCTCAAGTTCGAGTGGCCGGCTAAAGGATAGATTGTGCGCGTCCTGACAGCGGTGGAAATGCGTCAAGTGGATGAGAGCACCGTCGCGCTCGGAATCCCCAGTCTGGTGCTGATGGAGAACGCCGCCCACCGCGTGGTGGAGTGCATGCGCGAACGCTTCGGCCCCTTAAGGAAACATCGTGTCGCCCTCTATTGCGGCAAAGGTAACAACGGTGGTGACGGCCTCGCCATCGCCCGAATCCTATCCGTCGTGGACGGTGCCCGCATCGATGTGATTCTCTCTTGCGCACCTGAAGAACTCTCCAGTGACGCCGCCGCTCAGCACCGGATGTTGCAAGCCACCGATGTCTCCCTGGGCTTCGCTCACCAGGCAACGCTGATCGTCGATGCCCTGCTCGGCACTGGGGCTACGGGCCCGGCTCGCGGCCGCGTCGCCGAACTGATCGCCGAGATTAACTCCCTCGACGCGCCAGTCACTGCGGTTGACCTGCCTTCTGGAATGGAGAGCGATTCGGCCGACAGCGCCGGCGAGGTGGTTCGGGCCACGCTTACCGTCACCTTCACCGCGCCCAAGCCGGCGCATGTGCTGCCACCAAATTGCGATCGCCTCGGCGAGCTACGCATCTGCCCGATCGGTTCGCCTGTCCGTTTGCTTGAAACCGCTAAGCTGCACCTGACGGAGCCTCGCGATTTCGCCACGGTGATCACGCCCCGCTTGCGAAATGCCCATAAGGGCAACTTCGGCCATGTCCTTGCCGTTGGGGGCGCGCGCGGCAAAACCGGTGCCGCCGCCATGGCCGGTATGGCGGCCCTCAGGGCCGGGGCCGGCTGGGTATCTGTTTTCAGTGATGCGGCGAATTTGCCGCCCGAATTGATGAACGCCGCCCATCTCGACGACCTCTCCAAATACACCGT
>JANLPT010000184.1:0-2198 GCA_031367405.1 Bryobacteraceae bacterium
AGTTTCATCGTGAGCAAATGGTCAATCGACGTGATCCGGGCACCCATGATCATTTCGCCGGTGCCCAAGCCTGGAGCGGGCTCAACCGATTCAGGACGAACGCGCTCTCCGGCCATGATCAGGTGAATCGCGGTTTTGGCCTTGGGGTTCTGGGCGTCAACCAACATGTCGAGGCCAGCGACATGCCGGTAGACTAACCCGTGCGCCCGAACGGCCTCCGCAACTCTGGGCAGATCGACCCGGCGGATCATGGCATCAATGTCTCTTGACAGCCGGGATAGAGCGGGGTCAACCCGCTCGACGTGGACAAAGACCGCCAAGCCGCCAATGATTTCGTAGGGAACTCCGGCTTGGGCGAGCGCTTCGTGCAGCCGCCGCATGGAGATGAAAAGTTGATCCAATCGCTCCTCGAAAACTGTATTAACGATGACCACGCCCTTATAGAATAACGCCAAAAGCCAAAAGGGCCAGAGCATTAGCGCTGACCCTTTTGGCGAACGAGGAACAATGCTTTAGCTCTTGAACTTGCGGATGGCGGCGAGCACCAGCACTCCGCCGGCCAGGGCCAGCGTGGAGGGTTCCGGAACAGCCGCTTTGTACATTCACGGCGTAGGTGAAGTTCACCATGGCGTTGAAGGTTGGTTCAGCCGCTGTTTTCGCGCCATCGACGAGCGTGACGGTCCATTGTGCGGCAGACGCCATGAAAGCGCTATGGTATTACTCATGCTGCCACGCCGGACCGTGCTAGTGACGCCTTTCGCGCTAGCCGCCGGACGCGCTGGGGCAGCCACGCACAAAATGACGCTCAGCATGCACCAATTCACTTCGGCCGGCGCGGGCTATCGTAAGTCCCTCGAAGGCTGGGCCAAGGCCGGTATCAAAAGGGTCGAGCCCGCCGCCGCGCTGCTCGACGATTTTCTGAAACAGGATTCGCTGGCCAGCGCCAAACGAGTATTGACCGACAATGGCCTCACTGTAGTTTCTGGAGCGGTGGGCGTCACGGGTCTGTGGGAGCCAAATCCGAAATTTGCGGAGAATCTCGAGGCCTTCAAAAAACGGTGTGAGCAGTTTGCCGAACTCGGAGCGCCTTTGGTCTATTCGCCTTGCGCCACCGCCGCCAAATTCACTCCGGACGATTATGCCAGAAGCCCACAAAATATTCGCCAAGTGGCCGAAGCTGCGGGTCAGTTCAATTTGAAAGTGGCCGCCGAATTCGTCAGAAACTCCACCTTTCTGGCCTCGCTGCCCACCGCGCTGCGGCTGCACCGCGCGGCGGCGCATCCCAACTTCGGCATCCTGTTCGATTGTTACCATTTCTGGTCCGGGCCCAGCAAAATGGACGATATGGACTTAATCAGGCCGGGCGAGATCATCCATGCCCACCTGAACGACACGCCGGACCTGCCCCGTGAATTGCTCGATCTTCAATCCCGGGTCGTGCCGGGCGATGGCGTGGCGCCTTTGGCCCGAATCTTGCGCAAGCTCGTGCAGCGCGGCTACGCCGGGCCGATCTCCGTCGAGCTGTTTCTGCCGAAATACCAATTGGCCGATCCCTTTGAACTAGCCAAAGAGATCAAGGTGAAATCCGAATCGATTTTCAAGCAGGCCAGGGTTTAAGAGGCGCAAGCCCGAAGACCGATTTCGCGCTGACGGCGTCTCACCGCTCACTCAACGCCAACCAGCTTGGCAGCTTGGGTTCAAACCGCGATTTACCCGGCCGCTTGTACTCCAGCCTAACCGGCGACAGATCTAACGACGATCCCTTCCGGCCGGCATCAGCCTGGCCACCAACGGCGCACTCAACGGCACGCCTTCGCAGTTGTTGCCATGCGCCGCCACCTTCACCGTGCAGGCGCGGGATGCGGATGGCCCGAACGGTCAACTCGCCTACACTCTCGGAAGCCCTCACGAGGAGATCGGCGCGATCAGTGCCGGAGCGAGCGTGAGCTTCACGGTTGAGTTCACGCGCGATGTCCAATATGATGGCGGGCTACGACGAAGCCACCGCGAGGCGCTCTTCTCTGCATTGCCGGACCCTGATAAATTCTATGCTGCGGCTCCGTACACCTTCCTGATAGCATCGGTTCTAGTGCTGATTTTTGGCCCCGGAAAATTCGCGCCCGATACCTGGATCGCCGCCCGGTACTCGAAGCAATTGGGTGGGTGCGCCCTGGAAGAGAGTCCGACGCCGGCATGAA
>JANLPT010000227.1:0-11079 GCA_031367405.1 Bryobacteraceae bacterium
GAACGCGGCCGGCATCATTTCACCCACGCCGACCGCCGAGCCGCTCCCCGCGCCTGCCGTGAACGACGAGATCCATGGGCACGTCTGGCTGCCTGCCACGCCCGCCCCCCCCGGCGGCTATCCGGTGCTGCTGACCGGCCACGGCTTCGGCGACAGCCGCATTGGCATGCCCACCGCGATTGCCGCCAACGCGATGGGTTACGCCGTCGTCGCCATCAGCGCGGTAGGCCATGGCGGCGGGCCGGAGTCGAGTTACTTGTTCACCCAGACGGGCGGACAAGTGACCGAAGTTCCGGCACCCGGACGGGGCCAGGACCTGGACGGCGGCGGGGCCATTGACGCCATTGAAGGCTGCGTGGTCGTCGCGCCTGGGTTGCCGATTGTCGTTCGCGATTGCGTGCGGCAAACGGCGATTGACTACATGCAGTTGGTTCATGCGATCCGCGAAGGAATCGACCTGGATGGCGATGGCCGCCGTGACCTTGATCCCAGCCTCATCCACTATTTGGGCCAAAGCCTGGGCGGCATGTATGGCACGTTGCTGCTCGCCGTCGAGCCTGAAGTTACCGCGGCCGTGCTGAACGTCACTCCTGGCTCTGGCACTGAAACGGGCCGCTTGGCCAGTTCGCGCACTCTGCAGTTCGTCGCGCTGATCGCGCTAGGCTTTCGACAACCGGTTCTCTTGAACCGCGGCCTCGATTTTGCCGATCAAATGCCGCTGCGTGGGCAACCAGTAAGTATCTTGAATGTGCCCGGCGCCCGCGCCTTGCAGGACTTCTGGGATCGCGCCGAGTGGCTCGAAAATCCCGGCGCGCCCATCTTCTACGCGCGGCATCTGCGGTCGGCCACCCTGCCGGGCAATGGCATCAAGCGGATTCTCTTCCAGATGGCCCTGGGCGACCAGACGGCGGCGAACCCCTCCACCACGCGCTTCATCCGCGCCGCCAACATGCGCGAACAGACTTCGCTCTATCGCTATGACATTGTCCGTAGTCTGGTGCCCGGCGTGGCCGCCGATCCGCACTCGTTCCTGGTGCCGCAGGGGCCTTTGGCGACCCAGGCTACCGGCTTAGCCGCCATCGCTCAAGCCCTGATGTTCCTCAGGAATGGCAACGAATCCATCCCGAATAACAACCCACTCGTCGCACCGCTTTTCGGTGGCCGCACGATCTTTGAGAATCCGCCCGCCGAATTGCCGGAAGGGCTCAACCAGCCTTAGCTCTTTCGCACCGGCGCTGGTAATGCTCGCATGCCGGCTGGCGGCGGGCAGATGTCCTGCAAAAATTCCAGCCGCTTCCGGATGCTCCGGCTCGCCAACTGCCGTGGACCCGGGTCCACGTCGATGTCGCAACAAATGCCGTGCAGATAAAGCGTCATCGTATCCACCATCGATTGCCGCGCGTACTCGAAAAAGCTCTTCCCTAATTTCTTCTCTGGTTTCTTCTTCGGTTTCGTCACCGGTTTCGCCGCCGGTTTCATCACTGGCTCATCCGGGCTGTTCGATTCCAGATAATCCTGCTTCATGCGCCAGCTCACTTCGTCCATCTCGCCATGCACCTGCTGCTGAATCTCGGCGTCCAGCAAATTAATATAGGCGTCTTGCGAGACGGCCGGCAGGCGCTCGGTGACCATAGCCGCAATCGAGCGGAAGAAGTAATAGTGATAGTCGTTTAGATTCGATTCCTGGGCCGCCAGAAACAGCGCGTGGCCGGGCGGCCGGTAGAAGCCGGCGGCAAAGCCGTAGACGCCTTCCGGAGGCCGCTTGGTGGCGACTCTTAGGACGGCGGGCTTGCCATTGGCCGGCGCTTGCGTTTGCTCCAGATATGGCACAAAGAACAGTTGCACCGGGGCAATCAGCTCCAACGCTTTGGGCGGCAGCGCCGAGATGGGCTCTTCAAGAAAGTCCTTCAGGTCTTCTTCGTGCAGCTTCACGCCGGCAAAGACATAGCAGAACTGATCGTTATAACGGATCAGATGCGGCGTCAGCTCGATTGCTAAAGCTTCAAGGGTCGGGAAGGAATCAAGATCTAGAGTTGGGGCCATGCGGCTTCCTTAGTCTACCGTTTACGGCCCGGCGTCCGCAGCAGTGGCTTCTAATCCTGCGCGACGCGGACCACCAGCTTGCCAAAGTTCTTGCCTTCCAGCAAACCAATCAAGGCTTGCGGCGCGTTCTCCAAACCCTCCACCACATCTTCGCGGAACTTGATCTTGCCTTCCTTCAGCCAGGTGCCCATCTGGCTCGCGAACTCGCTATAGCGATGGCCATAATCGTCGAAGATAATGAAGCCCTGCATCTTAATGCGCTTGGTGAGGATGGTGCGGGTTAGGAGCCCCAAACGGTCCGGGCCGGGCGGCAAGGCGGTGTCATTGTAGTGCGCGATCAGCCCACACACGGGGATCCGCGCGCAGGCGTTCAATAGCGGCATTACGGCCGCGAATACCGCGCCGCCCACGTTCTCAAAGTAAACATCGATGCCCTTCGGGCACGCCGTAGCCAACTGCCGCTTCAGATCGTCATCGCGTCGATCCAGGCACGCATCGAAACCCAACTCCTCCACCACATAGCGGCATTTGCCGGCGCCGCCGGCGATCCCCACCACCCGGCAGCCTTTGATCTTGGCGATCTGGCCCACCATGGAGCCGACGGCCCCGCTGGCCGCGCCAACTACGACAGTCTCGCCGCTCTTGGGCTGTCCGATGTCGAGCAAGCCCATATAGGCCGTAAATCCGGGCATGCCCAGCGCGCCGAGGGCGAGCGAGGGGTGCGTCATGCCGGCCTCCAGCTTGCTGAGTCGCGTGCCATCGGAAAGCGCGTACTCTTGCCAGCCGGTGTAGCCAAGGACAAGGTCGCCGGCGGCGAAGCCGGGGTGCTGCGAGGCCTCCACGCGAGAGACTGCGCCGCCCACCATCACCTCGCCCAGAGCCACCGGCGCGGCGTAGGACGGGGCATCGCTCATCCGGCCACGCATGTAAGGGTCAAGCGAAAGGTATAGCGTGCGCAGCAGCAACTGCCCCGGGGAGGGCACCGGCACCGCGGCTTCTTCCAGCCGGAAGTCCGTCGGCTTCGGCGCACCCACCGGGCGGGCGTTCAGCACCACGCGGCGATTTACAACGTTGATTGAAGGCATCTTGTTTACCTTAGCTCGCCTGCACCGCTTTCGTCAGCTTCGCTTGCCGCTGTCTTCAGCAGCGGTACACCACCAGTGAATGCAGGAAGCAGTTCGAACAGCTTAGTGGCGTTAGACCTGAGAGTCGATCAGCCGGTCGCGCGGGCCCGCAGCGCGGCGAATGAGATCGCTGAGGTCCAGGGCCATCTGCCCTGATATTCTTGAGAGTTCATGCCAGCCATTCGAGAAATTCCCGCTGATCGCTTCGCCTTCGGCTGCCACCGTTTTGGCTTCGGCCCGGCTCCCGGTGGCGGCCCCGTCGATGTCGAGCGGCACGTCGTCCCCATGGTCAAAGCCGCCCTCGACTTGGGCATCCGCACCTTCGATTCCGCCGTCCTTTACCGCGCCACCCTGCAACTCGGCCGGGCGCTGGAGATTTTGGGCGTTGACCCGCGCTCCATTCGCTTCCAAACCAAATGCCTCCGCTATCTCGGCCTGGCCATCGATGGTGCCGTCGAGCATCAGCCCGATGCTCTTCTGCAAGGCATTCCGGCCCGCTATCACGGCCTCACTGACCATTGGGACCCCTCAGCGCGCGGCGTGGAACAACAAATCTGCCGCGAACGCATCGAATTCGGCGGCGGCTCACTCTACGGCGTCGCCCTGCACGATTCCCCTGATATGGAAAAGCAAATCGGCCTCACGTGGGAAACCGGTGTTCGCCCCGCCGTTCGCTACCTGCAATCGGCGAAAGACGGCGGCTTCGTCGAGCGCATCGGGCTCGGCATCAAGGACCCCGCCTTTGTCCACCGCTTCATCGCCGAAGAGCCCGGCACCCTCGACTATGCCGGCCTCACCTTCTGCCCCGCCATCCTCGGTCCGCTGATGAAGATTATTGAAGCGGCGCAACAAGGCCCCCATTTCGAAGTTACTCTGATGGGCATCAACTACGGGCAAGCCTTTACCCTTACCCAGGACCCCGCTTCCGCCCCGGATTTCCTCTTTAACTACGAGGTGGCTACCGTTGCGGAACGCGCGCTGATGTCTCGCTTCTTTAACATCTGCGGCTCCCTTCCGTTACTGCATCTCGCCGCCGCCGTCGCCGGCTTGTTAGTGGTCAATTTCCCCACGATCATGACTCAAATCGTTACCTCCACCATGACGCCCAACCGCCTGAATGAAACCGTCAAGCTGATTCGCGAAGTCCAGGTTCCCGCCCCCGTATGGCGCGAACTCAAAGCCGCCGGACTCATTCCGCATCACTTCCCTACTTCTTAACTTACAGCTTACTTCTTGGTCTTCCCCATAAACTCCGGCGGGAAATCAGCCCGCTTCGAGCGATCCGGATGCCGCTTGTCCGACACCCCCCCTTTATCGCGATACAAAGGCATCGACAGCCCATCGGTATTCTCCAGAATGTCGAATAACTTCGCGTTCATCTCTTTGATAACCCCGGCTAACTCCGGCTTACCAATTAAGTTAGTCGTCTCGTGCGGATCTTCTTTCAAATCGTAAAGCTCGTTCAAATCCCAAATACCGTGATAGCGGATGTACTTATACCGGTCACCGCGCAAGGCATGCATCGTCGGTGTCTGCGGAAAATTTCTTTCCCAGTAATACTCGTAGAGTAAGCTGTCCCGCCAAGCCACCTTTTTTCCTTGCGCCAGCGGCAAGAAGTTTTGCCCATCCATCCCCGCCGGAGCCTCCAGCCCCGCCACGGCCAGGCAGGTCGGCATAATGTCGAGGTTCGCCACTACTTCCTCCACCACCCCACCGCCCGGAAACAACTCTGGGCAACGCGCCAGCATCGGCACCCGCATGCTCTCTTCATACGCCGTCCGTTTATCGATCAATCCGTGCTCGCCAAACGCAAATCCGTTGTCGCCCATGTAAATCACCAGGGTTGAATCAAGCTCACCCCGTTGCTTCAGCGTCTCCAGCACCCGGCCCACGCTCTCATCCACGGCTAACAACGTTTCTGCGTAGCGCTTGTAATACTCCTCAATGTTCAAATCTGAGTGATACGGAAACTCCACGCCGTGCCAACTGTTTCGCTGGTTCTGCACCCACATCGGCCGGTTACGCGCCATATCGCCCGTCGCCTCCATCGTCGGCGGCGGCACAAATTTCTCCTTGTCAAAGCGCCCCTTGTGCCGTTCGGCGGGAATAAATTCCGAATGCACCGCCTTATGCGATAGATACAAGAAGTAAGGTTTGTCTTGCTTCTGCTGATTGATGAAATCCACCGCATAGCCGGTCAACTCATCCGTAATGTAACCCTTCTGCGGAACCTTCTTGCCGTCTACGTTAAAACCATTCTTCGAAGGCAAGTAAGTTCCTTGGCCCAGGAAGCTCACCCAGCGATCAAACCCCGCCCGCGGAGAGTCGCTTTCCGCCCCCATATGCCACTTACCGATAAATGCGGTCGCGTAGCCTGACTCTTTCAGATACTCCGGAAAGAATGTCGTCCCCGCCGGAATCGGCGTATTGTTATCCACTACTTTGTGACGGTGCGCGTACTTACCAGTCAGAATCGACGCCCGGCTCGGCGAACACAACGCCGTGGTCACAAAGGCATTCTTCATATGCACGCCGTCGCGCGCCAAAGAGTCCAGCACGGGCGTCTCTAAGAATTGCTGACCCTTCAGAAACCCCATCGCGTCGTAGCGATGGTCGTCCGTCAGAATGAAAACGATATTCCGTGGCTTCGTCCCCGGCACTCGCCGCAAGCGCGCCCGCGGTACGGCTACCTGAGCCGCCGCTATCACTCCAGCTACCGATCCGAAAAGTACCGTTCGACGATTGGTCATTGCTCCACAGTAGTATACTGACGCGAGCAGTGCGCCATTTAGAAACCCGCTGGAGCAATAGCCTTTCCCGCCGCCAAGCCGCCCAAACTTTTGCGGCTCTGGTGTCGTCATCGCCGCTTCTCAGCGCCCAGCAGGACCCCTTCCGCGACCACTCGCGCGTCCCCAAGCTCGACGAACTCCTTACCGCCCTCGACTTCGAAGCTGTCGCCTATGCCAAACTTCCCCGCCAAGCCTACGACTACACCGCCTATGGCACCGACGGCGAATTCACCATGCGCCGCAATCGCGAAGCCTTCGACTGGGTGAGCCTCATCCCCGGCGCTTCCCCACCTTCAGCCAAGCCCCAAACCGCCCTCGAGCTCTTCAAAACCAAACTCGATTTCCCCATCCTGATCTCGCCTTCCGCCGGCCACCTCATGCTCCATCCCGGTGCCGAATCGGCTACCCATCAAGGTGCCACCGCCGCCCACACCACCATGATCGTGAGCAATGTCGCCAGCCAGCCCATCGATCAAATCGCCGCTGCCGCCACGGGCCCCTTGTGGTTCCAGCTTTATCCTCGCGAAGATCTTACCGCCACCCGCGACACTCTCGATCGCGCCCAAGCCGCCGGCTGCCTCGCGATCGTGGTGACCATCGATCAACAGGCCCCCGCCTTCGAACGCGACCTCCATGGCCGTCATCTCGGCCCCATTGCCCGTCGCCTGCCCCCGCGCCAGCCCACCGCTCCCAACCCCTATCGCATTTCCGATCGACGCCTTTGGTACAGCTGGAAGTACATTGACCAGATTCGCGAAATGATCAAGGTTCCTATGCTGGCCAAAGGCATCCTCACCGCCGAGGATGCGCGTCTCTGTCTCGAGCATGGCTTCGATGGCGTCTATGTCTCGAATCACGGTGGCCGCTCGCTCGACTACGCCCCATCGACGCTCGAGGTGCTGCCGGAAATTGTCGACGCCATCGCCGGCCGCGTCCCCGTCATCTTCGATAGCGGTATCCGTCGCGGCACCGACGTCTTGAAGGCTCTCGCGCTTGGTGCCACCGCTGTCTGCCTCGGTCGCTTGCCCCGCTGGGGGCTCGGCGCATACGGCGCCATCGGCGTTCAGCGCATCGTGGAAATTCTGCAAGCCGAACTCGTCCAAGCCATGGTCGCGTCCGGCCGCACCTCGCTCGCCTCCATCGACCGCTCCATCGTCTGGACGGACTTCCCATGAGCCAGTTGATTGGCGAGGCGCCCGGCCGCATCACGCCGGTGGACGAGTTCGTCAATACCCTCGAAGTGGAGCTGATGGCGCAGCGCAAACTCTTGCCCGCCCTCTTTAAAGAAATCGCCGGCAGCGCCGCGAGCGACCGCCAAGCCTTAGACCGTATTACTTTCCGGCCCCGCCTGATGGTCCCCACCACCATGCTCGATCTGTCGCTCGACTTATTCGGCCAACGCCACTTCGCCCCGATTTTGATTGGCCCCGCCGCCCTCCAACAGCGCTTCCACGCCGATGGCGAACTCGCCATGGCCCGCGGTGCCAAGGCCGCCCAAACCGGACTCGTCATCGCCCAACCATCCAGTTACTCGTTGGACAAAATCGCCCCATTGACGACAACGCCCCTCTGGGCCCAACTCGACCCCGCCCCGCCCGCCCTGTTGCGCGCTAACGCCGAAAAAGCGATCGACCAAGGTGCCAAAGTCATCTGCCTCACCCAACCGGCGAAACTGAATCTCACCGTCCCGGTGATCATGAAAGGCGTCATGACGCCCAAGGAAGCGCAAGCCGCCATCCAGCAAGGCTTCAGCGGCATGATCATTTCTAACTACCGGCGGCCCGGCTTACCCAGCCCCATCGAAGCCCTACCCGCCATCGCCGCCGAAGTCGGCAGTAAGATACCGATTCTCATTGACGGCAGCTTCCGCCGCGGTGCCGACGTCTTGAAAGCGCTGGCCCTGGGAGCCAGAGCCATCTTAGTCGCCCGCCCCCCCTTATGGGGCCTCGCCACTTACGGCGACCGGGGCGTCCAGCAAGTGATGGAAATGCTACAAAGCGAATTAGCCAGAGACATGGCCATGTGCGGCCTCCAAAACCTCCAACAAATCACTCCGGCATACGTCAAAATCCACCGGCGCTAACGGACAACCAACCATCTCCAGGAACGTAGCCGTCCACGTAGCCGCGCCCCCCACGCCGCGCCTAACTCTTTTCTTTTCAACCATGGGGTCGCACCACCACCGACCCCAGCCACCTGAGAATGCGGGGAGCGTAGGGGGAAGGAAAATACTACTTTAGGGGGAGTCGCGCTGCCGGACCGCGCCACTAAGCCTCATACGAATACACCCGCCGTAAATTCCACTCAAACAGCCCCGCCGGCAGCAGACTCGTCACCAACCCCCGCCCCGCCACCATCGCCTCGCTCTGCCACTGCCCGATCGTCCCCATCCACCGCGACCGCTGCTGCACCCCCCTGGTCCGCCCCCGCCGCAATCCCTCATACTGCTGCAATCCCTCCCCAAAATCGCCCGCCAAGCACTTCGCCAGCACCTGCGCGTCCTCCAACGCCATACACCCCCCCTGCCCCAAATTCGGCGTACATGCATGCGCCGCATCGCCCAACAACGTCACCCGGCCCACCGTCCAGCGGGGCAACGCCGGCAGGTCGTAGGCACCATGTTCAAGGATGAGTTCCGCCGTCTCTATCAACTCCGGAATCGGCTCGTGCCAGCCGGAAAATCGATCGGCCAGCCAACTCCGCTCCACCGCGCCCTCTCGCCGCGCACCATTCGCTGTCGCGTACCACGTAAATTTGCCGCCCCCAATATCCAAAATTCCAAAACGGCTGCCGCGTCCCCAGGTCTCGCTATTCTCTCCCGCGCCGATCGCGTTGCCGCAGTATGCCGACACGCCGCGCCACACCATATAGCCCCGGTAAACCGGCTCGGCCTGCGGAAAGAGCTGCGCCCGCACCCGAGACCGGATTCCGTCGGCACCAATCATGGCATCGTGTTCCGCCACTGACCCATCGGCGAAATCCAGCCGCACCTTTCCGCCATCCTTGACCCCGTCTTGCCGGAATTGCGTCAATTCCTTCCCCAGCCGGATGCTCGCCAACGGCAGCGCCCCCGTCAGCGATTCGAGTACATCGCTCCGCCGCGTACACAGCGCCGGCACTTCGAACTTCCCCAGCGGCAAGTTCATCAGCACCTCGCCACCCGTCGCCCGCACCAGGAAATTTGTGTTCGCCCCGCTCCGCGCCACCACCTCATTCAACACGCCCAGGCTCTTCAGCACCCGCGTCGCGTTCGGCCAAAGCATCATGCCGGCCCCCGCTTCTCGCAGTGCCGCGGACCGTTCATAAACCGTCGCGGCGATGCCCAAACGATGAAGCGCCACTGCGGCAGCCACTCCGCCAATTCCGCCGCCAATAATTCCTACGGTTTTCATTCAGAAACACGAACCCCGCTCGACGCTCTTCCATGCATTAAGTTTTGTTGCCGGCACTCATTCGTCGCCCGCAACCGATCTCTGTCAAGATAAAATCTAGATGCGTCCGCTCATCCTGATCGCCATCCTCGCCCCTCACGCCCTCGCGCAAACTGACCTCGCCGCCGGTGCCACTTGGTCGTTCTCGCAGCCGCAAAACTTCTCTACCGTCGCTGCGGCCGACAGCCCCGGAGGCTTCTCCAGCGCCTTCCGCGCCACCACCACCGCCCTGGTCGCCGGACAGCCCTGGAGCCCTCAGCTTTCGCTCACCCTCCCCGCCGAAACCCGCGCCGGCCAGTGGGTTCGTTTCCGTTTCTGGGCCCGTTCCGCCAACGGCAGCCTGGCCGGCCTCATCCATGAGTTGAACGCCGCCCCCAACACTAAAGCTCTCGACACCGTCGTCAAACTCTCCGGCGAGTGGAAAGAATTTGCCTTCGCCTACCAACCCATCGCCTGGGCCGCTCGCACCTCGGCCCTCCGCGTCCGCCTCGGCCTCAGCGTCGGCACCGTCGAACTCGCCGGCTTGCGCCTGGAAGATTGGGGTTTCACGGTGCAGCCGCCGCCGAGCCTTGGCTTCGATGCTTACGGTGGCCAAGCCGTCGATGATACTTGGCGTCCGGCCGCCCAGGAACGGATCCGCCAATGGCGCATGGGCACTCTCACCGTGAATGTCGTGGACGGGGATGGGCAGCCCGTCAACGGCGCCCGGGTTGATGTGGAGCAGACTCGCCATGCCTTCCGCTTCGGCACCGCTATTGCCGATGGGCCGCTCTTTGCCAATTCTCCCGACGGCGAACGCTATCGTACGGAAATCAAGCGCCTCTTTAACTACGCCGTTCTTGAGAACGCCCTCAAATGGGGTTTTCAGAACGGCAATGGCTTCCCCACTGCCGCCCGGATGCTGGATTGGTGCGCCGCCAATGGCTTACCTGTCCGCGGGCACAACTTACTCTGGCCGTCCTATCAATATCTGCCGGAAAGTGTCCGTAACTTACGCGGCCAGGATCTTCGCCAAGCGATCGAGTTACACGTCAAAGATGCCGCGTCCAAAGCCAAAGGGCGCGTCGTTCTCTGGGATGTCGTCAACGAAGCCGTTACCAATACCGAAGTTACTCAAGAAGCCGGACGCGACTTACTCTGGAAAAGTTATCAATGGGCTCGCGAGATTGACCCGGATGCAGGCCTGGCTTACAACGATTACAATATCTCGAACGCCAAAGCCGGATCGAATGAGGCCCAACGCCAGGCCATTTTAAAAGTCATCCAGGAGTTACTCGACAACGGCGCGCCAGTCACCCTGCTGGGTGACCAAGGCCATATGAATATGCCCCTCACTCCGATGCCCCGCGTCCTGGAAACCTGGGACGATTTGGCCCAATTCGGCTTGCCCCTCGAGATCACGGAGTTCGACATTGTCCTCGGTGGCATTCGCGACGAAGAGGCCCAAGCCAAGTATTTGGCCGACTATCTCACCGCCGCCTTCTCGCATCCCAAAATGCAAAGCTTCCTGATGTGGGGCTTCTGGGATGGTGCTCATTGGCTCGCCGCGCAAGGGGCCGGCATCTTCCGCCGCGATTGGTCACCGCGCCCCATGCTCGAGGCCTATGAACGGCTCGTCTTCAATGAATGGTGGACCCGCGCTCAAGGCGAAACCAATGAGGCCGGCCGTTGGAACACGCGAGCCTTCAAAGG
>JANLPT010000273.1:0-42136 GCA_031367405.1 Bryobacteraceae bacterium
AAAAGGCGGAGCAAGCCAGGCTTGCTCCGCTTGGTTGGAAAGAGCGTTGCTACGGCCATATGGCGCGTCGAGCCGGGTAGCAGAGGAGTACTGTCGTCCATACGCACTCGTCGAGGGGCGGGCAAAAAAGCCGCCCGGTGCCAGAAGGGATCCGTAGCTCCGGTTTACCCGGCGCGACGAGCCACCGGAGCCCGTCACACCGTGACACAACCAGGAGCCAGAGTGCTGCCATCGGATTTACGGCCTTTTCGCCAGACGACCAGCGCAGTCAACTCCGTCCCGTTGCGACTTCCAAAATCTATCCCGTTCCGCGACTCGCTTTCGGGCCGTCGCGTTAAGCCGCCAAGGAAAACCTCGCCACCGCCGGGGTGGTCCGGTTTGTGGATAACTTGCAGATAATAAATGGCTTGCCGCCATCGTAGTGCGGATTGTCAGACTCCGTCGCGCATTTTCCTCAAAAATAAGTGAGATTTTTGCCTCTGTAACCCACTATATGACGGAGGAACGAAATGCCCCGCCGACTTCGCCTCGCCCCGCCTAAGGAAATCTCCGCCACCTCCGGCGGAGTGGTCCATTTTTGTGATACCCCCTTGCCGATCCACAATTTGCCGAAGGTGCGGCGTTTCAGCCTCCGTCGCCCATTTGTCTCTAGCGGAGGAAAAAATGAACTCGGTGTCAAACACGATCGAACGCCATATTTCGCTGAATCCGTGTGGCCTGGATCAGCTCTCTTTGGGGCCCATTGCTTTGGCCAACTCACGCATCGCGATGATCATGGCTCCGGTGCCGAGAGTTTTCACCAAAGTCGGATGGGCGGCGTAAACCGAACTCATGCGGTCGAGGATGGACGGATCGTGCTGTTCGGCGTGGGCGGCGATTTGGGAGACCGTTTCGGGGGGCACGGCCTGCGCTTGCTCCGGGGTGATGGCAGAGTTGGCGGCGAAGCCAGGAATTATTCCCGCGAGCTGGCTCAATGCGGCGGGACCAGCACCCGCGAGAAGAGTGTTCAGCATGGTCGCCTTCTGCCCGGCGTCACCGCTGCCGAAGAGTTGGCCGGCGATTTGTCCGAAGGCGGGCGTGTCGCTCGAGCGCATCATGGACCCAATGGCCGAAGACAGCGAAGAACTGTCGACGCCTTGGGCGACTTGATCGAAGTGGTCATGAGCGGAGTCGGCCGAAGCCGGACGGCCGCCGGCATATTGTTGCAACAGGCCGCCTAACATTCCAGTGAAATCCATAGTATTTTCCTTTTTCAGATGATGCGGTAAACGAGAAGCAAGGCCATCGCGCCGACGATGGAAAGGCCGAGGCCGGCGGCGTGGCCGTCTTGGTACCAGCCCAACCACTTACCGATCTGGCCCCCGAGCCATCCGCCCACGATGCCCAGGAGGGCGGTGACGATAAAGCCGCCGGGATCCTTACCCGGCAGCAGGAACTTGGCGATCATTCCGACGACGAGCCCTAAAAGGGCCTGGAACAACATGTGCATTTCGGTGACCTCAACTCTCTTTCCGGCCTTGCGACCGTTCTTGATCATCACCCGCCGGCAACCTGGGCGGAATCCCATCAAGAGAGTAGGCTGGCGACCCGCGTGACACTAGTAGCTCGACCAATTCCTAGTGAACGTTACTGGGCGCAACCAAGCATCCCCGTCCCTGACGGCGAGGGGTTCGTTTGAGCCAATGAATTCAGTTACTTGACGAACCCTGACCGTCAGGGAGGGGATGCTCAGCGCGGCGGGTAATGAGGCAACTAAATTGTCACTCTCTAATACGGCGACCGGGTGAAAAGATTTCTTCTGAACCGCCTCGACGAGGCCCCTCATCGAGCCGCGACCGCAGGGAGCGGGCCAGAACACATTTTTAACCGAGGATAAACATAGCTCGCTCCCCCTGACGGTCGGGGTTCTGTTTGGCCCGTTTACTCGGAGGCGGCCTTGGCAGCGGCGGACGAGAGCCAGTCCGCGTAGGCGGTGAGGGCGTTGGCCGTGAAACCGATTTGCGCTTCGGCCTCTTTCCATAGCCGCTGCTCGATGGCCTCGCGGACTCCGGGCAGTGTCTTCACGCCATAACCGGTGTAGAAGCCGGGGGCATGCAGGACGTGGCGGAACCAGGGCCGGCGGGGCAGGCCGTCGCTTTGGAGAAACTTCTGTTCCGCCACTTTCATGGCATCCTCTAGCGACTGGCGCTTGGCGGGGCTGAGCTTGGCGGGGTCCAGTTTGGTGAGGGCGGCGGCGGCTTGCTCCAGTTGCGCCACGGCGTTTTGCAGGGGAGCGAAGTTGAGAAAGGGCACTTCGTCTTCGGGCTGAGGAACGATATACGTTTTGGTTGGGTCGGCCACCAGCTTCAGAGCGCCGCTACGGATGAGCTCGTTTTTCTTTGAGGTTTGCGCGCGCAGATCGCCGGCGAGCTTCACCACTTCGGTGGTCCAACCGCGGATGGCTCGCGATGTGGCATCGGCGCGGAAGGGCAGCCAGTCGGCATTCGCCAGGCGGAGCATCATGCGTCCGCCCAACTGCGCGGTGGCGGTGACGTATTGGAAGTCAGGGTCGGTGAAGCGGACGTAGTGATCGTAGGAATCGTAGTTGGAGTGGTAGACGCCGCCGCCACCTTCGCCGCCGAAGCCGATGTTCAAGCTGGGGATGCCGAGGTGATGCTGAAAGACCGTGTAGTCGGAGCCAGAACCGAGGGGCTCCAGACGAAACTCCGCTTCGCGGCCGGCGACCTTGCGGGAGGCGGCGTAACGGTCAAGCACCGAAACATGCGTCTGCGGGTCAGTTAGATCGCGAGCGGCTTGGGTGGAGAACAGTTCGAGCGACGAGGCTCCGCTGACTCGCAGAAAGCCGCGGCTGGTGCCGTCGGAGTTGACGTAGGCGACGGCGTGGCGTTGCAGCTCTTCGGCGTGTTGCTCGGCCCATTCGGTTGACCCGAGGAGCGCGGGCTCCTCGCCGTCCCAGGCCAGAAAGATCAGGGTGCGCGCGGGCCGCCAACCGGTCTTGGCCAGCTCGCTGATGACACGGGCTTCCTCCATGACGGAGATCATGCCGGAGAGCGGATCGGCCGCGCCGAAATTCCAGCCGTCGTGGTGATTGCCGCGCAGCACCCATTGGCCGGGCTTCGTCGCGCCAGTCATTTTGGCGACGACGTTGTAAGTGGGTGCCAACTTCCAATTGAATTCGAGTTTCAAATGAACCTTGGCCGGGCCGGGGCCGATGTGATAAGTGAGGGGCAACGCGCCGCGCCAATCCGTGGGCGCGACGGGGCCGTTCAAGGCGCGCAGAAGCGGCTCGGCGTCGCCGTAAGAGATCGGCATGACGGGGATCCTGGTGACGGTGGGCGCCTGCTTCGGATCGGGCGCGCGGTTAGGGTCAGTGGCACCTTTGAAGGGCGTCAGCGGGTCGCCGGGATAGACCGGCATGTCCATGACGCTGCCGCGTTGAGCGCCCTGGGCCGGTCGATACGGGCCCTTGGGATAGACGTCGCCTTGAAAGTAGCCGTCGTCGTGCGGATCGGAATAGATGAGGCATCCGATGGCACCGTTCTCGGCGGCGACTTTGGGCTTGATACCGCGCCAAGAGGCACCGTAACGGGCGAGCACGATCTTGCCTTTGACGTCAATGCCCAACTCCTTGAGCTTGCGGTAATCATCGGGCAAACCGTAGTTGACATAGACCAGGTCCGCCGTGACGTCGCCGTCGGTGGAGTAGGCGTGATAGACGGGAAGGTTGCCATCTTTGATGCCGCTGGTCTCGTCGCCTTCGATGGGGGGCTCTTCGATTTTCGCGGTGAACCGGGTGGGGGCCACCATCTCGAGCAAGCGTGTTTTCGGGGTGGGGAAGAGCGGATAGAAGGTTTCGATGCTGGTTTCGTAGCCCCAGCTTTTGAATTGCGCGGCGATGAATTCGGCGGTGGCCTTGCTGCCCGGGGAGCCGACGTGGTGCGGCTTGGCCGAGAGACGCTTCAGCCACTGCTGGAAGTTCTGGCGGTCAAGGGTTTGGTCGAACTTGGCTTCGAGGTCGAGTTCGCGTTGGGCGGAATCCGGGAGGAATCCGGCGATGGGGCGAGGCGGGGTTTGCGGGCGGAGGAGGGTGGAGCAGAGCAGGAGGGCCAGCAGGGGTCGCATGATTTTGAATTGTCCCACGCAATAAACCGCCAAGTCACGTCGAGAGGCGGGCTTCGGCACAGGCCCCCGGCGTCCTTACGCACCGAATAGATCCGGAACGAGTTTGGCCGAGAAGGGAAGAACGGTTACAATAGCGAGTATCCGAATGGGAAGTACTGTCGGCGTCCTGAGTCTAGCCGTTTTTGGCCTGGCCTCCTCTCTCTTTGCGCAATCTTTTTCTGCTGCTCCGGTGAAACCGGATCCTGCCAAGGAGTTGCTTGAGCGTTACTGGGAGCGCGAGAAGGCTCGTGTGCCGTTAGTGGATGTGGCGATGGATTGCGAGATCGAAGCCACCGTCCCCAAATGGAAGAAATCAAGCAAAATGACCGCTTTGCGTTTGATTTCGAAGATCGGGCGCATCACTTATCAGAAGCTCTCGTTTTCCGGCGATGACCAGGTGAAACGCGATGTGATTGCGCGATTCCTGACCGCAGAGACCGAGGCGCATGAGCAAGCGGGGAACATCTCCTTGACCCTTGCTAACTACAAATTCAACTACAAGGGCCGGTTGGAACAGGGGGGCAAGATCGCCTATATCTTCCAGCTGAATCCGCGGGAAAAGCGGATCGGGTTGTTCAAGGGCGACTTGTGGCTGGATGGGGAGACGGGTTTGCCACTGCGGGAGTCCGGTAGGCTGGTGAAGAATCCGTCAGTTTTCTTTAAAAAGACAGAATTTACACGGACGTACGAGATTCGTGACGGGCAAGCCTATTTGTCGGCGTTTCAGAGCCAGATCGAGGCGCGGGTGGTGGGGCGCGTGGACATGGCGGTGAAGTATTCGAACTACCAGAAGCCACCGCCGGAAGTAGCTGCCGAACCGGTAGCGACGCCGGTGGAAACTATTCCGCCGGGTAGTGTTCCGCCGGGCAGTATTCCGCCGGGTAGTGTCCGGCTTTTTTGACCCCGTTTGGCCCGTTTCCGCGCACCTCTTGATGTAGGAAGCACCAAGCGGAGGAAGAAGCCTAACGAGAAGCGATCACAGCACGATTAGAACATCCGACAAAAGTTAAACAGAACGAAGAAGCGTCCAGCGTCACAGCCGGGCGCTTTTTCGTTTGATACGGACCAACATGGGACAATAACCGAGGACATGCTAGAAGTACTCAAGAACGGCGTCACTGCGCGCCAAGCCAAGGTGGCGATCTTTGATTTCGACGGGACCGTTTCGCTGGTGCGATCGGGTTGGGTGCATGTGATGGTGCCCATGATGGTGGACGGTTTGCGCGGGCTCGGCAGCGGGGAGAGCGATGCGGATTTGACGCGGCTGGTGGAAGAGTATGTGGGACAGTTGACCGGCAAAGAGACCATCTACCAGATGATGCAGTACGCAACTGAAATCGAGAAGCGGGGCGGCCAGCCTTTGGCGGCGCTGGACTATAAGCACGAGTATTTGCGGCGGCTATGGGACGTGATCAAGGATCGGGTGAAGGACTTAGAGAACGGGGCACCGCCTGAAAGGTATATGGTGCCGGGATCGCGCGCGGTGCTGGAAGCTTTGAAGGCGCGCGGTTTGAAGCTTTATTTGGCAAGTGGCACCGATGAGGTGGACGTGCGCCGAGAGGCGAGTCTACTGGACTTGGCGCGTTACTTCGATGGCGGCATTTACGGGGCTTCGGACGACATGGCCTCGTTCTCCAAGGGCATGCTGGTGAAGCGGCTGGTGGAGCAGGCGGGTTACCACGGCGAAGAGTTGCTGGTATTTGGCGATGGCTATGTGGAAATCGACGTGGTGAAGCAAGCGGGTGGGGTGGCGGTGGGGCTGGCGACGGATGAGCCGCATTGCCTGAAGGTGGACGAGTGGAAGCGCAGCCGCCTGGCCGGCGTCGGTGCCGATTTTATGCTGCCCAATTTTCTGGGCGGTGAGGCATGGTTGCCGAAGCTGTTTGGGGCGTAAGGGGTGACCAGTAAGTACGCAATATTCGACCGCTCGCGGCTGCGGGTGCAGCCGTTGGGTGAGCGGGCGCATGACTTGCAGCTGGCGAATTGGCTATCGCTGGACGAACCGGCGCCGGAGTATGACGAGCCACGCTTGGAGCGGGTGGCGGCGCGTTTGCGGCAGGCTAAAGAAGCGGGCGCGGCGCGGATCCTGATGATGGGCGCGCATGTGCTGCGGGCCGGGGTGAGCCGGCATCTGATCGACTTGATTGAACGTGGCTGGATCGGCCACGTGGCGATGAATGGTGCCGGGGCGATCCATGACTACGAGCTGGCGCGCATTGGGGCGACCACGGAAAGCGTCGCGCGCTACATTCGCACGGGCGAGTTCGGGTTGTGGCAGGAGACGGGCGAGTTGAACGATTGGATTGTGGAGGCCGCGGAACTGGGCTTGGGCCTCGGCGAGAATGTGGGCCGTCGAATCTCAGAGAGTAGCTTCCCGCACAAGGACTTGTCAGTGCTGGCGGCGGCCTATCGCGCCGGGGTGCCCGTCACGGCCCATGTCGGCATCGGCTACGACATTTTGCATGAGCATCCCAACTGCGATGGGGCCGCGACGGGCGCGGCTTCTTATCGCGACTTTCTGATTTTCGCCAAGACCATGGAGCGCCTGGAAGGCGGCGCGATGCTGAGCTTTGGCTCGGCGATCATGGCACCGGAAGTCTACTTAAAAGCGTTGGCGATGGTGCGGAATGCCGCCGCCCAGGAAGGGCGGACGATTCGCGACTTTCTGGCGGCGGTATTTGACTTAGTGCCGATCAGCGGCGACTGGCGCGCGGAGTTACCGAAGACCGACCCGGGTTACTACTTCCGTCCGCATAAGACGATCCTGGTGCGGACGGTGGCGGACGGTGGCCAAAGCGAATATTTTTGCGGATCGCATCGCGCGACTTTGCCGGCGCTGTGGAGACTTTTGCAAAAATGACGCCCGCCAATATTCTTGCACGCTTACCTTCGCTGCGGGCGCTGGTGGTGGGGGACGTCTGCCTGGACCGTTGGTGTACTTACTCGCCGGAGTTATCGGAGGCATCCCGCGAGACGGGCATTCCCCGCGTGGCGGTGGTGCGGACGGAAGTAACTCCGGGGGCGGCCGGCACCGTCGCGAGTAACTTAGCGGACCTGGGCGTGGGCGCAGTGAGCGTGCTGGGTTTGGTGGGCGACGATGGCTTTGGCTACGAACTGAAGCAAGCGCTTTCGCGACGCCGGGTGGCGTTCGACTTACTCTTCACCCATCCTGGTTACCCGACGTTTACTTACACCAAATTGCTCAACGAGCGGACGGGCGTGGAGGACTTGGCGCGACTCGACTTTGTTTCTACTGCCGCAATTCCAGTTACGGTGGAGACGCGCATTCTAGAGTTGTTGCGCGAGTGGGCGGGGCGTTTCGATGTCATCTTCATCGGCGACCAGGCCGAGACGGCCGTCGGGGGGTTGATCACGCCGGCGACGCGGCGCGCCATTGAACAGCTCGCCCCAAAGCAATTTTTCTTTGTCGATTCGCGGGCGCATCTAGAGGGCTTTCGGGGCGTGCTACTGAAGCCGAATCAGCAAGAGGCGGAAAGTGTTTGTCACCGTTTATTCGGCGACAAACGCGCCTTTGGGCGGCTGCGTGAACTAACCCAAGCGCCGATGCTGTTGGTGACCCACGGGGGCGACGGCGTGATGGTGGTGCGGGCCGACGGCGAGCAATGGGTGCCGACGGCGAAGGTGAAGAATCCGGTGGACATTTGCGGCGCGGGCGATAGCTTTTCCGCCGGTGCGGCGATGGCCATGGCGGCGGGCGCTTCGGCCGAAGAAGCGATCGCGTTCGGCCATCGGGTGGCGTCGATTACGGTGATGAAGAAGGGCACGGGCACCGCGACGCCTGAGGAGGTTCTGGCGTGAATACCTTAGCCATCGACATTGGCGGAACGAAGTTTTCGATGGCGGTCTTCGCGGATGGCCAAATGGTGCGGCGGGCTTCGGAACCTACCGATCGCCAAGGCGGGCGGGACTGGATGTTGGAGCGCGTCGTCACCATCGCCCGCGGCTGGCAGAAGGAGCCGGGCTTTGGCCGGTGCGGCGTGGGCTTTGGCGGTCCGGTGATCTTTGACCAACAACGCATCGCGTTATCGACCCACGTCGGCGGCTGGAGTGACTATGCGCTACCGCTCTACCTGAAGCATGAGTTAGGCGTGCCGGTGTCAATGGACAACGATGCCAACGTAGGGGCTTTGGGCGAGGGCATGCACGGATCTGGACTGGGGGCGCGGCCCTTATTCTACATGACGCTATCGACCGGCATTGGCGGCGGCATTCTCACCGAACATGGCGTGCATCGTGGCGCGGATAGCTATGGCGGAGAGATTGGCCACCTGACCATTCGTCCGGATGGGCCAGTCTGTTTATGCGGGGCACGCGGTTGTTTCGAACGGCTGTGCGGCGGGCTGTGGCTCGAACGCGATCATGGCCGCGCGGCGAAAGAACTGTTGCAGGATCCACGCTTCGTCGAGCGCTATGTGGTCGACTTATCGCTGGGCTTGAAGGCGGCGCTGATGTTACTGAATCCGGCGCGCATCGTCATAGGCGGTGGAATCAGTCAAGCGGGCGACGCGCTATTTGTCCCTTTGCGGGCGGAGTTAGGCAGGCAGATGACGAGTTGGTCGCGAGCGCGGATTGACGTAGTACCAGCAGGACTAGGGGACGACAGTGTGCTGTGGGGTGCGCTGGAGCTTAGTGGGAAGGAAGATCCTCTCCCTGACGGCCGGAGTTCGTAAGTCTAAACCGTTGGCATTACTCTTTCTTAAATAAGTTATCGAAGGCGGCGCGCGCATCGCTGGCATTCTTGGGCCCAGGGCCATTGGCGGAGATGGGCGCGGCGCGCATGGCACCGGCGGCCGTTTCTCGCGCGGCGTCACGAGCCACGGTTACCTGAGCCGAGAAGAGCTGGCAAAGGTTGGCCCGATCCTTGTAAGCAATGCGCTCCGGGATGGGCTTCAAACACTGAAAGCGCGTGGACGGCTCAAAGTGGGCACACTGCTTACAGCAATGCAGGGCGACGTTACATTTAGGACAATTCCCGGTGAAGTCAGTATCGTAGGCGAGCGTGGTGGAGCAACTGTAACAGCGTGAGGCGGTGACAGTCTGTACCATACGCGGCAGACGGGGTCCGGTGATGTCGATGGAAGGGCGGGGGCCTTGCGGCTTGGGACGCTCGCGATCGAAGCTACGCTCGCCACCACGGTCGAAGCCGCGGTCCTGATAGCCGTTCTGGCGGTATTTGCGGTCGTCATCCATGAAAAGATGCTCCCTTGCTGATTCCAGTCCTGTGCGGTAATTCTGCAAGCTTGTTGGTAGACCGGTGCTTGTGTAAGTAACGTATTTGGGGGGACTGGAAGATTGGTCTAAAGACTACCCGTAACAAATCTGGCCGTTCGTGCCTGGTAACGCACGATGGTGCTAATTTCCCAGAGCCTTCTCACTGCCGTGGAGTGGGTCAAGGAACGGCAAAGTTCCCGGAAACACTTGGGGGATTTGGTTCGCGAAAAGGGCGCGCTGGATTGGACCGGAAATGAACTTAGTCCGTTACCCTTATATCATGTTCTTTCGGACAAATCCAGCGCGAACTTTAGCCCACTAAATTCCTTAGCTCCATTTCATACGCCCTTGGCATGGCCGCCGCAAGGGATCCTCCGTTTGGTTGGGACTCACGCGGAAAGCATAACCCAAGCGCCCCATCAGTTCCGGTACCAGCCGGTGCGTAAAAACATGAAGGCCATCTTTTGTTTCGGTGGGTTGCAGCCGCGAAACCCGCGTGGATTGCAGTTGACCGTCCGGCCCGATGCGGCCGGTGGCGACTTCGACGCGGACGTCCTTGGGCTCAAGACCGGCCAGGTCGACCACGGCGCGCACGGCGATCGATTCGCCGGCCGTGAGCTCCTTCTGCGGCGTCACCGGTCCGGCTTCGCAAATTTGCACGCGATCCCAAACCGCTTGAATCCTGGTTTCCCACTGCGCCCGGCTGCGGGCCAGCGCGAAACTACCGCTGCGCATTTGCTCGAACGCGGCATGGGCCGGGCGGTACAGCCGGGTGGTGTAATCCTCAATCATGCGCTGCGCGTTGAAGCGCGGGCTCATGTTGCGGAGGCAGGTTTTCATGCGCTCCACCCAGGCTTCCGGTACGCCGTCATCGTTGCGGCGGTAGTAGAGGGGCAGAATGTCGTTCTCGAGGGTGGAATAGATATCGAGGGCGTGCAGGTCGTCCTGGTCCTCGCTGTAGTTCTCACGGCCGCCAATGGCCCAGCCACCGGAATCCTCAAAGGCCTCGTCGTACCAGCCGTCGAGAATGCTTAGATTAAGCACGCCGTTGAGCGCCGCTTTCATGCCGGAGGTGCCACAAGCCTCTTCGCCGCGGCGGGGAGTGTTGAGCCAGAGGTCGACGCCCTGCACCATCTCTTTGGCGATGCGCAGGCCATAATTTTCAAGGAACACGACGCGGTTGCGCAGTTCAGGATCGCGCGAGAGCAGCGCGATTTCGCGGATGAACGTTTTGCCGGGCGTGTCTTTGGGATGCGCCTTGCCGGAAATGACGATCTGCACGGGGCGGTCAGCACTCAGGAGAATGCGCTTCAACCGTTCGGGATCGCGGAAAAGCAAGGTGGCGCGCTTGTAGGTGGCAAAGCGCCGGGCGAAGCCAATCGTGAACACCTCGGGATCGAAGCCCTCTTCGATGCGCCGGATTTCGGAGGCCGAAGCGTGGCGCTTGCGCGCGCCCAACGCGGCCCGTTCCCGCACGAAAATCGACAGCTGCTTTTTACGCTTGCGGTGCGCTTCCCAGATTTCGGTGGAAGGGATTTCGTCCACTTGGGCCCAAATGCCGGGCTCCTGATGACGGTCACGCCAGTCGGGCTGCAGGTAGCTATCGAAGACCGTGGCGAGGTCGCCATTCAACATCGACGGCAAATGGGTACCATTCGTGACGGCGGTGATCGGCACTTCGTCCGTGGGCAGGTTCGGCCATAGGCTGCCCCACATGTCGCGCGATACGGCGCCATGCAGAATGCTGACGGCGTTCCGGAACGCGGAACAGTTCATGGCGGTCACCGCCATCGAGAACTTTTCATTCGTATCGCCGGCGGATTTGCGGCCTAAGCTAAACAACTGCGCGGGCGTGATGCCGCCCTCATTGCAGAAGCGGCTCAGGTGGTCCCAAACGAGCGACCCTTCGAAGAGATCGATGCCGGCCGGTACCGACGTGTGCGTGGTGAAGATATTGCTTTCGCGCGTCGCCTCCAACGCTTCGGCAAAGCTGAGCTTATGCTCGTCCATCAGGTCACGAATCCGTTCGAGCGCCAGGAAGGCCGCGTGGCCTTCGTTCATGTGGAAAACAGTGGGCCGGTAGCCCAGCGCCTTCAGCGCCCGCAGGCCCCCAATGCCCAGCACAATCTCCTGCTTGATGCGGGTGCCGTGGTCGCCGCCGTAGAGGTTCTCCGTGACGTTGCGGATCTCTTCGGTCGCGTTCTCCGGGATATTCGTATCCAGCAAGAGCAGCTTATTGCCACCGGACTCCACCAACCAGAGCTTGATGGCGATGGTCGCGAACGGCAGGTTCACCTGCACCCGCATTTCGTTGCCCTGCGCATCCAGCACCGGGCGGCAGGGCAGCAGATGGAAATCGTTCACCGGGTAGAGTTCCATTTGCCAGCCATCCGGATTCAGCGCCTGCTGATGATAGCCCTTCTGATAAGCGAGACCCACGCCGATCAGCGGCAATCCGGCATCGCTCGAACCCTTCATGTGGTCGCCTGAAAGCACGCCCAGGCCGCCGGAGTAAACCGGCAAACAATCGGTGAGCCCGTATTCCATCGAGAAGTAAGCGATCAGCAGATTCTCGTCGCCGGGCTGCTTCAAGTCCATCGGCGCGCGCTTCATGTAAGTGTCGAAGCGTTCGCAGGCCCGTTCGTAGACGGCCATGTAACGCGGGTCGGCGGCGGCGCGGGCGAGCGTCTCTTGGGGCAGGCTGCTTAGCATCAGCACTGGATTATGGCTCGACCGCCAGGCGATGGGGTCAAGACGCCGGAATACGGTCCTCAAGTGATGGTCCCAGCTCCACAAGAGGTTGTGGGCTAGTTCAGGAAGTCGCTGGAGGGACACCGGCAGCGCGGGGTTGACCTGGAGCTCGCGATAGGAGGGAATTTGAAAAGACATCAAAGGTTCTTAAGTTGATTTCGATGAGACTGAAAATTAAGTTTTCTAAATGTAGATCAAATCAAATGAAGCATCTTATACAATTGCGTCATGAAATTGAGTACCCAGGAGGAGTACGGGCTCCGTTGCCTACTCCACATGGCGCGACAAGGCGCAGGGGCCAGCCTCAGTATACCTGAGATTAGCCGCGCCGAAGGCCTGTCAGTGCCCAACGTCGCCAAGTTGATGCGTTTGTTACGGATGGGGGGATTCGTGGCCAGTGTGAGAGGGCAATCCGGAGGGTACACGCTGTCGCGAACTTCTGAGCAAATTACGTTAGGGTCGGTGTTGGAATTGCTGGGTGGCCGTCTTTATGGGCCGTCGTTTTGCGACCGTCACTCAGGGCTGCTGGAGGCGTGCGCCCACAATAGCGATTGCAGTTTGCGCCCAGTGTGGGAGACGTTGCAAGCGATGATTGAGAATGTGCTGAACCGGATGACGTTGAGCGATTTGCAGCGCAACGAAAAAGAGATGATGAAGATGCTGAATGAGCGGACTAACCAATTGTTACCGGTGAGCCAAATTCGCCGGAGCGCTTAGGTCCGGCGCGAGTTAGTGAGCGTCGTCGGCTTTCTTTTTACGGCGCTTCTTTTTGGGTTTATCGGATGCCGGATCGGCGGCTGAGGCCTTGGGTGCGGGCTCATTTTTGACGGCTGGCTCGGGCTTCGTTTTGGCCTCAGGCTTGGCCGGTGCTTCCTTCTTCACGCCGGCATGCGCGTCCGGAGGTGGGGTTTCATTCTCTTTCTTGCCGTGCCCGGCCGGTTTTTCGGGCTCGGGTTTACTAGCTTCTTCTTTATTTTCTGCTTTGCCGTGCTCGTCCTTACCCTTTGCGCTCTTGCCATGCGCGTCCTTGGCGGCTGGGTCGCCCTTTTCCTCAGGCTTGGGTTTGGGCTTGTTGTATTGGACGATGATCGAAACGCGCCGGTTGTTGGCGGCACCCGGGTCGTCTTTTTTCATCAACGCCTGGTCGGCAAAACCACGCACCTGTTTCACCTGATCGGCGCGTAGCCCGCTTTGTTGCATGAAGCGGCGGGCGGCATTGGCGCGGTCGCCGGAAAGCTCCCAGTTGGAGTAGCCATTACGGCCTTTGACGGGCCGGGAGTCGGTATGGCCTTCAATCATCACCGTGTTTTCCATCGTGCTGAGTTGTTGGGCGAGTTTGGCGAGAACATCCTGCCCATTCTTGCTGGGGTCTGGTGAGCCGCTGTCGAAGAACATACCCTTTTCAGTCTCCATCAGCTCGACGCGCAACCCTTCTCCGGTGACGGTCATCTTCACTTGATCCTTCAGTTCCTCGGGCATCTCCTGCATGGCGCTTTGCAGCGAGTCCTTCAACTTGTCCATGTTATTTTGATCGAGCGTCACGGATTGTCCCGTCCCCCCCATGCCGCTGCCCATTTCTTTGCCCGCGCCAGCCGGATCATTGAAATAGCCCGCCACGGACTCCTTCACTTCATCCGACGATCCCACCAGCCACATCACCATAAAAAACGCCATCATCGCCGTGACGAAATCGGCGTAAGCTACTTTCCACGCGCCCCCATGGTGACCGGCGGCGATCACCTTTTTCTTGATGACGATAATGGCTTGGTTGTTGGCTTCAGACATGGTTTTTCGTTTTAGCGGCCTTTACTTGCCGGTCTTTACTTGTCTCCGCCGCCGCCCCGGCAAGCGCCTTCCATCTCCTTGAATGTCGGACGCACATGCCCCGGAATCTGCCGCCGGGCGAATTCAACGGCCAGAATCGGGGCGGCCCCCTTGATGAAGGCCATCACTCCGGCGCGCAGAAACTTCAAGAATTCGTTTTCCGAATCGTTGATCTTTTGCATATTGGTCGCCAGCGGACCGAAGAAGCCGTAACAGAGCAGAATCCCGAGGAAAGTGCCCACCAGTGCGGCCCCCACTTTATGGCCGATCTCGGCGGGCGGGCCACCGATGGAGCCCATGGTGATCACCACGCCCAGCACGGCCGCCACAATCCCCAAGCCGGGCAATGCGTCGGAGACCTGCTGCAAGGCATGCACGGGCTCATTGGCTTCGTGGTGGTGGATCTCCATGTCGCTCTCCATCACCTGATCGAGTTCGAAGTGGCTCACCCCGCCCGAGATCGCCGTCCGCAGTGTGTCGCACACAAAGTGCAGCGCATGGTGATTCTTAATTAAGGTCGGATACTTCGAAAACAGCGCGCTCTTCGCCGGATCGTCCACGTCGGCTTCGAGCTTATTCATGCCGTTTTTCCGCGCATAGCCGAAAATGTCATTCAACATCTTCAGGGCGTCCAGATATACTTTTTTGTTGTAAGGGCTGCCTTTCAGCACCCCCATGACGCCGTGGATAATACCAATAATGGTGGGCAGGGGATTGGCGATCAACAGTGTGCCCAACGCCGCGCCCCCGATAATCAACAACTCGGCCGGCTGCATCAGCACTTCCAGATGGCCATGCTCCATCAGGTAGCCGCCGATGACGGATCCAATCACAACGACGATTCCGATAATGGCGAACATCTTGCGCCGGTCTCCCTCTTTTTCGACTCTTTTTTTGGCTCTTGTTCGATTGCGGCGTCACGCAATCGTGTTCCCCGCCCTAGGAGTACTTATCGCCCCGCCTTACAAGTTCTTGACGGCTTCTTCGATCTGTCTGGCAAGCGCGGCATAGCCGGTGCCTGTCAGTTGCAGCGGCGCCCCCAACACCACCTCTACTTTGCCCGGCCGTGGGAATCGTGAATCACGATGCAGCACCCGATGCACGCCCCGCAAGCGCACCGGAATCACGCGCACTCCCAATCGCGAAGCCATCATGCCGATGCCCGCCTGAAAGGCCGCTATCTCATCGCCATCAGCGTGCCGGCCCTCAGGGAAAATCACCACCGACCAGCCTTCGGCCAGCAGTTCGCCCATATAACGCAACGCGTCCTTGGTGCCGGCTTCGCGTTGCGGCAAAGGGAACGCTGCGAACATCAAACAAGCCAGGTAATAGCCGAGCGAATTGCGCAGGCGCTTGGCTAGCCCGTACCGGTCAGGGTAGTAATGGGCTTCGAAGAACTCTTTGCGCATCGCCACCGCCACGCGATAGCGCCATTTGCCCGGCAGCGCGATCAACAGAGCGGCGGTGTCGAAGTAACTCTGATGATTGACGGCGAAGAGGACCGGCTCTTCGAGATGGTGGAGGTGTTCCAGGCCCCGGACGCGCACCCACAGAAAGATGCGGGCCAGCGGCAGCACCCAAGTGGGCAGGCTGATGCGGCGGATGGCGCGCGCCCACCATTGCCGGGTCCAGCGGGGAAACTCGAGGGGCGATTCCTGTATCGGCGCGGGTAGCCTGGCAAGGTCGGCCAGCGTATGAGCTTGATTGAAAAGGCTCTCATCAATGGGTTGGCCGGTACGCTCCTCCAGTTCCATCAGCAGTTGCACGCGTTCCAGCGAGTTGAGGCCCAGCTCGTTCAGCGCAGTATCCTCGCGGATCCCGTAGCGGGTCAGGACACTTGAAAGCTCAATAGAAGCACAGGCGGGCGCAATGGCGACGCCGTGCAGCCAATCGCGCACCGCACGCCGTTTCAGCTTACCGGTGCCGTGGGTGCGCGGCAAAGCGTCAGGGAAGGGCCATACCGTCGCGTCCCGCATCTGCTGGTGTGGCTCCAGCCGGGCGTTGGCCGTCGCCAGCACGAGTGCGGTGCTGCCGCCGTCCAGCACCAGCACGGCGTGGGGCCGGCCCTCACGCTCCACCACAGCGGACTCGCGCACGCCAACAACCTCGTTGAGCGCGCGCTCCAGGTCCTCTGGAAAAATATTCGTGCCATCCGAGGCCACGATCATCTCCTTTTTGCGGCCGCGAATGCGGAGGGCGCCATCGGGGTCCATTTCGCCGACATCGCCCGTGTGAAACCAGCCATCGGCCGCCAGGACACTCTCTTCCGAACCGTAATAGCCGCTCGTAATGTTCTCGCCGCGCACCAGGATTTCGCCATCGCCGGCCAGCTTCATTTCCACCCCCGGAATCGGTTTGCCCACCGTGCCGTGGCTCGCATGGAAGGGATGATTCAGACTCACAATCGGCGCGGTTTCCGTCAAGCCGTAACCCTGGATCACCGCATAACCGAGCTTGCGCCAGAACTCTTCGAGCTCCGGATCCAGCGGCGCGGCCCCCACGATGAACGCCCAGCACTTCCAGCCCAGCAGCCGATGCACCCGGCGGTATTGCCAGAAAGCCGCGATGAGGCCGGACGATTTGCGCGGCTCCCGGCTCTCGGGGCAGCGCGCCATCACATAATCCCGCAGCAATTCGAGCATTTTAGGGACGGCCACGATCACCGAAATGCGCCGCCGCTTCACCTGCCGCACGATCTCGGGTGGATGATGGCCTTTCAAAAAGATAACTTGGCCATCCACCATCGGCGGAATGAAGGCAGCCATCGTCTGGCCAAAAAGGTGACTGAGCGGCAGCAGGTTCAGAAAACGAATCGGGAAGAAGAGCGGCCCGGCGAACCAGCGGACGATGGGCTTGGCCCGGTAACGAAGGATCTCCCGCTCCACCGGATTCAGGTTCGCCAGCAGATTGCGATGCGTAATGCGGACGCCTTTCGGCTCGGCGGTGGCACCGGAGGTGAACAAGATCTCGGCCAGCGCGTCCTTGCTTTTGGCGATCGTGTGGCTGGATGAAGCGGAGCCCGACTCCAACTCGGCCATGCGCCAGGATGAGCCAACCCACGACACTTCATCGCCCACGACGATGCCCGTAGCGCCGGTAATCTGCCTCACCTTTTCGACAAAGCTCACGGTGCTGCGGGAATCAATCGGCACGGCCACTGCGCCGCGCAACAGACAGCCCCAAAGCGCGACCACCCAACCCGGACGATTCTCGCCCCAGAGGATGACGTTGTCGCCCGCGCCGATCTTTGCCGCCTCCAGCAGCGCCGCGAAGGAACGCGCGGCACCGGCAGTCTGGGCGGTGGAGAGTGCAATCGTCCGGTAGCCGTCGTCATAGGCAAACAGCGGCCGGTCTTCACCGGCCCAGCTTTCGAAAAGGTCCAGCAGATGTTCACGAGGCATGCGTAGAACGGCCAGGAGAGGTCCGTCTCTTATCATGCGACGGTTTCTGGCGATCGCCGGTTCCAGTTCGTGGTCACCAACCAGCCGCGAACGATAGAGAGCGGGTCCAGCCTGACGCCGAGGGGTTCGCTAGGCTGACGAACCACGATTTGCTAGTATCCAGCTGACTTATAGTCCGCCACGATGGCCTCGACTGCCGCGCGATGCTCGGGCCGGACGTTTTCGAGCGGAGGCCGTACCGGGCCGCCGGTGATGCCGCCGCCGGTGAGGTCCATGGCGTACTTCATGACGGAGACTTCGTAGCCTTTCACATGCTCGCGGACCGCGTAAATGGGGTGGACAAAGCGATTCATTAAGGGCGTGATCTTGGCGAAATCGGCTGGTTTGCCGGTGGTGAGGCCACCGAGTTCAGCCAACTCCAGGGCCAGTTTGGGCGAGGTGTTCGAGATGCTGGAGGTGAAAGCCTGCACGCCGCAAGCGAGATAAGTGGGCAGGCAATCGTCGCCTAAGCCGCCCACCCAGGCGAGGCGATCGCCGAGCTTGGCCATGATGCGCTGGTAGGTGCGCGCGTTCCCCTGCCCGTCCTTCCAAATTTCCAGCGTGGGCACGCGCTCCGCCAGCCGCGCCACCATGTCGGGTGAGAAAACGGCCCAATCGCGCGAGTAAATGCTGAGGGGCAATCCGGTGGCGCGGCCAATCTCGGCGTAGTAATCAATCAGCCCGTTCACCGGAGCGTTGATGTAGGCCGGGGGCAGCACCAGCAGGGCATCGGCACCCGCCTTTTCCATGCCGCGCGCCATGGCACAAGCGATCGACGCATTGATGCCCACCCCGCCGACCACGGGCATTTTGGTGGTGGCTTTGGCGATGCGCACTACTTCCACCGCTTCGTCAATCGAAAGCGAATAGAGCTCACCGGTGCCGCCGGCGGCCACCATGGCGCAGAAGGGATGCTCGCTCATCAGGGCGACGTTCTTTTCGAGCGCGGCATAATCCACCGACAGGTCAGACGGACGAAACGGCGTGATGGGAAACCCGAACACGCCACGAAGTTGATCACGAAGTTTAGCCATACGTAACCCATTACTGTATCGCGCGTGCGACCATATGGATGATTATGCCCGGCCCTCTCACTAATCCTCAGCGCAAATTCCTTAGAGGAATCGCGCACAATATGCCGCCTACCATGCAGTTGGGCAAGCAAGGGTTGACGCCCAACTTCTTCAAGAGTTTTGAGCTCGCGCTGCTGAACCACGAGGTGATGAAACTGCGCTTCACGAACCTGCAGGAGGAGCGCAAGCAGCTTTCGGCTGAGATCGTGGAGAAGACGGGGGCGATGCTGGTGTCGATGGTGGGGCACACGGCCGTTTACTACCGGGAGAGTCCTGACCCGGAGAAGCGTAAAGTGTCATTGCCACGAGGGAAAGCTCTGCAAGTTTAGCGGGCCGGGAATGTAAGATTTGGCTTATTCACTGGTGATTTTCGATTTGGACGGGACGCTGATTGATTCGGAAGCGGACTTGGCGTCGTCGGTGAACGCGACGCGGCGCTTTATGGGGATGGAAGCGTTGACACCCGCCGTGGTCGCGTCCTTTGTGGGGCACGGCGCGCCGGTGCTGATGCGGCGGGCGTTGGGGCCGGAGGCTTCGGAGCAGGATGTGGCGCGCGCGCTTGACTACTTCATCCGCTACTACCATCAGCATTGTTTGGATGAGACCAGGCTTTATCCGGGCACCCGGGAGATGCTGGATGAACTGAATGCAGCGGACCGGCGCTTGGCCATTCTGACGAACAAGCCGGTGCGGATCAGCCAGCGAATTGTGGAGGGGTTGGGGTTACAGACGCACTTCTTCGAGGTATTTGGCGGCAATAGCTTTGAGCAGAAGAAGCCGCACCCAATCGGGATTGAGCGCTTACTGGAGTCGACCCGCTTGCCGCAGGCGTTGACGTTGATGGTGGGCGATAGCGGCGTGGATATCGAGACGGCGCGCAATGCGGGCGTGCATGCTTGCGGGGTGACGTTCGGGCTGAGTCCGGAGACGATGCGGGCAGCGGGGCCGGACTATGTCATTGACGCGATGCCGGCACTGACGCCGATTGTGCTGGGGTAGTCCATCGTTGGCAACTCCATCAGGGCTGCCGTTAAGCCTGGAGGGCTCTTTCATCCCCTACCGTATGCCGGTTTATCCCAGCGCAGTGCCGGGCATTTTCCTGGCGCTATATCTCCCGTAGCGCAGCTGGAAATTTGAGGTTAGGCCACGGCTGGAGGTAGGACCGGTCTCCAGGTCCCTTTCCGCAGCCTGTGAGACCGGCATCTGCTGACGGATGGGCGTGAAGGTGACCTTGACAAAATCAGCGGCGGTGGCCATGGCCCGGTCGATGTTGTTTTCGATAACGGGGACAATTACCCGGATCAGGGCGGAGTCGGTGCGGTTATCGCGCAAAGCGTCGGTCATCACATAACCCTTAGCGTTGTACTCGCTGGCGACAACCCGATCGCGCGATTGATATCAATACACACACAAGGCCGGTGTCCGACACAGTTGTAATCGTTTGATTCCAATGGACTTATTGCAGAGTTTGCGTTAGCGAATCTCTAGTTCGATTAGGTAAGTCTATATATATCTATTAGTTACGAGATTTTTACCCACTCCGCGCATCGCGCCCGCAGGCGTTCGCAGCAATGAATCAGATCGTAATTGACCAATTAAATCAACGACTTGCCACGATTCCTCCGCAAACAGAGAAGTCACTCTTGGCGCCCAACGTGCCAAGATAGAGCCCGGAGCGATGCTACGGGAATGTTTGGCGGTAATCACACCCTCCCGACCCAAAGGAGAAATCGCCATAGAATCACTCAGACTCGGCACAAGCCAAACCTAGTCGTAATATTCCTGCCCCAGATGCGTGATCAAATCTTCGCCGCGCATCCACCGCAAGGTGTTCTTGAGTTTCATGAGCTGGATGAAGACATCGTGTTCCGGGTAAAGCCCCGGCGCGGTCATGGGAGCCTTAAAGTAGAAACTCAGCCACTCCTGGACGCCCTTCATGCCGGCGCGCTGAGCGAGGTCAAGAAACAAGACCAGGTCCAGCACGAGCGGTGCCGCCAGGATGGAATCGCGGCAAAGAAAATCGATCTTGATCTGCATCGGATAGCCGAGCCAGCCAAAGATGTCGATATTGTCCCAGCCTTCCTTCTGGTCGCCCCTGGGCGGATAGTAGTTGATCTTTACCGAATGGAAGAGGTCCTTGTAGAGCTCCGGATAGAGGCCGGGCTGAAGGATTTGATCCAGCACGCTGAGCTTGGTTTCCTCTTTCGACTTGAAGGAACCAGGATCCTCCAGCACCTCGCCGTCGCGGTTGCCGAGAATGTTTGTCGAGAACCATCCGTTGCAGCCGAGCATGCGCGCCTTCAGGCCCGGTGCCAGCAGAGTCTTCATGTAAGTCTGCCCGGTCTTAAAGTCCTTGCCGCACACCGGAAGATGGCGATCGCGGGCCAGCGCGAGCAGCGCCGGAATGTCGTGGGTGAGATTCGGTGCGCCATTGGCGAAAGGCACCCCCGACATCAGGGCGGCGTAGGCGTAAACCTGGCTGGGCGCGATGTCCGGATCGTTCTTGGCGAGCCCTTGCTCAAACGTGGCCAGCGTCTGATGAACCTTAACCGGCCGTTGAAAAACTTCGGTGGAGCCGCACCAGATCATCACCAGACGGTCAACGCCATTGGACTCCTTGAACGTCTTCATATCGTCCATGAGCGCTTCGGCCTTGTCGCGCAGTGACCCTTTGGTCTTCACGTTCGGGCCGTCGATCCGCTTGACGTAGTTCCGATCGAAGACCGCCTTCATCGGCTTCACCTTCTGCAAAGCAGGCTTCACCTTGCGCAGTAACTCAGGCTCCAGCACCCTGGCGTTCACCGCCGCTTCGTAAGCGTTGTCTTCAAAAATATCCCAGCCGCCGAAGACCAGTTGGTTGAGCCCGGCCAGCGGCACGAATTCCTTAATCTTCGGCACACGGTTGTCGGTGCGCTTGCCGAGCCGGACGGTACCCAGTTGCGTCAGCGAACCGATCGGTTCACCCAGCCCCTTCTTCACCGCCTCCACGCCGGCCATGAAGGTGGTAGAGACGGCACCGAGGCCGGGGGTCAAGATGCCGAGTTTGCCCTTGGCGGGGATGATTTTCATAGACATAGATTCTCTTGAGGTTAGGGGAGCGCGGGGCGGCGGGTCAACGAAAAGCACGGTGAAATATAGAGAAGGGGCATTATCTAGTATGCAAAATGCGTTTATCATAATCATATTGCATGCTACTGAGAACGATCACCCTGCCACTACACCGGGCAGTTCGACGGGGTGAACCCGTGCTGGTGCAGGGTCCGCGGTCGGCGGGCAAGACCACGCTGCTGCGGCGCGAGTTCCCCGGCCATCGCTACGTGTCGCTTGACGATGCCGCGCCACGCTCCGTAGCCCGCCAGGATCCGGCCAGCTTCCTGGCGCGCCTCCGCGGCGCGGCGATCATCGACGATCTGCACCGCGCACCGGAATTAGTGGCTTATCTCGCGGCTTCCGGCGATCAGGGTCCGGTGTTGCTGGCCAGTTCGCGGCGTCTCCACTTACCAGTCACCAGCTTTGAGCTGTATCCGCCGACGCTGGCCGAACGAGAGCAACGGCCACCGCTGGCTCTTGAAATGTTGGGCCGGTTCGTGCCGGCGGTGGTTTCCACCGGGCCGGCCGCCACGGCAACCGATTCCGGTGAGCGCAAGTTTCTCGAGCGCGATGTCCGGGATTTAGTCAATGTTCACGACCTGGACCGTTTTGAAGACTTCCTTCGAGTGGCCCGCTCTTGCAGTGGACAAATCCTGGATCAGCAGGCCATCGCCGATGAGTGTGGCGTCGCTCATCGAACCGTGGGGCGCTGGCTCGCGGTGCTCGAGGCCTGTTTCTTGACACTGCGACTGCCGCCCGCCCGCCTCGACTTTGGCCGGCGGTTGGTGCGGAGCCCTAAGTTACATTTTCTGGAAGGCGGCGGTTTTGAGAGCCAAGTGGTCTCCGAGATTTATCGCAATGCTCAGCATGCGGGTGAGGCCACCGGCCTGCGGTACTGGCGCGACTCCAATGGCTTCGAGATTCCGCTCGTCGTCCAGAGTGAAACAGCCCCGGTAATGCCGGTGGGCATCGTCGCGGTCCCCACTCCGGCTGAGGTGGGTGCGCTGCGCCGGTGGATGGAACTGGCTAGTGTGAAGCAGGGCGCTCTGATCGCCGAACGCACCGGCCCGGTTCGCAATGGAGTGCTGCGGTATTCGATCAAACAAATCTAGTGGTTGAGGATCATCCCCTCCCTAACGGTCAGGGTTCTGTTGAACGGGCATTTTCCAGGCCAAGTCAGGGAAGGGATCCTGTGATAAGCCGAGAAAGTTACAAATCAAGCGGTCGCGGTACTAAGTGACTAAAACACGAAGCGTAGGCTCATCTGTAAGCGGCGCGCGTAGTTACTCTGCGTCGAAGCACTGATTTGGCCGAAGCCGGTGTCCTTCACACTCGGGGCGGCGGTAACGGTCATGTTCGGGTTGGGGAAGAATGGGTGATTAAATTGAATATGCCGCGCTCGGAGGCGTTGCATTTGGCGGCCAATTCGCCAATCGTCCGGTGCCCGTCGGCAACTGCCGTAAAGAGGCCCAGTTCGATGGCGGCTTTCAGCGCCGCCGTCTGCTGGAAGGCGGTCATGATACTGAATATGTGCGCGGGGCTAGCTGCCATAGCTTCTCAGCATATCAAGCGGCCTACTCCTTTTGCTCTTATGGTGCTAAGGTCTTTCGTGGCCCAGTTCGGGGCAATCCACTAGTTTTGCGTTGCGATTGTAGTGCCGATACACACTCATGCTTCCGAAAATGGCAATCCGCTTCGCTCTTTTGACTTCCCTGATGTTGGCGGGGGCGAACGCCGCCCTACTTACTTACTCGGGCGGCGACCCGAATCGCTCGTTCGACTTCTGGTTCAATGCCGCGTATCTCACCGGCGACCAATTGCTCCCGAGCGGGACTCCCTCTCCTACCGACCAGACCATCGACGTCAACGTGACGGCGGGCATCGCCAATTTATTGGTGGATGGACAATCCCTCGATGCGTTGTGCGTCGATTTCTTTGTGGTGATTTCCAATAATACTTACAACGTCAACGTGCTCGGGCCGAACGCCATCGGCAACGGAACGCGGGTGGCGTGGATGCTGCGGAATATCTTGCCGACCATTAATTCTCAGTCCAATGGGCTCACGAAACGTCAACAATCGGCAGGTCTACAGTTAGCGGCTTGGGACATCATACATGACGGAGGCGACGGCTTTAGCGCGGGCCGGATCCAGCAAAGCCAGTCGACACCGACTGACTCGATGGTGCTCTTGTGGGCGAACGCCTATCTCGGTGGCAGCGCGGGGCAGAGCTTACAGGATGGCTATACGCTGCTCTTTCAGAATCAAAGCGGGAACAGCGCCTCGCAGCGTTTGTTAACGGCCGACGTCCCGGAGCCATCCACTTACGCGATGATGCTGAGCGCGGGAGCACTATTGTGCTTCGCCCGACGGCGGCGGACTGCGGTTCAGCCACACACGTATTGTTGAAATAAAAGCGCACGGTCAAGTTACTACTCCCCCGATAATGCAGTCCGGACCCGCTCCACCATCCAGTCCAATTCATCTTCGGTAATCACGAGCGGCGGCGCTAAGCGGATGACGAAATCATGCGTCTCTTTGCAGAGCACGCCCAGCTCCATCAGGCGCTCGCAGTAAGGGCGAGCGGACTGAGTGAGTTCCAGGCCCACCAGCAATCCCCGGCCGCGCACTGCGCGCACCAAGCCGCCTTCAAGTGGCTTCAAAGCGGCCAGTAACTTTGCCCCGAGTGCGGCGGCCTTATCGACAAGATTCTCTTCGCGCAGCACGCGCAGTGCCGCCCTCGCCACGGCACAGCCCAACGGATTGCCGCCGTAGGTGCTGCCATGGCTGCCGGTCGTAAACAGCTCCATCACCTCGCGTTTTCCGATGACGGCGGAGACCGGATAGAAGCCGCCGGAAAGAGCCTTGCCGAGAATGTAGATGTCCGGTTCGACGCCGGCATCGCCGCAGGCGAACCAAGCTCCGGTGCGGCCCAGACCAGTTTGAATTTCGTCGGCTAGAAACAGGACGTTCTGCTCGCGGCAAAGGGCTGCGGCTGCGGCGAGGTAGCCCGGTGGCGGCATCACGATGCCCGCCTCGCACTGGATGGGCTCCACCAGAAAGGCGCAGGTGCGCGGGTTGATGGCGGCCCGCAAGGCCTCCCCATCGCCGTAAGGGACGCTGACGAAGCCGGGCGTGAACGGCCCAAAATCCTGCCGGTAGCCCGCTTCCGAGGAGAAGCCCACAATAGTCGTCGTGCGGCCATGGAAGTTGCCGTCGCACACGATGACCTCGGCTTGGCCGGGTGGAATCTGCTTGATCCGGTATCCCCAACGGCGCGCCGCCTTGATGGCCGTTTCGACGGCTTCAGCACCGGAGTTCATGGGCAAGACGACATCAAGGCCGGTGAGCTCGGCCAGTTCGCGGCAGAACAAAGGTAACTGGTCGTTGTGGAAGGCACGCGAGGTGAGGGTGACCCGTTGCGCCTGCTGAATAAAGGCGGCGAGAATCGCCGGATGGGCGTGACCTTGGTTGAGAGCCGAATAGGCGCTCAAACAGTCCAGGTAGCGCTTGCCCTCTGTGTCGTAGACCCAAACGCCTTGAGCCCGTTCGACCACGATGGGGAGCGGATGGTAGTTATGCGCGCCGTAATGTTCTTCAATGGCGAGCAGTTCGGCCGCAGAGGTAGTAACGGTCATTGAACGGGGCGGCCTTCTAGGCGAGCGGCGCGCCCGTAAAGATCATGTCGACGCGGCGGCTGATCTCGGTGAGATGCGCTTTGCCGCCCTTCGATAGTTCGACGGTGGCCGTGCCCTGGTAGCCAATGTCGGCAAAGGCACGGTAGACTTCGGGCCAATCGATCTGGCCTTCGCCCAAGGGGCAGAAGTCCGCCACGCTCTTGCCGCCGGAAGTGGGGGTCGGCTTGAAGCGGAAGTCTTTCAGATGAACTTTGACGATGCGGGGGCCGAGGGTGCGGATCCAGTCCTGCGGAAAGCCGAACAGGACGACATTGCCGACGTCGAAATAGGCTCGCACCCAGGGACTCTTGAACTCGTCGATGTAGTGGGCGAACTCGAGGGGGCTGGTGAGGAACTTGTTCCAGACCTCCTCCACGGCGATGATCACCTTTGATTCCTGGGCGAGAGGAATCAACTTGCGGATCTCCGCCTGAGAGCGTTTCCAGGCGTCGGCGTAGCTGGTCTTCGCGTCGACAACGGCGGGCACCAGCAGCACGGTTTGGGCACCCCACAGCTTCGCGTTGCGAATGCTGGTTTCCATGCCGGCGCGGCACTTGGCGACCACTTCGGGGTCCCCCGAGGAGAGCGGGAACTTCCAATGGTCGGAGTTCATGACGGAATGGATTGGGACCTTGGCCAGGTCAGAAGCTTTCTTGATCTCTTCGGCCGTGCGGAGGTCGGAGACGGTAAAGGCCTCCACTTGCTCGAAGCCACAATCAGCGGCCAACTGGAAGCGGTCGTTGAAACTGAGCTCCGTGGGCAGCATGGAGAGCAGGACGGCCTTCTTGATGGGCAAGCGAGGGGCGGCGGATAAAACGGCCAAGGGGGAGAAGGCCGGCGCGGCCAAGGCGGAAGCAAGCAAGTTTCGGCGAGTCATTCGGACTTGATTGTATCCTGCCCAGGCCCAGGCTGTTTTCGCCGGCCACCTAGATGAGGTTGGGAATCTTGATGATCTTCTTCTGGATGGCGTACTGGACGAGTTGGGCTTTGTTGTGGATGTCGAGTTTGCGCATCAGGTTAAACTTGTGGGCTTCGACGGTTTTAACGCTGAGGTTCAAGTCGCAGGCGATCTCTTTTACCGAGTTGCCCTCGGCGAGAAGCTTGAGGACTTCGCGTTCGCGCGTGGTGAGGGTGGCGAAGCGGGGCAGGCGATTGGCGCTCTTGATGCGCGTACGGAAATCGTCGACCAGTTGCGAGAGCATACGGGGGCTGAGGTAGCTACCGCCGCGGCAAATGTCGCGGATGGCGGCGATCAACTGTTGGGACGGGCTGTCTTTCAAGACGTAGCCGCTGGCACCCACCTCCATGCCTTCGACGAGATAGTCTTCGTCATCGTACATGGTGAGCAACAGGACCTTGGTTTCAGGCCGGTTTTTCTTGATTTGCCGGGTCGCTTCAAAGCTCGAAAGTCCGGGCATGCCGATGTCCATCAGGACGAGATCGGGGCGGGATTCGGCGGCCTTGTCGACAGAATCGCCACCATTGGCGGCCTCGGCAACGATCTCCATGTCCGCTTCGGTGTTGATGAGAGTCTTGATACCTTGACGGAACAGGGTATGATCATCCGCTAATAGAATTCGAATTTTGGCCATCTTGTTCTTATCTCTCTTTCTAAATCGCCCTAAGTCGCCGCTGTATCAAACTGGTCACTTGCACTAGCCCTGATTAACTGGCCTGCCAAGCCATCGCCGTGCCATTAGCCAAGGCGCTGGCCAACGCGGATTCGGGCACGCCACCGGACCGGGGAGACTCCATCGGAATGGGAATCTCGATGCGGATCCGCGTACCGCTCACGCTCGAGTTCCACAAGTCGTGGGGATCGAGCGCCCGCCTTTTTTGAGCTTTGACGTTCGGCCCCGTTTTGGCGGCTTGGCGTGGACGGCTCTCCACAATACACTCCCCACCCAGCAAGGCCACGCGCTCGCGGAGACCTGCTAACCCATAGGAGTCGCGTTTGTTGAACGCCTCCTCCACACAGAAACCAACGCCGTCATCTTCCACGCTTAGCTGTAGTATTTGATCGGCAGACTGGACAGAAATGTTTACGTTTTCGGCACTCGAATGTTTGCCGATGTTATTAATGCACTCTTGCACCAACCGGTAGACGATACTCTCGGTCTGCTTCGGCACCGGACCCAAGCGGCCCGTCCGCAGATAGATCTGTGCGCCGTGCGCCCGTTGGAAGCGGCTGGCCAATTGGCGCAGGCCGGGGGCAAGCCCCAGTTGTTCCAGCACCGCTGGACTCAAGGCCGCAATCAAACGGCGGATTTCGAGAATCGTGCTCTCGGTCATCTCGCGGACTTCCTTGATCTTGCGCGTGCCCGTGGCCACTTCGGCCGGTGTCCTGGCATTTTCAAGCACCTTCTCGGCCATTTCCAGTTGCAGCCGGATGCACAACATCGATTGGCCGGTTTCGTCATGCAGTTCACGGCTAATGCGGCGGCGCTCCACTTCTTCTACCTGCAACATGCGCGAAGCCAGCTGCCTCACTTGCTCCTCGCTTTGCGCCAGATCCTGCATCAGCTTCACTTTCTCGGCACCCAGCAAACAGCGTTCGGCCACCAAGGCCAGCAAGTCCTGCTCTCGTGGCAGCCATTCATAAGGCTTTTCAAAGCCAAACTGCATCACGCCCACCAAGTGCCGGCCGTTCACCAACGGCATCGACCAGCACGTTTCATAGCGCCCGTGCCACGCTGCATCGAGCACGCCCGCGCTGGCCCGGCCAGCGATTCCGTTCAGGCGGGGCGCGGAGACCACGCAGAAGGGCTGGCCGAGTAACTTACGATTTTTCGCCGCTGCCCCGCCGGCTACGGCCACCGCCGGCATGCCTTCCGTTTGGGGCAACCAGCGTTCATTCGCTTCATCGAAAAGGTACACCTCAGCGATGTCCGCGCGGCAGTAATTGGCGAGCACCGCCATCGACCCGCCCAACAGGTCCTTGAGGCTATGGGATTCAATCTCAATATGGAAAAGCTCGCTATGAGCGGCGGTTTCGGCTTCCCGCACATGAAAATAGGAGTTGTTCAAGGTCAGCACGACGCAGAAATGAATCTGCTCGCGCGCCCAAACATAACGCGCCGCCGATGAGCCGAGAGCCTCTTCCAGAAGATGATCGTATTCCGCGAGCGCCTTCATCACCAGGCTGGGATGCAGGTTCAGCTTCGCTAAACGGCGACCGTTATATTCCACTTGTTCGAGGAAGGCGAAAAGCGGCCGTTCGCCCGCCGTCTGGACGAATTGCAAGGCCGCGCCGAGCGTGATAAAAGCCAGTGCCCGCTGTTGTTTCGCATCGTGGTTTGCGCGTTCGAGACGATCCAGATACTGCTGTTCAATCGACTCGAGTTTCCCAGCCAGCGCCCGCGCCAGCTTCTCCATTTGGCTGAGTAGCTGATCGGTAAGCACGTGGGCGGCGTCAGCCAGCACCGGAGACGTAGACCGCATCGCAAGTAGGTTGGAACCTCGCACTTAGATTGAGATCGGTTCACTAAGGTCAAGTCTTTAGGCTGGGGACACACCTTTTGGGGGATTGTGAGTAAGTAATGCTACCCCTATGCCCCGGCAAATGGGGGGGCTGGTACACAGGAAGACGGGGATCTACTGCCGGAGGCGCGCCATGACTTCGCTTTGGTTGGCGGCAATCGCCAGATCGAGCGGCGTTTGCCCCGCGCGGTTCTTGCGGCGGCGATCGGCACCGCGCTCCAGTAGCAATTCGACTACGGCCAGACGGCCCCAACTGGCCGCCAAATGCAGCGGCGTCGCGCCGGACTCCAGATCCGGCCCGTCCGGCGGCGCGCCGCGATCCATCAACAAGGCCGCCGTGCTCACTTGCCCGGCCAGCGCCGCATCATGCAAAGGGTTCGCGCCGGATGAGTTACGCCCGGTCAACCGTGCGCCATGGTCCAGCAAAAGAATGGCGATGTCGCGATGGCCTTTCAATGCCGCGTCGTGCAGCAGCGTGGAGCCCGCAGTGGTGCGCGCATCGGCACTGGCACCGCGGTCCAGCAGCATGGTGACGATTTCGGCTTGCCCCCGCAACACCGCTTGCTCCAGTTGCTTGAGGCCATCGTGGCCGCCGGAGCCCGTGATTTTGGCACCGCGCTGAATTAGCAAATCCACCACGCGGGTGTGTCGATGGCGGATGGCTTCGTCGAGCGGCGTAGAGCCGGAGAGATCCTTGGCTTGCAGATCTGCACCAGCATCGAGCAACAAGGTGGCGATGCCGGCGTGACCCTTCACGCTGGCCTCGTGTAAGGGCGTGGCACCTGATTCGGCGTTTTTCACTCGCGGATTGGCACCGCGTTTGAGTAGCAAACGGACGACGGCGGCGTGGCCGCGCCAAGCCGCTTCATCGAGCGGCGTGGAGCCACTCGTGTCGGCCACATTGACCGGCACGCCGCCATCGAGCAGCAGCAGAGCGATTTCGAGGTGGCCGCGGCTGGCAGCCAGATGTAACGCGGTGGAGCCCGAACGGTACCGTTGTTTGGGATCGGCACCGCGTTCCAGCAGACGGCGGGCGACGGCCAGGTGATTCGTCAGAATGGCGTAGTGCAGGGGCGAGGAACCGCCCTCGCTGTGGGCGGCGTTGGGGTTGGCGTGGGCGTCCAACAGGAGGTCCACCATTTCGAGGTCGCCGGCCCAGGCCGCATCGTGCAAAGCGGTGCCCCCCAGCGAATCGCGCGCGTTGATGGGGGCCCCGGCGGCCAGCAATGCGCGAACCCGTTCCTGGTCACCGGCGCGGACGGCGCTGTGGAGTTCGGCATGGGGAAGGTCTTCGGACGCGAATACAGGCCCCAGCCACAGCAGGCCGGCCATCCAGCAGATTGTGGCTGGTACCGTCACTTCCTGGCGATCAGCTTTTCCACCTCAGTCAAGATGCCGCCTTTCTCGAAAAACGGCTTGGTGGCATCGCCGTAGGAAAAGTCCCCCCGGATCATGCCTTGGGCGTCGATCAAAAAGACGCGCGGCAGATCGATCCTTCCGGAACGGACATAAGAATAGGCCACTTGCCCCTGATCGTAGAGCATCAGCGAACCGGACTTCGTGTCGGCCAGGTAAGCCTGCATCGTTTGCGGCGTCTCGGGAGGATTCACCACCGAGATCACATCCACCTTGCCCGCGTACTTGGCCTTCAGTTGATCCAAAACGACGGTGAATGCCTTGCAGTGCGGACACGCCGTTTTCATGATTTCGAGAATCACCACGCGGCCGCGATAATCGAGCAGATCGTGAAACTGGCCCGAATAGTCGGGCAAAGCGAAACTGGGCGCGCGCCGGGGCGTGGGCGGCGTCTGCGCGAAAAGGCTGGTGAGTGAAAGAACGGCAATCAGAAGTCGCATCGCTTTCATTATGCGCCTGCCGGCGAGACGAAAAAATCTTGGATGGTGAGGGGGTGACTCCCGCTTTTTCAATGGCGCAAAGCCGGAAACTGTTGGCTCAATACGCGACGGCGCTTTGACCCCCAGTTCCGCATGCATGTATGCTGGCCAAGTCTTAGAAGACGCCGTCAGTTCCTGACGACGTTTCCGGTCAGACTCTGATTCAGTTTCATCCCGCGTTGGACAATTCTGACGATTGCGTGGCCAGCCGCCAATGAGCTATCCTACTGGCGTTCTAGTGTTGGGAGGCCTTGTGAAGCGATACTTACTCGTATCTTTGGCCAGCTGCCTTGTCTCGCCGCTGCTCATTGCTCAAATCCAGAACGCCCGCATTGAGGGGACCGTTCTGGATAATTCCGGTGCCGTGGTTCCCGGTGCCAAACTTTCCATCGTCAACACCCGGACGCAGGTCCACTTTGAGGGCGAAGCAAATCCTGAAGGATTCTACTTCTTCCCGACGCTGCAGCCGGGCTTTTATACGCTTTCCGCCGAGGCGGTGGGTTTTCGCAAGACCACGGTGAACAGCATTGAAGTGAATACCGGTGCGATTTTGCGCCAGGACGTCAAGCTGGAACTGGGCACGGTGACCGACACGATTATGGTGGAGAGTAGCTCGGTGCGCATCCAAACGACGGAGGCGAGGGTTCACTTGGCATTATTACCTCGGGACAGCCGTTGAGTATTTCATCCGGGGTCTTGACGGGGCCGAATACCACTGACTTCGGTCCGTTGGCCAGTAACTTGGGCGCGCTCGCCGATTATCAGGGCACCGATCGCAGCATCGGCAAACTGGAACGATTCGGCGGCGGCGTGCGTTTCTTCACCCCCGCGCAACTGGCGCTGTTCTCCGTGCCCGCGCCCGGTTCCATCGGCAACTCCGGCCGCAATACTTTCCGTGGGCCAGGGTTCTTCAATACGGATCTATCGATCGTGAAGCGTTTCCGCATCACCGAAAGAAGCGCCGTTACTTTCCGCTCCGAAGCTTACAATTTGTTCAACACGGTGAACTTCATTGCGCCGTCAGTAAACCTGCAAACGCCGCAGACCTTCGGAGTCATCTCCGCCACGCCAACGGGCGCGTCGAACCAGTCCGGCGCGCGCATCTTACAATTCGCGCTGCGGGTGGATTTCTAGTTAGTAGCGCCGGAGGACCCGGCGACAAGCCGCGAAAGTTAGAAATCACGCGGTCGGAGTACGTGCTGCGACCGGTTGATTTTTATCTTCCGGTTTGTCGCAAGACCCGCTCACTATCGTTCGCGGCTGGTAGGCACAGCGACTTCTTCACTCCGGCGAAGAGCCCGGCTAAGGGAGCCGCGAATCCTGGCAAAAGCGGAAGGTGGAGGGTGTGGGCGGCGGCGAGAGTCGTATCGAGAACCCCTGGCGGCACCCCGACTTCGATCTCTGGCGAATCGGGATAGATGACCACTGCCGTCTGCCTTCTACCGCAATGTCAGGCGCGCCTCAAGGTCGCGATCTTCGGCAACGACCCGAGGCTTGAGGACGACGGAAACATCGGGCGCGATGCGACTGTGTTTGGCGCGCGACTTGGTCATCACCAGGAGAATTCGTTCGTCCAACTCCTGACTGACGCCGGTTATTTTTCAATCCGCATGCCGTAGAAGCTGCGGTAGACGAAGAAAAGCGCCACGGCCAGGAACGCCGCCGATAGCGCATTCGTCAGGCCGGCACCCTGATCGCGGGTGAGGGACACGGCCAGTTCCACGGCGAGCAAACCGAACAGCGTGGTGAACTTGATGATCGGGTTCAATGCCACTGACGACGTATCCTTAAACGGATCGCCCACAGTATCGCCGACCACAGTGGCGTCATGCAAGGGGGTGCCTTTCATCTTCAGCTCGGTCTCGACAATCTTCTTCGCGTTGTCCCATGCGCCGCCCGCGTTAGCCATGAAGATGGCTTGGTAGAGGCCGAAGAGGGCGATGGAAATCAGGTAGCCGATGAAGAAGAAGGGTTCGACAAAAGCGAAGGCGAGGGTCGCGAAAAAGACAGTCAGGAAGATGTTGAACATGCCTTTCTGCGCATATTGGGTGCAGATGGCGACCACTTTCTTCGAGTCCTCCACGGACGCTTTATTGGTGTCTTCGAGCTTGATGTTGGCTTTAATAAACTCCACCGCCCGGTAGGCGCCGGTGGTGACAGCCTGCATCGAAGCCCCGGTGAACCAGTAGATCACCGCGCCGCCGGCGAGTAGGCCGAGCAGGAAGGGCGGATGCAGAATCGAGAGCTTCTCGATGTTCTGAGTGAGACCATGGGTGAGACTGACGACGATCGAGAAGATCATCGTGGTGGCACCGACGACGGCCGTGCCGATCAGCACCGGCTTGGCGGTGGCTTTGAAAGTATTGCCCGCGCCATCGTTTTCTTCGAGGTTTTCTTTGGCGCGTTCGAAATGCGGTTCGAAGCCAAAGTCTTTCTTGATTTCAGCGGCAATGCCCTTGATTTGTTCGATGGTGGAAAGCTCGTAGACGGATTGCGCGTTGTCCGTGACGGGGCCGTAGCTATCGACGGCGATCGTCACCGGGCCCATACCCAAAAATCCGAAAGCCACCAGGCCGAAGGCGAAGATGGCGGGCGCGATCATCAGGCCGCCGAACCCCAGCGTGGAAATGCCGTAGGCGACGCTCATCAGCAGCAGCATGGCCATACCCAGCCAGAAAGCGGAGAAGTTGCCGGCCACCAGGCCCGAGAGAATGTTCAGCGACGCGCCGCCTTCGCGAGACGACGTCACCACTTCGCGCACGTGCCTCGAATGCACCGAGGTAAACGCTTTCACCATTTCCGGGATGATGGCCCCGGCGAGCGTGCCGCACGTGATGACGCTTGAAAGCTTCCACCACAACGTGGGATCCTGGCCAATATTCGGAATCATCAAATAGGAGAGAACATAAGTGAGCGCGACCGAGACGCCCGAGGTGAGGAAGACGAGCGAAGTAAGTGGATGCTCGAAATTCATCTTGGCCACGTTCGCGTATTTAGCCTTGGCGATGGCTTCATTAATAAAATAACTTGCGGCGGAAGCGACCACCATCATGACGCGCATCATAAAGATCCAAACGAGTAACTGCACTTGCACCATGGGTTCGCGGACGGCGAGGAGAATAAAGCTGATGAGCGCGACGCCGGTGACGCCGTAAGTCTCGAAGCCGTCGGCGGAGGGTCCCACGGAGTCGCCGGCGTTGTCCCCGACGCAATCGGCGATCACCCCGGGGTTGCGAGCATCGTCTTCCTTGATCTTAAAGACGATTTTCATGAGGTCGGCACCGATGTCGGCAATCTTGGTAAAGATGCCGCCGGCCACGCGTAGCGCCGCAGCGCCGAGGCTTTCGCCGATGGCAAAGCCAATGAAACAGGGCCCGGCGTAGTCGCCCGGCACGGCCAGCAGGATAAAGAGCATCAGCAGTAGCTCCACCGAGATCAGCATCATGCCGATGCTCATGCCGGCTTTGAGCGGAATGGCGTAACAAGGGAAGGCCTTGCCCGTCAGCGCGGCAAAAGCGCAACGCGAGTTAGCGAAAGTATTGACGCGAATGCCGAACCATGCCACGCCGTAACTGCCCAGAATGCCGACCACCGAAAATAGCAGGATGATACTGACTTTGAAAGCTTCGAATTTGAGCAGAAAGCCAAAGTAGAAAACGATGACGACGGCAATGAACAGTTCCAGAATCATCAGGAACTTACCCTGCGTTTGGAGATAGGTCTGGCAGGTTTCGTAGATCAGCTCAGAGACTTCGAGCATACTCTTGTGGACGGCCATATTTTTCAATTGGCGGTAAATGACGAGACCGAAGACGAGGCCCAGAACTCCGACGATGCAACCCAGCATAAGCAGCATGCGGCCGCCGGTATCGCCGAAGAAAACGGCCATGTCGAGATCGGGCAAGATCAGGTTGGCCTCACCCCCGGCGCGTTCTTGCGCCCTGGCCATACCAAGCCCGCCGCCCCCGAGCAACAACGTCTTCATCAAGCGCGGCAAACGCGGCCACGCAACAAACGAATGATTCATGCCTTGGCTCCTGTAAAACTATTCGGGCTCCCCCGTAGAGAGCACCGTATGATCTGCTTACTTTATCGCAGGCGCTGGGCCTCAAGCAATTGCCGGCGAGGGATTCTAACTCTGAACCGGAAAGAAGGACTCGATCAGCCCCCCGGCGGCTGTCACATACTGGCGCGGGAGGCCCTCCGAACTGGATTGGGGGAAAAGAAAATGCACCCATGAACCCATGGCACGTTAAAACCTGGGTCGCAGCGGCAAAGCCCCCATTTTGGCGAACTCAATTCGCTGGCGGTCAGGCCGCGCTATACCCGTTCCGGCACCACATACGGCGCGCGGTACTGGCGCGTCAGCATGGCATCGGCCTCGTTGTCGCCCACAAACTTCATCGCCGCCGGATCGAACTTGAGTTCCCGGCCGACTCGATACGAGATATTTCCCAAGTGGCAGAAGGCGGTGGAGATCGCCGTCTCCTCCACCTCAGCGTGCAAGAGCTTGCGGTCGCGCGCGCGGACGGCGTCGGCGAAGTTGGCGAAGTGGTCAAGGTCTTTGGGGTATTCGGCGGGCTCGGGCTCAGGCTTCTTGTTGCGGCCGAGCGTGAGGCGATGGCGGCCGTCGGCCATCAGGTGCAGGTGGCCTTTGGTGCCGAAAAAATCCCAGGCCATGGGCTCGCCGGTGGGCAGACCGCGCAAGCCGCCGACAATGCTGGAGCCATCGGCAAAGGTCCAGGTGACGTTCTGCGTGTTGGGCGTTTGCCCCTGATCCTTCTCACCGAAACGCCCGCCGGTGGAGCGCACCGCGACCGGCAGTTTCTTGTTCATGCCCCAGCGCAGCACGTCGATCATATGGATGCCGTTGTTGCCTAATTCGCCATTGCCGAAGTCCCAGAACCAATGCCAGTTGTAGTGGACCAGGTTCGCGTGATAGGGCTGCATCGGCGCGGGGCCAAGCCAGAGGTCCCAATTGAGATTGGCAGGCGGCGGCACAAAGGGCTTGAAGCCGATGGAGTCGCGATTGCCCGGGAAGGTGAAGTTGCCCTGGTAGATGTCGCCGATGGTGCCGGCATGCAGCAAGTGGACGGCGGCGCGAAAGCGGCCCCACCAACGCCGCTGGGTGCCGCCGGCGGCAATGCGATTGTACTTGCGCGCCGTCTCAACGAGCTTGATGCCTTCAAAAATATTATGGGAGACGGGTTTCTCAACGTAAACATCTTTGCCCGCTTGCATCGCCCAGATCGCGGTCAGTGAGTGCCAATGATTGGTGGTGGCAATCGTCACCGCATCAATAGACTTGTTATCGAAAACGCGCCGCATGTCAGTCTCAATAATCGGCCGCTTGCCGGTCTGCTGAAAGATCATTTGCGACGCGGCTTCGGCGCGAGCGCCATCCACTTCGACGAGGGCGGCGATCTCGAGATTTGGCACAGGCAGCATTTCTTTGATGTGCGCCGTGCCCCGGCCTCCGACGCCCACAATGGCGACCCGCAAGCGGTCGTTGGCTTGCGCCCAGGTCTGTTGAGCGGTGGCGGCGGCGAGCAGGAAATGGCGGCGTTCAAGAGTCACATAGGCATTCTAGCGCTCCTGTGAAGTTCCGGAATCATCGACAGGGCGACATACGTGGTTCATCTGGCGGGCGTATCTGGCGGAGTTCACGCCGCGGTTGTTCCGGTAGCCGCCCGCTGGCTTCCCTAGCTGCGCCTTTGGCGGCGAATGGCCGTCACGGCGAGTTCGGGCGAAGCTGGTCTGGGTGCCGCCGGTGCCGCCACGAAATACAACGGCAACTTGCTGGTTAATGGCCGGAACGAACCACGGCCCTGAGCAATGGCGATCTCGCAGAGCCTGAAGCCGGGCATGCCAAAGGGGAGCTAGACTCAATGATATCGAAAGTCGTCTCGCCCCACCGAACTTTGGTTTCCCGGCGTCGTCGCCGAAGTGGACGCCGTCTGCCCGCGGACTCGCCGTGCGGAATAAACGACGAATGGCTGCGGCGCTCTAGCGCGGGAAATGCGACTCGTGCCAGCGGATTGACCGCTGGGTCCAGTCGACTACGTGCTTGGACTCGCGGATACCGTGGCCTTCGCGGGGATAGCGCACGAAGATCGTCTCCACGCCTACATCCTTAAGTGCCACGTAGAATTGCTCGGCCTCCGATAACGGCACGTCGTTGTCGTTTTCTCCGTGCACCAGCATGGTGGGGGTGGCCACTTTGCCCACGTGCTTTAATGACGAACGCTCCCAGAGGACGTCCATCAGATTGCCTTGATGCGGAAAGGTGCCAAAAGTCATTTGCTCGTATTGATTGTAGTAAGTGGTGTAGTTATAACTGACTAAGTTGATGATGGCCGCAGTGGGGATGGAGCTTTTGAAGATGCGCGATTGCGTGATGAGCCACGAACTGAGCTGACCGCCATAACTGACTCCTTCGACGCCCAGGCGATCGCGGTCAATCCACAAATTACGGCGGATGGCGGCGCTGACGCCGTAAAGGACGTCCTGCCCTTCATTGCCGTTCTGGTCCCCGAAGACTCCGTCGGCAAAGGCTTGGCCATAACCCGTTGACCCGCGGAAGTTCACCATCAAAGTCGCCCAGCCCTTCGCGGCATAGACCTGGTTCTTGAAGTTGAAGGCCGGCCCTTGCTGCCCGTGCGGACCGCCGTGAATGACGACGATCATCGGGTGTTTGGACGTGGCCGTCATGCCCAGCGGCTTGGTGAGAAACGCCTCCACCTGCCATTTATTATCATTGCTGACGTAAGTAAACGCCTCCACCGGAGCAAGCTCCACGCCACGCAGTAAGTCAGCATTTAAGTTAGTCAGCTTACGGGCGGGGCCAGTAAGCGTCTGTAAGTAAAGCTGCGGCGCGTCTTGCGGGGTTGACTGGGCATAGGCAATCATACCGCCGCGTCCTACTGAGAAGGCTCCGACGCTCGACAATCCCGCGACGATTAACTCTGGCTTGCCACCCAAGGCGGGCTGCCGGTAGAGGTGAACGTTACCCCTTTCCTGTAGGGTGAAATAGACAAAATCGCCCGCCGGCGACCAGACAGGGGGGCCTTGGCGGTTGTCCATTGTGACGAACTCACGCCGGTTTTGGCCGTCGGCGGCGATCGTCCAAATGTGCGTATCTTCCATGGTGGTTTCAAGGTCAGTCAAGCCACGTTTGCAGCCTTGATAGACGATGGTGCGGCCATCGGGCGACCAGGTGGGCCGGTACTCGATATTCTCGGTGGCGGTGAGACGGCGAATGGACTTACCGGCGACTTTGAGGGCGAATAAGTCGTAATTGAAGAATTGATCCGCATCGGGTTCACGATTGGAGGCGAAGAGGATCTCGTCGCCTTTGGGTGACCAATCGACGGAGTGCTCATAGAAGTTACCGGAAGTGAGGGGAGTGACGGTGGCCGTGCCGGGGCCCGTGCCTAAGTCAGCTAAAAAGAGGTGCAGGCGCTTGTTGTCATTGAGCCGCGAATTGCCTTCGCCGGCATCGGGCTTATAGAGGTAGCGGGTGATGACGATGGGGTCGCCGTCCATGTCCTTGGTTTCGGGCCCGGAGGTGGCGTCGACGAAGACGATTTGTTTACCGTCGGGTGACCAATCGAAGGTCTTACCGGTGGAGGGTAGGGGCGCGTTGGTGCCGCCTAGTTTGGCGATGAAGCGCTTGGCGGTGCCGTCGGCATTGGCGACGATGAGGCCGGATTGCTCGCCCAACTTACCGCTATAGGCGATGCGCGTGCCATCGGGTGACCAGAGGGGAGAGCTGGAGCTCTCCTGACCGGTGGAGAAGGGAACGGTAGTGGCTACGGTGCTGGCACCTTCCAGGGTCAGCACGAAGAGCTGTGAGTAGGGCCGGCGGGGGCCGTCCTGATTGGTTACGGTGTAGGCGATGCGCCGGCCATCGGGTGAGAGCGCGACGTCGCCGACCGCCCGCAAGCGTAAAAAGTCTGGCGGCGTGAGGCCAGCGGCGGCGAGGTAAACCGGAGCCAGTAGGAAGAGGAAGTGACGCATGCTTAGCATCATCGCAGATGATGGCGGTAACGCTAAAGTGCAAAGGATGACCACATTACTCCGGTCGCGAGTAATAAGCGACCCAGCGCAAAGCCGCCATAAGAAGCAGGTTCTGGCCGTGAGTCGTGTTACGAGCACATCCTGTGCCCTCGCTAGCGGACGCGGTTTGTCTGGCGGCGCTGGCGGCTAGCGAAGCCAGATCCGTTACGCCCGCGCCCAGCTCGAAATCTACTGGTTACTCGATCTGAACGCTCGCACGCTCGAAGTGTTTAGCGAGCCGCGCGGCGACGACTATACGCATCGGCAGCTTCTCACCGAACAGGACTGCGTCACTCTGGTGCTCGCCGGCCAGACCGTGGCATCGATCGCGGTCGTCGATTTCCTGCCGCCTGCGGGATAGTGCTGGCCGGTTGGGTGTGGCAGGTGGGGTCTGGTTCATGGGTACACTCCGTGTTAGAGGCAGAACCTGCGAGACGATTCGCCCCATGGTCAGGCCTCGACGCCTAAGGAAATAGCAATTTCGATGTCTTTGCATTGTGATTTTTTGATCGTGGGGGCGGGCGTAGCCGGGCTGCGGGCCGCGATTGAATTGGCTCCGCATGGCAAGGTGCTGGTGCTCACCAAAGATTCGTTGAAGGAATCGTCATCGGAGTATGCGCAGGGCGGCATTGCTGCGGCGCTGGCCGCCGATGACCAAACCGAATTGCACGAGCAGGACACCATCGCCGCCGGCGACGGCTTGTGCGACGTGGCCGCCGTGCGGACCCTGGTTACCGAAGGCCCCGCCGCCATTGAGGAACTGATCAAGTGGGGTGCCGGTTTTGATCGCGATGGGGCCGAACTGCTCTTTGCTCGCGAAGGCGCGCACTCGCGCAGCCGCATTCTGCATGCCCAGGGTGACTCCACCGGGCGTGAGTTGGCGCGGACGCTTTACTGGAAAGCGGCCACCTTCCCTAACGTCGAATTCAAACGCTTTGCGGCCATGACCGATCTGCTGGTCGATAACAGCGGGGCGGTGGGCGGGGCCGTGGTGTTCGATCCGCGGGCGCAGGAATCGATTGCCGTTTACGCGCGCGGCGTCTTGCTGGCCACCGGTGGGTTGGGGCGCGTGTTTTCCGACACCACCAACCCCGATGTGGCCACCGGCGATGGGGTGGCGACGGCCTTTCGCGCCGGGGCCGACATTGCCGACATCGAGTTTGTGCAGTTTCACCCGACGGCGTTGAGCTTGCCGGGCGCGCCGCGCTTTCTGCTATCGGAGGCCTTGCGCGGCGAAGGCGCGTTTCTGCGGAACTCGAAGGGCGAGCGCTTCATGAATCGCTACCACCCGCTAGGCGACCTGGCGCCGCGCGATGTGGTGGCGCGGGCGATTGTGATGGAGATGCGGGCGACGCCGGGGATCGTCTATCTCGACCTGACGCATTTGGGTAGCGACCACATTCGCGTGCGCTTCCCGCGAATTTATGAGACCTGCCTGCTGTTCGGCATCGATCTGGGGAAGCAGCAAGCACCGGTGCATCCCGCCGCGCACTATGCGATGGGCGGCGTGCTGACTGACTTGCATGGGCAGACTTCGCTCGAACGGCTCTTTGCGGCCGGTGAAGCGGCTTGCACCGGCGTCCACGGTGCCAATCGCCTCGCCAGTAACTCGTTGCTGGAGGGGGTGGTGTTCGGCGAGCGCGTCGGCAGGACGATGGCTTCGTTGAGTGCCCGGCCGGGTGCCGTCGAAATTGAGCTGCCCGAGAATCGTTTCCCGCAAATTTCGCAAGTGGAATTGCGCAAGCTCGCCTGGGAGCATTGCGGCATCGTGCGCGATGGCGCGGGCTTGCAGGAAGCGGTGGAGACATTGGCCAATTTGCCACATGCCTCACGCACCAATCTTTCGCGGCTGGACTTCGACACGCGCAGCATCGACGAGGTGCTGCGCATTCTCGCCACCTGCGCGATGGCCCGCGAGGAGAGCCGCGGCGGCCATTTCCGGACGGACTTCCCCTTGAAGGATGACGTCCGCTTCCGGGCCCACTCGGTGATCGCCCGCCATCGCGACGTGCGGTTCGTCCAGCAGATTAATTCCGTCTAGGCCCGCGCTCGGGCTATTTTTGTATTGGATTTACCGTTTGACAACGGGAATCTGTCTTGATAGGCTTCTCCGGTCACCCTTCAAACTGGAGATCGTCATCATGATTCGCATTATTGCCACGATGTTTTTGTGCGCCTTCGGGGCCTGGGCCCAATCCACCGGCGCGGCGTCCTTGGTGGGCACCGTCACCGACACCAGCGGCGCCGTGATTCCGGGAGCCAAAATTTCCGTCAGAAATCTCGGCACGCAGTTCCTGTTTGAGGGACTTACGAAAGCCGACGGATCTTACTATGTTCCCAATCTGCCGTCGGGCACTTATGACGTGACGGTGGAAGGGACCGGATTCAAGCGATTCGTGCAGACGGGGCTGATTCTGCGAATTAGTGAATCGCCCCGCATTGACGTGCGTCTGGAACTGGGCAATGTGACGGATTCAGTAAAGGTGGATGCGACGCCGCCTTTGATCGAGACGGAGTCAGCCAGCTCCGGTCAGGTACTGGACGGCGAGGTGGTACAGAAGCTGCCGGTGATGCAAAAGTTTGTGCATCGGGTTTTGCTGTATATGCCGGGCATGACCAATATCAACGGCCAGCACGCCGTGGGGCAGCGTCAGCGATCAATTGGTTACTCCATGGATGGCGTCAGCGGTAAAGAGCCAGCGGTGGGGCAGTTAGGCGACTATCAGCGGACCATGATTGCATCGTTGGATTCGGTGCAGGAGTTCAAGATGTGGACGACGGGCTCGCCGGCCGAATTCGGCCACTCGGCGGGTGGGCAGTTGAGCCTGGTGTTCAAGGGCGGCACTAACTTATTTCATGGTTCCCTCGAAGATCGCTACACCAACGGCAAGCTGATCCATCGTGCCTTTCTCGAGCAACTTCCGCGGACGGGCGCGTTTACTTATCACGAGTGGGGCGCGACCGGCTCCGGCCCGATTATCAAGAATAAGACATTCTTCTTTGCCGGCTTTCAGCAGCATTACGAGAAGGTGAGCGAAACAGTCATCGTTACCGTGCCGAGCCCGGAAATGCTGGCGGGTAACTTCGCCTTTGGCGGGCGGGGTCTGCCGATTTACAATCCATTTACTACGGCTCTGAATGGAACGACGTGGACGCGGCAGCCTTTCGCAAATAACCAGATTCCCGCGTCGCTGATCGACCCGGTGGCGCGTAAGACGATCGACTTAAAGCCGTGGCTGCCGCAATCGGACCCCGGCACCATCCAGCCGACGGGCCCGGTGAATAACTTGACTTACAACGCGGGCGGCGCTTATGACTTCCGGCGCTATGACGCCAAGGTGGATCATCAGTTCAGTACGAATCATAAGATCTTCGGCCGCTATTCGCTGGTGCGTCATCGCAGCGAGGAGCGTCCGGTGCGCGAACTCTCGAAGGTGACTTTCGGCAATGTGTATG
>JANLPT010000241.1:0-9839 GCA_031367405.1 Bryobacteraceae bacterium
GAGGGGCAGAAACCATCCCGGCATCTCAGCCGCGCACGAAGTAAGCGGCTCGCGCTCGCCAAATTTTTCTCTTATGAGAATCAACAGGTTACGGGGTGGTTTCTGAAGAGTGACCGGGTCCGCTCAGCCGTCGACAACCCGGTCACTCCGTTCCCGGCTGGTGGCGGCGCTGAAAATAATGGGTTTGCGAGTATGCCTCATGGAGAGTAAGCAGCTCCTGCCATCGCCTTGGGCCAGGAGGCCCGCGCCACAGTATGCTGGAGGGCATGTTTCAGTTAACCGGAAAGACGGCGTTGGTGACGGGTTCAGGTCGCGGCATCGGGAAGGGCATCGCGCGTATGCTGGCCGATGCGGGCGCGTCGGTGATGATCAATGACCTGGATGCCGATGTCGCGCGCGAGACGGCCAATGAATTAGGTATGGAGTATCTGGCCGGCAGCGTCACCGACCCGGCTTTTCCCGATGCCCTCGTCAAGGCCGCCATCGACACCTATGGCGGCCTCGACATCATCGTCAACAACGCGGGCTACACCTGGGACAACGTGATCCAGAAGACGTCAGACGAGCAGTTTCAGGCGATGCTGGATATTCATCTCGTGGCACCTTTCCGCATCCTGCGCGCGGCTGCGGAGTTCATTCGCGCGAGCGCCAAGCGGGAGGCTTCCGAAGGCAAGCGCGTCATGCGCAAGGTGGTCAACATTTCGTCCGTGTCTGGCGTGTATGGCAATGCCGGGCAGATCGGTTACGGGGCGGGCAAAATGGGCATCAACGGCGTCACTCACGTGATGGCCAAAGAGTGGGGACGTTACAACGTGAATGTGAATTCGGTGGCCTTCGGATTTATCGAGACGCGGCTCACGCAACCATTGGGAGACCAGGGTGCGTCCATTGACATTGCGGGCCGTGAAATTGCGGTGGGGGTGCAGCCCAAGATGCTGGAAAGCATGAAGCAGATGGTGCCGTTGGGGCGGTTAGGGACAGTGGAAGAGGCGGCCGCGCCGGTTTGGTTTTTCTGCTCGCCGCTATCGGACTACGTATCGGGCGAAGTGCTGGTAGTGAGCGGCGGGATGCGGTTTTAGCTAGGTCGCTGCCAGGCGGCAGGCCACTCTTCCAGTTCGCCCGCGGGCTGGCCGTCGATGAAGAGAGTGTAGAGAGCCTCGGCGGGGAAGTCGTTGACTTGAATGCGCCATTCCCCGGCATCGACTGCCGCGATGTAGGGGGTTTCAGCGTTGCCAGTCAACGTCCACTGAATCTTTCGGCCCGTCGAAGCGTCGATCTGTTTGGCGGGTTGAACTGCATAATTCATGGTCTCTGTCTCTAGTAACATTCTACACCTCCGACATGGAATACCATCGGCCCAAGAGGGCTAGTACTTTAGGATGCACCGAAACGGCGGTCGAACTCGGCGTTCGTGCGGCCAGCGGATTCGATGATCATCCTGTAAATCTCATCGGCGGGCAGGGCGGATGTATGAAGAGTTTGGAATAGGGAGTCGAAAGTGGGGCCATCGGGGTGGCCGTAGATTGCGAGGTCCCGGGCTTCGAGCAAGTGGACGTCGGCGGCATCTGGCATCAATGATCGCGCTTTCAAACGAGCGTCGCGCCGGTCGGAAAAAGCATCGCGGGCGCGCTGTTCCAGCGGCGACCCGGCGGCGGCGAGGTCCGCAGCCGCAATTTGTTGAATTTGTTGGTGATACCATACCCGAACTTCCCGGTTGGTCATGGCCGCTATTGTCTCAGAGTCTTTCTTCGAGAATCCGCACGATGCGGGCAAAGCTCGAGGATGGCCAGGAGGCAGAGGTAACGGAGGGTGCCGTCTGAGAGACGAGTAGCAGGAATGCTGTAGTCGCCTTCCGTGAGGAAGACTTGAACGGTATTACCGACGGCAACCACGTTGAAGTCGTTGATGCCATCGTAGAGGTCTTTCAGCCCATTCAAAACAGCCGTTTTCACGGCGGGAAAGCGTCCAAACCGGTTCAGGAACAGAGCAATATTTGACAAATCCTCTTCCAACCGGTCTTAGCGAAGATCCGCCCGTTCCGGTTCCCGAAGAATGGAACCGCGGCCAAAAGACCATTCCCGGTAAAGACGGATTTTTTCGTAACGGTCGGATAGCCAGGACAGGTCGGGATATCGTTCCGGGTCGCGTCGCTGGGCGAGGATGGACCGATTCGGCTCAACATCGATGTAAGAGGAGCCTCGCGTGCCATTTCTCTCGAAGACCAAGCTCGGCTTTAGACCAAAAAATTTATCGTAACTGTAGATCTTGTTTGCCGGTTTGCCCGCTAGTCCAACTTCTTCGTGCTGTAACGAGAAGGCTTGATCGACCGATCCGAAACCTAGCGCATGCCGTAGCGGTAAGCGATTCGGGGAGATTGCGCACCACTCCACCGAAGCTGTCCCTTGCGGCTGCCCTTTCCAAATCCACTCCGTCACGCCACCGCCCTTGGGCGTTACGTCGCGAACCTCCTTCGGGGTGGCTCGCATCAGACTAATCGCTTCAAATAGGTTGGACTTGCCGCTGCCGTTGGCACCAATGAACAGATTGAGCGCTCGCAGTTCAATGCCCGGATTGTCGGGGCCGAAGGACAGGAAGTTCTTCGGGGCCAGATGCTGGATCAGGACAGGGTTGATTGGTTCAGGCATGGATGGACAGCCTCTCAATTATCGTCGATATCATAGGCTGGTTGTGCCTCGCCGCTGATTGCGGCGGGCTAGACTGAAGGCATGAGTGAAATGACCGTTCGGTATCTGGGTGCGGTGCAGTTTGAGGCCGAGACCCGCGGGCACAAAGTTTTTTGCGATCAGCCTGCCGCCAACGGTGGCTTTGATGAGGGCATGACTCCGCCCGAGTATCTGCTCGTAGCGCTGGGGACTTGTGCGGGCTTCTATGCGGCTGAGTATCTCAATAAAAATGGGTTGCCGAGCGCGGGGCTCCAGGTGACGGTGAATGCGGATAAGGTGAAGGGTCCGGCGCGGATGGACAATTTCAAGCTAGGCATTCATGTGCCCTTAAAATTAGAGGCGCCGCATGAGGAGGGCCTGCTGCATTCGGTGGAAAAATGCCTGATCCACAATACGCTACTGAATAAGCCATCGATCGAGACGACGGTGACGATGGGGGAGCCCGATCCAGTGCTTGAATAGGATTGTCGCTGCGGTTACCATCGCTTCACCAGCGGCGGGCACCATGAACAATCAGTACAAAAGGTACCAGACGAACCATTCGCGACCCTAAACGCGGTCCATCGCCAAAAATTCCTGGATCTGCGGATTATCCGCCTCCTCCAACCCCGCCACCGGACCAAAATAAGCCACCCGCCCCTCGTGGAAAAACACCACGCGGTCGGCCACTTTCCGCATCAGCGCCAAGTCGTGCGTCACCACGATCGACGTCAATTGCAAATGCGTCTTCAGCCGCAGCAGCAGGTCGCCCAAATGCTCGGACATGATCGGATCCACCATGGTGGTGGGCTCGTCGTAAAGAATACATTCCGGCTGCGCCGCCAGAGCCCGCGCGACGGCGATCGCCCGCTTATAACCCACGGCCAAGTCGGTGGGGTACAAATCGCGAGTGTCCAGCAAATCCACCATTTCCAGCAGCCCGTTCACTACGTCTTCCTTGTTTTCCGAATCGTAGTCATCCCGCAACTCCAGGGAAGAGAGGATGTTATCGCCCACGGTGAGCGAATCGAACAAGGCACCGTTCTGAAAAACCATCGTCACTTTGCGCCGGATTTGGCGCATTTCCTTGTCCGTAAAATCAGTGATGTCGCGGTGCGAGACGATCACCCGGCCCTCATCCGGCTTCAGAAAACCCATAATGTGGCCCAGCGACACGGACTTCCCCACGCCACTCCGCCCAATGATCGCCACCGTCTCGCCCGCATTTACTTCAAAATTGGTATCGACTAAAACGGGCCGGTCGAACGTCTTATACACGTGCCGGAACTCGATGTAATGCGGAAACTCTTCGGCCATCTAGCCCCTGCTCTCCACCACACCCCATTCGGCGGGCGTATTCGCGTTGTAAACGAGCCGGGAATCGGGGACGGGCCATTCTTCCACCGCCAGCCGCGTGAGCACCCGGCGCACCGCCCGTTCGCCTTCGCTCAAAGCGCCGCGCAACACGGGCAGACAGCGCCGATGGTAAACGGCGCACAGCGGTTCGATGCCCCGCTCGCCGCAGGCCACAACAACATCGGCGGTCGTGGCGTGTTGGATAAGAGCGTGCAAGTTTTCCACATCCAGCCAGGGCATGTCGCAGGCCACAATCAAGCTTCGCTCCGCCACCGATGCGCCGAGCGCCGCGATCAAGCCGCCGAGGGGCCCATCGCCGGATGCTTCATCCTCCACCACCGGCCAGCCGAGGTTCGCGTAGCGTTCCCGCAGGCCCACCAGCGTCGCGGAACCCGTCGCGCCGGCGACCACTTGCGCCACATGAACCACCAACGGAACATCGCCGAACGGCAGCAGCGCCTTGTCGCGCCCCATCCGCTGGCTGTGTCCGCCGCACAAAACGAACCCTTGGCACTCGCTCCCGCTCACCTCAAAATCATACCATCCTGCTATAATCTGTTGATAAGAATCACCTTGAGCCGCTTCACCATTCTCGCTGGCTTGGTCTCCTGCTACGCTCTGACGGCCTGGGCCGGAGACCTCGCTCGTCCAACTGCGGCCCCGCGCGTCAAGTCCGTCGTGCGGCTTGACCCGAAAACGGGCCGTCTGCTGCGTTCCACTTTCGCGCTTCCCGATCGCCCCGCGTTGGCGCGGGCGGTGCTCCCGATTTCCTCCATCCCTGTGCCCGCTTCCCCTGTAACCGTTCAGGCGATTGAACCCCAGATCCTTGAGCCCCGCAGCATTTCCGCTTCCGGCCTTGTCGCGCCCCTGCGCCCTCTTCCCAAAATGCCTCTTGCTTCGGAACGCATCCGCGAAATCATTGAGGAAAAATCGAAGCTCCATGGGCTCGACCCTTTGCTGGTACACTCCGTTATTCGCGCGGAAAGTAACTACAACCCGTACGCGATTTCGCCCAAAGGTGCCGAAGGGCTCATGCAGTTGATTCCTGCCACCGCCCGCCAATACGGGGTCCGCAACTCGTTTGACCCTGAGCAGAATATCGAAGGGGGCATTCGCTATCTGAAGTACCTTCAAAGCCTGTTTTCCGACGAGCGCCTCGTGCTCGCGGCCTACAATGCGGGTGAAGGAGCGGTGGCCAAGTACGGTTGGATCCCCCCGTACGCTGAAACGCAGGATTATGTCTACAAGGTTGGCCGGTACTATGGCTTGGCGCGCCGCCAGCAAACGCAGGCCGCCACCGTCCAGCCGTTGGTAAAGACCACACCGCCGCCTCCAGTTTTACAAGAATTCGTTGACGGCGAAGGACGAATCCATATAACATTGCGTCAGGTTAACGAATAGCCTTCCCCATAGTCGGTTGGGCTAGAACAGGGTAGACTAGTGGTCATGGCACGTAGCCACGATTGGCGAATATGGTTTGGGCGATTAGCTCTGGCCGGAGCTGTGGCCGCCGCCGGACAGGCACAGCCCATGCAGTCCGTTCGCGATGTGCGCTTCACTTCCGAAACGGAAGTCACCCGCGTGGTGATCGAACTCTCCAACGAAGCGGTCTTCCACACGGAACGCATTGAGAACCCGGATCGTGTCTTTTTTGACCTACCCCACTTTGTACCCCGCTTGGCAGCCGGCAAACAACGCAATGCGCAACTGATGGTGGGCGGCCGCCATGTGCGGCAGATTCGCGTGGCCGAGAATCAGCCTGGCCTCACCCGGCTCGTCTTCGATATGGAGTCGCCTGACGTCGTCTTTAAGGCGACGCTCGCCATGGACCCCCCTCGTCTGATCGTCGAGTTTCGTCGAATCGGTGCCGCGCCCTTGCGAACTTTAGAAAAGCAGACTAAGTTGCTCGCCCAAACGCCGCCTGAGCCGCCAGCCAAAAAAGTACGTCCCTTCGACCCTTCCTCATTGCCGGACCGGACCCGACGCCGCCAACCGGTCATCCTGATGACGGCCCTGCCCGATAACCCACCCCATTCGCGCCTGCCGGAGCATGCCCCCATCCTGCTCCCGTCCGCCTTAAGCTACATTCTGCCGCCCGCGCCGCCTCCGGCTAAAATGGCGGCCAGAAAAGTCACGATCATCGAAGATCCGCTGCCACGCGCGCTCCCCCGTCAGACACCGCCCACCACCATCGCCGCCAGCCTTCCCAAACGTACCGAAGCGATTCCCCCGGCGGTCATCGACCGTACCCCCGTCGCTGACCGATCCATGATTCGCGCGCTGGGCCTCAAAGTCGGCCGCATTGTGATTGACCCTGGTCACGGTGGGCAGGACTACGGCACGTCGAGCGCCACCGGCTTGCATGAAAAAGAACTCGTGCTCGATGTCAGTAAACGCCTCGCCACGCTGCTGCGCCAGAATTTGGGTGCGGAGGTGATCCTCACTCGCGGTGACGATACTTTTGTCTCGCTGGAACAGCGCACCGTCGTCGCCAACGAGAAAAAAGCTGACCTCTTCATTTCCGTACACGCCAATTCCTCGCCCGCCCACTCGGCCGCCGGCATCGAAACTTTCTATCTGAACTTTGCCGCCTCGCCGGGCGCTTTGGAAGTGGCGGGCCGGGAGAACGCGTCCTCCCGTAAGAACGTCCACGAACTGAATGATTTGCTGCAAAAAATCGCCCTCAACGCCAAACTCGACGAGTCAAGGGAGTTTGCCACGCGCGTACAAAACGCGCTCGTAATGGGCGATAGCCGGGGCCGCAATCGCGGCGTCAAGCGCGCCCCTTTTATCGTGCTCATCGGGGCCGACATGCCGGCCATCCTCACCGAAATCGGCTTCGTCAGCAATCCCGCTGAAGAGGCTAACTTGCGCCGTCCTGAGTACCGGCAGAAACTCGCGGAACAAATTTTTAGCGGTGTCGCCGGATACGCCGGATCTCTGAATCCGATGCAGGTGGCGCAACGTGGCCAGGCCAATGCCTCTGATTCTCAGTAAGAAACACCATCTTTCCCTGGCATACTTGTAACTAATGCAACGAGCGAAAGCGCTGCGAATCTCACCCGTCGGAGTCCGCGGCATCGTCGGCCCCGGACTCACCGTCACCCACGCGCTTGACTTCGCCTCCGCCTTCGGCACCCTCCTTTCCACCGCCGGCCCCGTGTTGATCGGCCGCGACCCTCGCTCCAGCGGCAACATGCTGCGCCCTGCCGCCGTCTCCGCCCTGCTCGCCTGCGGTCGCGACGTCATCGATCTCGGCATCGTCTCCACGCCCGTCCTGCAGCACGCCATTCGACGCCTCAACGCTGCGGGTGGCATCTCCATCGGTGCCAGCCACAACGCTGCCGAATGGAATGCCCTCAAATTTTTAGGCCCCGGCGGCACTTACCTCGCCTCCAGCGAAGCCGGTGAACTGCTCGACATTTACCATCTCAAGAAATTCGCCTTCGTCGAATGGAACCAGATCGGCAAACTCTCCACCGCTGAAAACGCCATCGACACTTACCTTGACGATCTGGAACGGGTCTTCGATTTTGCCGCCCTTAGCAAATTTCGCATCGCCGTCGACTGCTGCAACAGCACCTCCGCCACCATCCTCGAACGCGTGCGCCAACGCTTCAATTGGCCCCTGATCCTCATCAACGCCCGCCTCGAAGGCCAGGCCTTCGCGCACGAACCCGAAACCAGCGCCCGCATGGTGGGCTCGCAACTCGGCCCCCTCATTCAGCCCCTCGGTGCCGATGCCGGCTTCCTGTTCGATGCCGACGCCGACCGCATCGCCTGCGCCACCGCCCAAGGCGAAGCCTTGAGCGAAGAGCTGATTCTGCCCCTCATCGCCGACGGTCAACTCGCCAAATTCCCCGGCCGCATCGTGCTCACCAATCTCTCCACCACCGCGCTGGTCGATCAAGTCGCCCGGCAGCGCGGCGGCGAGGTGATCCGCGTTCCGGTGGGCCGCCAAGCCGCGATTGATGCGCTCAGTGGCTACCGTCCCGATCAGATTGCCGTGGCCGGCGAAGGCACCGGAGCCGTCATGCTGCCCGAATTCCGCTTCGTCTACGATGGCATCGCCGCCATGCTGATGATCCTCACCATCATGGCCCGCCGTCAGCAGACGCTGCACGAAATCGTTGCGGGCTTCCCCCGCTACGAAATGCTGAAAGGCGAAGTCCCCTTGAAACAAATGCGCATTCCGCAGCTTTATAGCGAACTGCGCGACGCCTTCGGCCACCAAGGCCGCGCCAACACGCTCGATGGCCTCCGCGTCGATTGGCCCGATCACTGGTTTCATGTGCGCGTCTCCCAAACCGAGCCCATCGTCCGCGTCATCTGCGAAGGCCAAGGCTTCGCGCCGCAAGCGCTCTTCGATGGCCTGATGGAACAAGTGCGGAGGCTCGCCTAACATGTCCAAACGCGAACACCTGCTCAAGATCGGCGTCTCTGGCATCCGCGGCGTCGTCGGTGGATTTCTGACGCCCGGCCTCGCCTGCGAGTTTGCCCAAGCCTTCGGCACCTACGTCGATAAAGGCCGCGTCGTGCTCGGCCGCGACACGCGCCAAAGCGGCGAAATGCTCGAAAATGCCGTCACCGCCGGCTTGCTCGCCGCCGGTTGCGAAGTGATCCAAGTCGGCATCTTGCCCACGCCCACCATCCAGATGTACGTCGCCGCTACCGGTGCCGCCGGCGGCATCGCCCTCACCGCTTCGCACAACCCTCCCGAATACAACGCCCTCAAACTCTTCAACCACGCCGGACTCTTCTTCAACCACTACGAGCGCGCCGAACTCCTCGACCTCTATCACCAAAGTGACTTCTACCAAGCCACCAACGACGAAATGCGCGGCGTGCAAGTCCACGCCGGCCGCCCCATGGCGCTCCATCTCGAACGCGTCCTCAAGCACATCGATGTGGCCAGCATTCGTGCCCGCCGCTTCCGCGTGGCCCTCGATGGCGTCAATGGCGCGGGCTCCGAAATGTCGGTTCACTTCCTGCGCCACGTCCTCGGCTGCGACCTCCACGCCATTTCGGTTGACCCGACCCAAGTCTTCCCCCGCGAAGCCGAACCGCGCCCTGACACCCTTACTGAACTCGCCGCGCTCGTCCGCCGCGAGCACTGCGACATCGGCTTCGGCCAGGATCCCGACGGCGACCGCCTCGCCGTTTGCGATGAAACCGGCCACGTCATTGATAACGACGACGTCCTGGCCCTGGTCGCCGATGCGGCCCTCGAAAAAGTGGAAGGCGACATCGTCGTCAACCTCACCACTTCCTCCGTCATCGACGCCGTGGCCCAAATCCACGGCCGCCGCGTCTTTCGCACCCCGGTCGGCGAAGCCAACGTCGTCGAAGGCATGCAAAGCGTCCGTACTGCCATCGGCGGCGAAGGTTCCAGCGGCGGCGTCATCTTCCCCTCGGTGCATCTGTGCCGCGATAGTTACACCGCCATGGGCTTCCTGCTGAACCGCTTGGCGAACTCGCCCGGCACCGTCTCCCAGCGCGTCGCTCACTTGCCTCGTTTCTATCGCCGCGCCAGCAAAGTCCGCTTCGAACACGGTCGCCTCGGCCCCCTGATGCAATCTTTAGAAGCCCAATATCCTCAAGCCGAATGCAATCACGCCGACGGACTCAAGCTCAGCTTCCCCGACGGCTGGATCCACGTCCGCGCCTCCAACACGGAACCCTTCCTCCGCATCGCCGTCGAAGCCACCACCGCCGATCGTGCGGCCCAGTTACAATCGGCAGTCGAGGCATTGCTGGGCACCTAGCTAGTGCATCGACTTCCTACGCCCAGAGCCACTTACTCTCCATGAGGCATACTCG
>JANLPT010000310.1:0-2192 GCA_031367405.1 Bryobacteraceae bacterium
TGCAGCGACATCATTGCGCCCCACCTGATGCGCGAGCACTCCCAGCATGTGCAGCGCATCGGCCTGGCGCGGCTCCGCCGCCAGCACCTGCCGGTAAACCTAAAACCGGCGATGGAGCCCGCGAAACACGCGAAACACAAGAAAGCAGAGGAGCTTGCCCTGAATGACGGACTCACCCGCCGGGTGCATGCCGTGAAAATCGGAACTCCTTCATTTCGCGTCCTTTCGCGTGTTTCGCGGGCATCCCAATCCCGCTTTTAGGGTAAATCGCCTCCGCCTCCGCCAGCCGCCCGGACTGATGGTGGCCGAGCGCAAGTTCAAAGGCCTGCTGGAGGGTCAAGTTCGGAATAGGCCGGACTCGTAATGCGAACCATCCCGCCGCGCAACGCTTCCCGCTCACAGATTCCCGCCGCTACGGCGGAAGACGACGCGACCGTGTGTATCTTCGGGCCAAAGGCCCTTCACAAGCCAGCCCAGGTCAAGCGAGGAACGAGCGCAGGCCTGGGTTCCGGGCGGGAACGGATGCAGCCCCAACGGGGCGACACAAAGACGTGGCTCATCCCTCCGGAAGCCGGCCCGCCGCGCGCTCTTCGATCAGAAAGTCCGACGGCAGCCGCACACGCAGTCCATAGAAGGCACCTCCGAGCATCGTGGCAAAGTCGCGCCGGTCGAGAGTCAGCAGCACTTCGGCGGCAGCCAGCGCCGTGAAGAGGATTGGTCGATCCTTGCTCGCGGCGAAGATCACGGGGCGGTCGATCACCACCACGTCATCGGCCACCTGGATGCGGCGGCGCAGCGGCAGCCAGTCACGGGTCGCTTGTGGCGGGAGATCGGGCAGGTTGCGGAGCACTTCGTGCAACGCCCACGGACTGCTCACCAGCGCCCAGCCTTGGGCCGCGGCGTAGTCGAAGACGCCGCGCGATGCTCCGCTCGCCGACCCGGCGGCGGCCAGCAGCACGCTTGCATCCAGGAAGATTCTCACCGCCCTTCGCGAAAGCGCTTCATGCCTTCCTCATCGTCCTTGATCCATCCCTCCATCTGTTCGCGGGTGAACTTGCGCGGCGGCGGCAGTTCCGCCGGGTTGGTGGTCCTCAACCGTGCGGCGAGGAAAAGGAATAACTCTTCCTTCTCCGGCGCGGGCAGGTTCTCGGCCGCGGCTTCGATCTCGGTGAGCGTGCTCATGCCGCGAAGACTGCCACTCCCGCGCATCCGCGGCAAGTGCGCACCCGCGCGCTCCGGCCAGTTCTCTCATACCCAAGCTCCAGCTTGGGCACGCCCTTGTCTGCGAAGCTCCGCTTCGGCGGCGTGGAAAAGACGATGCGCGCCCTTCCCGATGCCGGCGTGGGGAAGCAGAGCTTCCAAGACAAGCGCATGACCAAGCTGGAGCTTGGTCACGAGAAAAAAACGCCCCACGGCCAGTCTCGGAAATAATTTGCAGATTTATCTTGCACGCGTGGGGGGGGGGTACAGGCAGCATCGCCACCGTTTTCTCGAAAACATCTCTCTGGCTATTTGCCGGGGCTTGCGCGGAGGTTGCGGATTTCTTCCGGGGTAGTGCGCGAGTTCCGGTGAGGCACCACGGGGGCGATTTCCTGGATTCACCGGGGCGGGCTTTTTCCAAGCCATCGTCCGCGCCGGTGCAGTGGCAGCCACGACTCGGCGCGAGCATCCAATACCCATCCCCACCCATTCTCTTCTCGCTGCGGCGGTGGCAGCGCGAGGCCTCCAGCACCCCATCGCCAAAACCACATCACCAAAGAAACCACACCATGAAGACAAAAATGAAAACCCACCACGCCCTTTGCGGGCTCCTCTCGGGGCTGCTCTTGCTGGCCGCCGGCACCGCACAGACCCACGCGGGACTCCTCGTTCCCGCCGCCGCTGGCTCCCAGCTCTACGTGGCAAACTACAACAACAACACCGTTGATAAGATCACGCCCGGCGGTGTCGGCTCGCTCTTTGCCAACACCGGCATGAGCGGCCCACACGACCTGGCCTTTGACAGCGCGGGCAATCTCTACGTGGCAAACTATGGCAGCAACACGATTGAGACGTTCACCCCCGGCGGCGGCGGCTCGGTTTTTGCCAGCACAAGCCGCCCAGTCGGGTTGGCCTTTGACAGCGCGGGCAATCTCTATGCGTCAAGCTACTCTAGCAACACCATTACTAAGTTCACCCCCGGTGGTGTCGGC
>JANLPT010000319.1:0-18999 GCA_031367405.1 Bryobacteraceae bacterium
CCCTGCACATCGGGGTAAGGGCGGCCACGGTTCGAGCTCCGGCCCGTGCGGTATGCAGGTTCTTCCGTTTCAATCCCCTGCACATCGGGGTAAGGGCGGCCACCCTGACCCAATTATCACCCAAAGAATGAATGATTTACAAGGGCAAAAATCACCGCGCCCTCATTCTGCTGCCAAACTTCCAATTCTGCCCTCCCCATGACCCTTCAAAATTGACCTTAACCCCATCGCCATCAACAAGATACCGCCAAACTCACCGCGACCGTCGATTTTTGCCTCAGATTCTGCCGCAAAACCTGGCACCGCGTGTGGGGTAACTCAACGCGTCCCGCCCACCTTAAGACCTCTAAAGAAGAGTGCTGACCACCACGAACGATTCCGGAGCGGCCAGCGGAGCCAGGGACTCTGCTTCGGCATAAGCCACCACCTCTTGGTAGGCTCCGCCTTGCGGCCGCCGGTGGACGATCAGGCGGCGTCCGACGACGTCGAGGACCCAATATTCGGGGATTTCAGCGCGAGCGTAGAGGGCGGCTTTTGGGTTGAGGTCGAAGGCGAGGGTGGTGTCGGAGACTTCGGCGACGAGGCGCACGTCGGTGGCTTTGGGACGAGGGGCGAGTTCGTTATAGGGCTTGGTGAGAACGACGGCGTCGGGCTCGGGGTCGCTCGATGGATTGTCCTCGGGGCGAACGTCGATCGGAACTTCTTTGCCTATGGTGAAGTCGGGGAAAATTGACTCGAGCCACTTGGCGAGCAACATGAGCGTCCAAACGTGCGGGTGGTTCTTGCCCATCTTCTTGATCAACTCTCCATCGATGAGTTCGTATTGCTGAAGGTCCAGGATTGCGCCGAGCTTCGCGCACTCGTCGCGCGTCCACTTCTTGCGAGGGACTGCTGCGAACTCCACGGGGGACGCAATGAGAGTCGAGGGCATACCGATATTATAGTCGCCGGATCAACTGGAGTCTCACCGGTTAGAGTGGCTAGAGTAAGCTGGCTACCACGACCGCGGAGCCTGGCGCGGCGAGGGGAGCGACAGACTCGTGCTCGGTGTAGGCGCTGATGTCTTGGTATTTGCCGTCTTGAGGGCGGCGGTGGACGACGAGGCGCCGGCCGATTGCATCAAGGACCCAATATTCGGGGATCGCGGCGCCGGCGTAGAGGGCGGCTTTTTTGCCGAGGTCGAAGGATAATGTGCTGGCGGAGACCTCGACGAGGAGGAGGACGTCGGTGGCTTTTGGCCGGGGCAAGAGGTCGAGGACGGATTGCTTTACCACCACTGCATCGGGCTCGGGCTCGCTGGACGGATTGTCTTCAGGCCGGACATCGACGGGAATTTCCAGGCCGACGTTCAGGCCGGAAAAAACGGAGAGCAGCCATTGGCGAAGCAGGGTCACGGCACGGATGTGCGGGTGGTTCTTACTCATTTTTTCGATCAATTCCCCGTCAATCAGCTCGTAATGGCGCAGGTCCAGGATGGCGCCGAGTTGGGCGCATTCGTCGCGGGTCCATTTCTTGCGGGGAAAAGCTTCGAACTCCGCAGGTGGAGCGATGAGAGTCGAGGGCATACTCAATATTGTAGGGCTTTTTAGGTCCTCGGATACTGGGCAGCTTGCTTCTAGAACAGGCTCGCCACGACGACGGGTGACTCCGGTGCCGCGAGGGGGGCAACCGACTCTGATTCGGCGTAGACTTTAATGTCCTGATAGTCTCCCCCTTGCGGCCGCCGGTGGACGATCAGGCGATGATTCGCGACGTCGAGGACCCAATATTCGACGATTTCGGCGCGGGCGTAGAGAGCGGCCTTTGGCTTCAGATCGAAGGCGAGGGTGGAGTCGGAGACTTCGACCAGAAGGCGGACATCGGCCGGCTTCGGCCGGGGCATAAGTTCGTTGTAGGGCTTGGTGAGAACGACGGCGTCGGGTTCGGGATCGCTCGATGGATTGTCTTCCGGACGAACGTCTATGGCAATCTCCTGGCCAACGGTCCGTCCAGGGAAAATCGTCCTGAGCCATTCCACGAGCAGCATGAGGGCCAGCGAGTGCGGGTGATTCTTACCCATTTTCTTGATCAACTCCCCGTTGATGAGTTCGTATTCGTGCAGATCCAGGATGGTGCCTAGCTGGGCGCACTCGTCGCGGGTCCACTTCTTGCGGGGTACGGATTCGAACTCGACGGCGGGAGCGATGAGAGTCGAGGGCATATCCGATATTATAGTGTCCGAATGAGCTGGGGATATCTCGAAGACGCCGGTGGCTTCAAAGGCCACGCCGACCGCATCTGCATACCGCAGGACGAAGCCGAACTCTGCGCCCTGTTGGCCGACGCCACCGAAAAACGCGTCCCCGTCACCATCGCCGGCGGCGGCAGTGGACTCACCGGGGGCCGCGTCCCCCAAGGCGGCTGGCTCATCTCCATGGAAAAGTTCCGCCGGCTCGATATCGGCGATGGCGTCGCGACCGCCGGTGCCGGCGTCACCCTCCACGACCTTCACGCCGCCGCCAAAGCCCACGGCCAGTTCTATCCGCCGGACCCCACCGAGACCATGGCCTTCCTCGGCGGCACGGTGGCTTGCAACTCCTCCGGCTCCCGTAGCTTTATGTATGGCTCGACCCGCCGCTGGCTCAACCGCCTCCGCGTCGTCCTGATGGATGGCAGCATTAAGGACGTTCGCCGCGGCGAACCCATCGACTTTGACGTGCCCGAAATCCCCCAACCGGCCACCAAGAAGCACTCCGCCGGCTATCCCCTCAAACCCGGCATGGACTGGGTGGACCTCTTCACCGGCAACGAAGGCACCCTCGGCGCCGTCGTCGAAGCGGAAGTGAAGCTTCTCCCCACCCCCAAAGAATTGCTGAACGGCATCGTCTTCTTCCCCTCGGACGAGACTTGCTTCGCCGCCCTCGACGCCTGGCGCTCCGTCCCCGGATTGCGCATGCTCGAATACGTCGACCATGCCGCCTTGAAGATGATCGCGACTAAGTTTCCCGAAATTCCCGCGCCCGCCCGCGGCGCGCTGATCGTCGAGCAGATCGTCGAGTCCGAGACCGATGTTGACGCCTGGGCCGACCGCCTTCACCAAACACAGGGGCTCGCCGACCTTTCCTGGTTCGGTACCACCGACGCCGACCGCGAGCGCTTCCGCAAGTTCCGCCACGCCTTGCCCGAAACCGTTCTGGCCATCTCCGAGCGCAACGGCTTCATGAAAATGGGTAGCGACTTCGCCGTGCCGGTCGCGCGCAATCGCGAGATGATCGCCTTTTACCGCGAACGCATGGAAGCCATCATGCCCGGCGAATACTGCATCTTTGGCCACCTCGGCGACGCCCACGCCCACGTCAACATGACGCCCTCTTCAAAAGCTCGCTTCGACGCCGGTGCCGAGGTGATGACGGAATTCGCCCGCAAAGCCGTCGAACTGGGCGGCTCCGTGGCCGCCGAACATGGCTTAGGCAAACGCAAGGCGAAGTTCCTCCCCATTCAATACATCCCTAGCCAAATTGAGGCCATGAAGACCGTCAAGCGCCGTTTCGATCCCCACTGGCTGCTGGGCCAAGGAACACTTTTCACTAGTTAACATCCGAGTCAGGTTTTTTTGCGTATTAATTTGTTGTACACTTTTTGTGTAGTTCGTTAAGGAGAATCTAAATGAAAAAGCTTGCTTTGGTATCCCTGTTTGCCGTCGGCGCTTTCGCCGCTGAATGGTCTGGCACAATTGTTGACGAGAAGTGCGGCGCCAAACATGCCGATGCTTCCGAGGCCTCGATGAAGTGTGTAAATTCCTGCGTTAAGGGTGGCTCTGCTGCCGTGTTCGCCACCGGCGACAAGGTCATCAAGTTCTCGAACGCAGCCGCCGTGAAGCCGGAGTTCTATGGCCACAAGGTCAAGCTCACCGGCAATTTGAACAAGAAGACCAACATGATCATGGTCAAGTCCGTCAAGATGGCCAGCTAGTCTTTCCGTCGCAGAAAGGGCCGGGTGCGCAAGCATCCGGCCCTTTCTGTATTTAGCGAACGAAATTTCCCGCAACCATTCGGCCAAATCAGCGTCTATGCTAGTGACATGAAAAAGATTCTCTTTCTCTCCACCGCTTTTGCCCTCTCGAGCTTCGCCGACGAGATGGTAGGTTTCATTTCCGATGCCAGTTGTGGCGCGGGCAACGCCAAGGCGACGGCGGCGGCGAAAGAGTGCGCCCAACGTTGCGTCAAAGACGGTGCCGCCCCGGTCTTTGTCACCGGCGATGGCAAGATCCTCACCATCACTGACCCGAAGAAGGTAATGAACTTCGTGGGCGATAAGGTGAAAGTGAAGGGCTCTTTGGACCATGACAAGTTGACCGTCGAGTCAATCGCCAAAGCCAGCTAAGCAAGTTCCTCCAGGAAAACGCCGGTGTGCCCCCTCTCTCCTAGCGGGGGCCCCGGCGTTTTTTATTGCAGCTTCCCTCGCCCCGCCACCTGCCATACGGACTCGACCGTATCGCCGCGCAGACCGTACACCGTTTCATGCAGGTTCACCGCGACGCAAACGTGATTCGGAATCACCCGCACGCGCTCACCCACGGCAAACTTGCGTTCCGCTTCACCCACATCGACGAAGCCATGCTCCTCACTCATTTTGTGGAAGCGAGCCGCCGGTGCCTCCACGATTTTCCCAAACGTCACTTCGCTTGAGTTGGCTAAACGGTCAGAGGAAAACGTCTTCGATCCCCCATCCAAAATCAGCTGGTCCGGCCGGGCTGTCGACACCACCGTGGCTAAAATCGAGACGGCGCAATCGTCCCAACCACAAGCTCCCGCCAATACCGTGTTGCGATCGTTAAAAATGTAGGTGCCCGGACGTATTTCGTTCACGCCCGCCATCTCGTGCGTCCGCATCCAGGTCGGCGTGGAGCCGGCACTCACAATCGCGCACTCAATTGAGTTCCGGCGCAGCAAATCGAGCGCTAGTGCCAACCGCTCATTCACCTTCACGATCTCGGCACGCCCTTCGTCGTCCAGCATTTTGATCTGGCCCGGATAAAAGGCCAGGCCTTGAAACGACAGCCCCGGTAACGTCTGCAAGCCTTCAACCAGTCGCAACAGTGGTTCGCCCGCGTCCACTCCCACCCGGCCCATCCCCACATCCATCTCCGCCAGCACGCCAATCGTTACCCCCGCGGCCACCGCCGCCGTGCTCAACGGTCGCGCCACCTCCAGGCTATCCACCGCCATGGTGACGGCCACCTGCCGGGCCACCTCCATCACGCGCGCGAGCTTGGCGCTGCCGAACGTGGGGAAGGCAATCAGGAGATCGGGCGAACCGGAACCAAGCATCACCTCGGCCTCGCTCACCTTCGCCACGGTCAAGCCCACCGCCCCCAGCGCGATTTGTTGCCGGCCCAGGGCGGGTATCTTATGCGTCTTGGTGTGCGGCCGCAGCCTCAGCCCGTGCTGACGCGCGTAATCTGCCACGCGAGCCAGATTGCGTTCCATGATATCGAGGTCAATCAGCAGCGCTGGGGTGTCAAGATCGTGGAGAGTCACGGCTACCAGTTTAATCACTAACGCAGGATTGCCGTAATCGACAAGGCCTTCGTCACCGTCACCACGGTCGTGGGAGCGCTGCCCGCCGCATCGCCGATCCATTGGACGAATTGAAAGCCCGGTTTCGGAAATGCGTTGATGGCAAGCACTGAACCGGGCGTGTAGCATTCGGCGTTCAGGTACGGCTTCTCCCCCGCCAACAGCTCCACGGAGTATGATCCGCTATTCGCCGGCTGCACCCCGATGCCGACGTAGTAACAATACACATCGTAGTTGGCCGTATAGGTCGTATTGATCGATGGGGCCGGCACTTGCGAGCCGCTGGGCAAATTCCCCGGAGTAATATCGAAGAATCGTCGAATCGCTCCATCGCTCCCGATGGCCGTCGGATCGGCATTCAAGGTCAACGTTCCTGGACCCACCTGCAAGGTCACCACGGATAGCCCCTGCGCCTGTACCGGGTTCGCATTCGTCGCGGAAAGAAAAGTCATCGAGAGACGCGCGCCCGCCGGCGCACTGTTGAACCTGACCGTGGTCACCTGAGGATCGCATTGTCCCGTAATGCTGATCGGGCCGTCGAGCACAAAGTCCGTCGGCGAAAGCCGCGTGATCGGTGCGCTCGAAAGGGACGGCTGGATGGTCAAAGGTCCGGCCGCGTAGCCGCTGCTCGCACTCGAGCTGATTGTCAGCCGGGTACCCGCCGGATAGAAGCCGAAGGCATTCGGCGAAGGCGAGACGCTCACCACGCAACCGGTCGTTTGCCGCACTAATATCTGGAACGCGGTGCGGTCAAAGTCCGCTATGTAGGAAGCGGGCGCGGTCGGCAGCACCACCACTTGGCTCAACGGTGCGCTGGCCAGGGTGGCATTCGTCGCGGCATTCCGCCATCGGCGGAAGGTATATTGCGTCAGCCCCACCACCTGCCCTTGGGGAAAAACGCTCAGAATTCGAGCGGGAAACGAAGGCCAGGAGAATGTCTGCGAGTTGTTCACCTGATTGCCATCGGCGATCACTTGTAAGCCGACGTTCGCCGGTGAGGTGCTGACGGTAATGGGGAATAATGTCGCGTCGCGGCACACCACGGCGAGCGTACTCGGCCCGGTGAGCGTCAACGTGGTGCCTTGGCTCACCGCACGAGCGGGGAATGCGCCCACCGTCCAGGTGGCTGAAGTAACCACCCAACCCGCGGGCAACGTGATCGCCACATCCCGCGAAGAGCCTGCCAAATAGAGGCCCGTAAACGGCGTCACCCGGCAGTTGCCGGTCACCGTCGCCGTGATCCGATGGTAGGTGTCATAGTTCGCCGTGTAACTGGTCGCCTGCGTCGGCAACGGCACGGTCTGCACTAAGGCATTCCATTCGGGGTTTACGACGCCGTTCAAGCTCCAATCCCGGAACCGGTACTCGGTGCCCGGGTCATTCATTCCATTGGGCAAAGCCGCCTGGATAAAGGCCGGCGTCGTCGTGATAGCCGATGGCGCAATGGTGGTGGCATAGGCATTCACCGCGCTGCTATCGCCCGAAACTCCCACCGTCACGCCAATGCTCTCCGGACTCGTGCTCACCTCGAACACCGGCTTCACCGGCGACACCTGCCCCTCAAAACACTGCCCCACGTTCGCCTGCGCCAAGGCCTGCGCCTCGGCCAGCGAGAGCACTCGTGAATAGTAAGAGAGTTCGTCGAAATCGAAGGCGACCGGATCAATCGGATTCAGGGTCAAGTCCGCCGAAAGGCCCACGACCACCGGGCTGGGTGTTGCCAAGCTGCCGGCCGGCGTAATTCCCGCCGCTGCCAAGCTCTCCGCTTTGCCATTCACATACACCACCACGGGGCTTCCGTCGCGCGCAATCGTCACGGCAATCATGGCCCATTGATTCGCCCTGAGCGTCGTGTTTCCGGTCCAGATGCCCAGGTTGCCGCCGCTGGCCATCGCCAGCTCTAACCGGCCGTTCACCAGCCGCACCCGATAGCCCTGGGTGGCCCGCACCGTGTTGGGTGGCGAGGTGTAGGTCATTTTCTCAAGAATCGTCCGGCTACCCGCTCCGGTCCCCGAGGCACCAGGGCCAGGCTGGATCCAGAAGGCAAACGAAAAAGGACCGGTGTCGAAATTTAGCTTTGGCGTCGCTCCGAGCGTCCTCAGCGAACTGGTGCCTTCCGGCAGCCTCACCCCGCGACCCACCCGGCCCGATCCGCGACTGGCGGCACCGGCCACCACCAGCGGCTCATTCGGCACCACCCCGGCATCGTCGAAAGCGCCGGTCGCGTTCTCAAACCGGTACCAGCTGATCAGCCCCGCCGGCGGCGCGATACAGCCCTGGTCGTTGCGCCGGCAGTAACCGGTGCCCGCCGCATCGACGATCGTCTGCACGTCACCCGGGGTCAGCGCCGCGTTGAAGATCGTCAACTCATCAATCGCCCCTACCGTTTCTGAAACCTCACTGCTAAAGCCACCCACGTTCAGCGGGCTGCCGCTATTGATGCTGGCGGTGACCATCGAGCCCCGGCCCGGCCCATAGCTTTCTAACTTGCCATCGACATACAGTTCGGGCGTGGCCCTCGCGCGGTCCACCACCGCAGCCACTTGGTGCCAACGGCCATCGTCCAGCCGCGTACCGTTCGCCACCCAAGCACTCGCCGCGCTGCGCGGCATCCCCGCCGGTGTCATCGACAACCGCAAGTAGCCCCCATCCAGCATCAGGGCATAGCCGCCACCGGCACCGGTAGTGGCACTGGCATCATCCCCTTGTTTGTCGACAATCGCCCGCCGGCCACCAGAAGCTGGAAAATAGCGAATCCATGCCGCAATCGTGAAGTTGCCCGTCCCCATGTCCAGTTCTGGCGCACCATCGATGGTCCGCAGCCCCCCGCCGGCCGGCACCCGCGCGAATTGCGCCGCCGAACCCGTCTGCCCGTTCACCTGCTCGGCCGTTCCGGCCAAGTAGTTATTTTGCCCGGCCCGATCCTGCCAGATCACACCAGAAGTCTCTTCGAACGAATACCAACCCACGAGGGACTTTCGCGCCGAAACCGGCGAGCAAACGGGCGGCCGGCACTGCCCAGCGGGGCCAGCGCTTTGTACGCTCAACACCTCCGCCACACTCAAGGCGCGTCCGTAGATTTGCACCTCGTCCAAGTCGCCAGTAAACTTCACCGGGCTGGTCTGGTCGCCGCCAATTCGCAGTGGCCGTACGGAAGCAATCGCACCCGCATAGCCTTCAATCGACACTAAGTGATCGTCGGTTTCCGACTGCGGGTCGACGGCAAACACCACACGGCCCGCCGCCCGGTCGACGCTCACTGAGATAAAGTGCCATTCGCCGTCGTTAATCTTCTTGAGTTCGTAGGCCGAAAAACCTTCGTAAAAGTAAGGCAAGGCCGAGCCCATCAGCAACTGTAAATAGCCCACCGGAGAGACGGCCAACGCCCACCCCTGCGGCGTGGCACAGCCGCCCGCCGTACCCAGACAGCGCTTATCGAGAAAAGTCTTGCCCGACGCCGTGGTTCGGATCCACAGATTCACGGAAAAATTTTGCGACGGATAGTTGAACGCCGTGCTATTCACGACTTCAAGGAAACTCGCGCCGTCGAAGCGGAGCGCGGCACCGGCTAGGCCGGGCACCGTCACGGGGTTGCCGAACCACACGGCGTCCGGGCCCAACCCGCCCACACCCGGCGTCGGGCTCGTCAGCGCATCGAAGTCGTACCAACCGTCCAGGTTAGCCAATACGGGCAGACAGGTAGAAGCTTGTTCCGTTCGGGGCGCGCCGGCTCCGGGGTCAGATGCTTGCCCAAACAGGCTAAGCGCGATGCAGAACAAGGGACAAATTAGCCGCAAACGAGGGAGTCGCTTGCGCGATGGCGTTTCCCGCTGACGCAGGTCAGCGCTGAGCGCCTTCGAATTTTCCCACATGCGCTTACTATACCCTGAGACCGCGTTTCAAAATGGAACATATGGGCCTAAAAGCTTAGTACCCTCAAAAAGGTTCTAAGGCGAACACCTTAGTGCCAGTTCCCTCCCCCCATTTGCGTCCATCTACGCCACACAACTACGCCAATCCACCTACTTCACGATCACCTCATCGCGATCATCGCTCCGGAACAACGACGCCGGCAGGCCATCGCTATTCACCAGATTCGCCTCCGCCGGATTGTTCTCCCACGCGTAGCGGACGGCCCGCGGATCGGGCACCTGCGCGCTCGATACGATCACCGTTGCGCCCTCAATGCGCGCTTCCGCCGGCACGTACACTCCGTCCGCGCCGGCCAGCACGAAGCCCTTCAGCATCCCACCATCGCGCGTCTTGAGGCCGGTTCCGGTATGGCTAAACCACACCCGCATCGAGTTCCCTTCCCGCGTCGACTGCCGGTAAATGGGGCTTGACCATGCAAAGCCATTCTGCTGATACGCCACGTGCCGCGCCACGAGCACCAAACGCTTCGCCACATCCTGCTTGTTTTTGGGGTGAATGTCCTTGTCTTCGCCAATGTCGTTGATCACGGCCATGCCCGTCCCTCGCAGCGCCATGGCCTTCGTCTGCCCTTCCTGCACTTTCAGCCAATGGCCGTTCTTCGACGCATTGCCGAAGTTGGCCAGTTGGACCCAGAAGAACGGGAAATCGCCTTGGCCAAACGCCCGCCGCCAATCCTGCACCATGGTCATCAGCGCCTCGCCGTAAATATGACCCTGCCCGCGGCCCGCTTCCGTCTCGCCCTGATACCACAGCGCGCCCTTAATGGTGTACTTCACGATGGGTGCCAGCATGCCGTTGTACAGCATCGTCGGCTCATGCGGATTCCCCGGTCCCATCGGCGCGGCCGGCCGTGGACCCGCCTTCCCGCCGTCCTCCCACTTCTTCAACCGGCTCTGAAACTGAGTCTGCGCATCCGGATACTTCGCAATCACATCCGCCCAAAACGTATTGAAGGGCATCAGCCGCGCATTCGCGCTCAACGCCGGTCCGCTAATCCACGCCGCAATCGGCGTGCCGCCCCACGACGTATGGATCAGCCCCATCGGCACCTTCAGTTCCTGGTTCAACTGGCGTCCAAAGAGATACAGCACGGCCGAGAATCCCTTCACGGTCTCCGGCGTACACACCACCCACTTGGCATCGACATCGTCCACCGGAACCGGCGACGGCTTCCGTGGCACATAGAATAAGCGAATCTCGGGCGATGTCGCACCCGCAATCTCCTGCTCCGCGTTGTTCGATTGCTGCACCGTAAACTGCATGTTCGACTGGCCAGACCCCACCCAGACATCGCCCACCAGCACATCGGCAATCGTCACCACGTTATTGCCCCGAATCGTCATCTCCCCCGCCGCACCCACCGTCATCGGTGCCAGCCACACCTCCCACCGCCCCACCGCATTGGCGGTCGTCTGGACGGTCTGCCCCCGGTATCCCACCGTCACCGCTTCGCCGGGCGTCGCGCTCCCAAAGATCCGCGCCGGCGCGTCGCGCTGCAACAACATATGGTCACTGATTAAGCCCGGCAACTTCACATCGCCGAAACACAACAAGCCGCTCAGCAAGACGCCGCCCAATAATCTGAACTTCATAAAGAGATCGCTCCGTGGATAGTCGCCAAGCCTCAGCTAAGCCACGCCATTATATCCTCAAAGCGAAACGCTTACGGTCGTATTGACAGCCGCCCATCCCCGAGCGCTAACGCCAGAACACGCCCGCCCGCCTTGAATTCCACGAGCTTCCCACCGGCCGCCAGACTCGGCCCCTCCGTGATCCACAGCCCATCGCGAGCGTGGGCCGTTATCGCCACCCGTGGAACTGCCAGAAGGCTGATGACCTGCTCCCCCGAATACTGCACCATGGTCACCCCGGCCGGCGCGACCAGCGTCAGTGCATAGCGCGACAAGACATTGATCCATTCATCCACCAGTAACACTTGCCCGCTACTGGTCACGAACACGCGTCGCGGACCATGGTGGTGCGGCAATTCCCGCTCCCACATCACCGCCCCGCTGGCGTTCTCGAGCGTCGCCCAAGCCCGTAGCGTTTTCCAGCCATCGCGCGTCCGGATCGTTAAGGAAAATCCGGTAGCAGAACTGAACTTCCGTTCCACGGGAGGCAGGTCGATCCGGTCCGCGCTGACGCCGGCTGACTTGGCCCCCACATTCTGGAGCGCCAGGAGGCCCAACGAAGCCAAACCCAACATCCAACTCAAGCGCGGCACCGTTTTACCAGCACCAGCGCTAACAAGCCTGACCCGAAGAGCGCCATGGCCGCCGGCTCCGGCACCTGTGCGTCGCCCAGCGGAACCATGTTGTGCAGCAGAGCGCTCTCCCGCGCAAAGGCAGCTTGATTCTCCGGGATGATGTCCAAACCAAGACCGTCCGGAGCGATATCCGCCAAAGTGCCCGGCACGCTACGCCAAACGCCCGAAGCCATCAGATTCTCAGCGAGGGAAGAATGGCCGCCCGCGTCGCCACCCAGGAAAATCGGAACCAACCCGAAGTTGTGTCCCAACTCGTGGGCGATGGTATCGATCCGGCCGAGACCGCCGTTAAAAGCCATCACCGCGTCCATCGAGATCACGAGCCCGCCCTGGCCCTGAAATGCTTCGCCGAAGAGCCCCACCACGTCACGCACCAGGAACAGATCCACGGTCGTCGAACTCTGCCCCATGCTGCCATAGGCGGCTGCGAGGTCAGCGAACCCGTCGCCCGCCACGCTATTGTTGAGGAAGCTGAAGGCGCTACTATTGATTTGCGAGACGAAGTTAAAGAAGACCGCGATCCCGGCCTGACTCCAGATCTTATTCGTCTCGTTGGAGAAGTAAGCGTTTCCCGCCGGGCCAGTGGACGCGCAATTTGCCCCCGCGTCATCGCATACCTGGTAAACCTGAACGGTGACGGACTTGGTAATAGCGGCAGCCGAAGCTTCGCTGGGAATGAGCACATTGACTACTAACGCACTGATGGAGAGCAGCCGGAGAAGGGGTGTTTTAGAATGCTTTTGCATGGCTTTGGACCCCAAGACTACAGCTACCCCCTAACATGACGGGATAGCCTATTCCTGCTTAAAGTCCTCGACCTACTAGCTCTCGCACTTAGTACTTCGGTAACTCATGGTTGTCGCCAAAACCAATAACTGCTGAGCGCACAGTCATTTACCTTGGCACTTAGTACTTCACACCCAGGCCGTACCAGAGAGGAGGTACTCCCTCACCTGCATGCCGAGCGACAAAACTTAGTTGGAAAACCGGTGCCGTGCGATTGCCAACACTAAGAGGCCAGACCCCACCAACGCCAAGCTCATTGGTTCCGGCACCTCGGACAATAGCGTACTCTGCAATGCGAAATCCGCTTGGTTCGTGGGAATCATGTCCAATCCCAAGCCATCGGGAGCGATGTCCGACAATGCCGTGGGCACCAAACGGATCTCGCCGCGAGCCATTAGATAGCTGTCAATCGAGGAGTGGGCACCGGCGTCCCCGCCCAGGCCCACCGGCACCAATCCGAAGTTGTGCCCTAATTCGTGCGCGATGGTATCTACCCGGCCCAACCCACCATTGAAATTCATCACCGCGTCCATCGACATCACAAACCCGCCGGCTCCCAGCCAGCCTTGCCCGTAGAAGGACCCTGCCACCTCTCGCACCAGGAACATATCCACCTCCGTCATGCTCGGCCCCATACTCCCGTAAGCGGCGTGCAGATCGGCGAAACCATCGCCCGCGACATTGCCGTCCAGAAAGCTGAAGGCCGTGCTATTGATCTGAGTCACGAAGTTAAAATCGACGCGGATCCCCGCCTGACTCCAAATCTTGTTAGTTTCCTGAGCAAAGTAAGCATTACCGGCCGGGCCGTTCGACGCGCAGTTGAGGCCTGCATCGTCGCAGAGCTGATAAACCTGAACCGTAACAGCCTTCGTAATGGCAGCTGCGGAAGCCTTGCCAGATACCAGCGCAACCCAAACCAGGACGCCGATGGAACATATGCGGATCGGATGTGTATTCAATCGCTTTTAATATCTCTCGTCAAACCCTCATATCGTAGCCTATTTTCTTGTAATGTCGACCCTCTGTGTTACAGCTTTTGATTATTTACTACCGCCCATCGGTCCTAGTACCCTTAGTCAGCCGTAGGTACGCATCCGGTTGGCATTTACCGGTAAGACATACCAATAGAGTCAGTTACGCTGATTATTCGAGTCTCGTGCCACTTTCCAGCGGGAGAGTTCGGTCCCGCCAAAGATCGTGCCGATACCCCCTAAAGAGTTCAGGCGATACCCGCAAGAGAGATCGCGAATGAGCGAGTTCAGTGGCGCAAACGCCCTGCCCGTTCCGGCACACTGCGGAATCTGCTACGTATAGAGAATTATGCTTCGTCTGATCGCAGTCGGGTGGCTGGCCTCCACCTTCCTATTCGCCCAGAATTTGGTCATCAAAAAGCACGTGCTGGCCAACGGCATGACGGTGATCATTCACGAGGATCACGACATCCCGAACGTGGCACTCTACTTCTTCTACAAGGTGGGTTCGCGCAACGAGAAGCCGGGAACCACTGGGGTTTCGCATTTCTTCGAGCACATGATGTTCAATGGCGCCAAGAAATACGGCCCTAAGCAATTCGACATCGTGATGGAGAACAATGGGGGCCGGAATAACGGCTACACGTCGCGGGACGTCACCGTTTACCAGGATTGGTTTGCCAAACCCGCGCTCGGCCTGATTATCGACATGGAAGCGGACCGGATCCGTGACCTGGCCTTCGACCCGAAGCTGGTGGAATCCGAGCGCGGCGTCGTCTATTCCGAGCGGCGGCTGTCGGTGGACAATTCGCCGGAGGGCGCGCTCGACGAGCAACTCTGGGCGGCCGCCTTCACCGCCCACACCTACCACTGGGGACCCATCGGTTGGCCCTCCGACATTGAGGGCTGGACCATGGCCGATTTGAAGGAGCATTTCAGCATGGGCTATGCGCCCAACAACTGCGTGCTGGTCGTCTCCGGCGATGTCACGGAAGCGGAGGTCTTGGCCCTCGCCAAAAAACACTTGCAGCCGATCCCACGCCGGGCCGGCCCTCCGGTCGTCAGGACGAAGGAGCCGGAACAAAAGGGCGAGCGCCGCGTGGTGTTGAACCGGCCGGCGGAGTTGCCCTTGCAGATGATCGCCTTTCACGTGCCACCCACCTCCCATGCCGATACGCCCGCCATCGAGTTAATGACCACGGTGCTCGCCCAAGGGCGCAGTTCGCGCCTCGAGCAGCGTCTGGTGGAGCGCGAGCAGTTGGCCCTCACGATTCAAGCCGGCACCACTGACTCCATCGATCCGGGTCTCTGGACCTTCTTTCTGCAACCACGCGCCGGCATCAAGACTGAACAGACTGAGCAGGCGCTCTTCTCGGAATTGGAGCGCGCCGGCCAGTCGCCCGTAAGCGACGCCGAGTTACGGAAGGCTAAGTCGCAATATCTGGCCAACTTCTACCGGCAAATGAAGACACTCGGCGGCAAGGCCGGGCTCATTGGGAATTTCGAAATCTTTCACGGCGATGCGGCGGGCCTTAACGGCTATGCGGCCAGCATCGAGAAACTCACCGCAGCGGACTTACAGCGGGTGGCAAAAACTTATCTCACCCCGCAAAACCGGACGGTGGCGACGCTCGTTCCCACGAAAGAATAATCATGCGCCTATTACTTGTTTATTTCTTTATCTCCACCGCGACCGCCCAAGTGAAACTGCCGGCTTACACCAAACAAACGCTACCCAACGGCGTAACGCTCTTACTGATGCCACGCGCGGAGCTACCGCTGACCACCGTCACCGCCGTCTTCCGGGGCGGAGCCGAAGCCGACACCATGGCGGGCTTGGCCTCCGTCACCGCTGAGTTACTCGAGCGCGGCACGGCGACTAAGTCAGCAGAACAGATTGCGCTCGCTTTTGACTCCTTGGGTGCCACGCTTGAAACACGCGCGGGCGATAGCACCTTGACGATCGCTTCCGAATTCCTTTCGCGCGACAGTGAACGCGCGCTACCCCTGTTGGCGGAATTAGCCAACCAGCCCACTTTTCCCGAGGATGAAGTGAAAAAGGTGCTCGCGCAGTACCTGGACGCCGCGCGCTCCTTAAAAGACAATCCTCAAGCCGCAGCGGGCACGGCTTACCGCCGCTTTTTTTATGGCTCCGGTCACCCCTACTCCCGGCCCGTGCGCGGCAATGAGTGGTCCTTGCCAAAGATCACGCGCCTCATGATTCTGGATTACCAAAAGCGGCTGCTGGTGGGGCGCAACCTGACCGTCATTGCCATCGGCAACTTTACGGCCGGCGAATTACTCCCCCGGCTCTCGAAGGCCTTCGCCTCGTTGCCCGCCGGTGAAGCCTACGTCCCCCTCGCCGATCCTGGCGTGTCGCGCGGAACTAAGCCGCGCTTGTTACTCATCGACAAGCCCGATGCCACGCAAACTTACTTCTTCATTGGCCAGCCCGGCATCAAGCGCGGCGACCCGGACCAAGTTCCCTTGCAGCTCGTCAACACGCTTTTCGGCGGCCGCTTCACCTCCATGCTGAACGACGAGCTGCGCGTCAATACCGGGTTGACTTACGGTGCCAACTGCCGCCTGGACTTAAATCGCCTCACCGGTGGCGTCGTGATCTCTTCCTTCACCAAAACCGAAACCACCGAACGCACGATTGACCTCGCGCTCGACTTACTCAGGAAATTGAACACCGCTGGTGTAACCCCGGCCGCTCTCAAGTCAGGTAAAGCTTACACGAAGGGTCTTTTTCCGTCCGATCGCCTCGAAACCAACGAGCAATTAACCCAAGTGCTCACCGAGCTGGAGTTATATAATTTGAATCGCGGCGAGATCGACGATCTATTCTCCAAAATAGATTCGGTCACCGTAGAACGAGCTAATGCCGCCGCCAAAACTCACTACCGCACGGACGGCCTCGTATTTGTCTTGCTCGGCAACGCCGCCAAGATTCGCGCGGCCGTCAAGAAGTACGCGGCCGACATCACGGAATTGCCTATTGCGCGCCTCGGTACGGAACCCTAGACGTTCTCTGCTAACCTGACTCGCATGATGCGCACTCTGTTTCTTTTCTGTACCGTCGCTCTGCTCAACGCTCAATCGCCATCGCTCGATTGGGCCAAGATTGAAGTTGAAACCCTCAAACATTTCACCGCCCTCGTGCAACTCAACAGCGCCGACCCGGGCGGCAGCGAGAAGCCGGTGGTCGACTATTTGAAAGCCGTACTCGACCGCGAAGGAATTGAAAACAAGGTACTCATCCTGGACGCTGCCGGCAAGCGCCCCAACATCGTCGCGCGCCTCAAAGGCAACGGCAAGAAGAAGCCGATCCTCATCGTCGGCCATAGCGATACCGTCAATATTGACCCCAAGAAATGGATCCACGGCCCCTTCTCCGCCCATCGCGAAGGCGGCTACATTTACGGCCGCGGCACCGTGGATGACAAAGACAATCTGACGGCGGCGTTGATGTCGATCATCCTACTGAAGCGCCAGAATATTCCGCTCGACCGTGACGTGATCTTTCTCTCGGAAGCCGGCGAGGAAGGTGCCACGTCGGTGGGCATCGCCTACCTGGTGCGCGAACACTACCCCGAAATCGACGCCGAATACTGCCTGGCGGAAGGCGGCTCGGCCGTGCGCACGGATGGCCGGTTGCGCTTCGTCTCGGTGCAAACCACCGAGAAGCTCCCGTTCGGCGTCAAGCTCGTAGCGAGCGGCGTGGCCGGGCATGGATCAGTCCCGTTGCGGACAAATGCCGTGGTGAAGATCGCGCAAGCCGTGGCCCGCGTGGCGGCATGGCAGCCGCCCATGCGTCTGAACGATACCACGCGCGCTTACTTCGAACGGCTCGCTACCGTTTCGACACCCACCGAAAAAGAGCGTTACAACGGATTACTCAACCCCGAAAAAACGGATGCCATTCAAGAGTATTTTGCCATGCACGAACCACGCCATAACTCCATGTTGCGCACTTCCGTTTCGCCCAACATGATCACCGCCGGTTACCGGATCAATGTGATCCCTTCGGAAGCCGAGGCCACGCTCGATATCCGCGCCTTGCCCGATGAAGACCTGCCCCGTTTCCTCGAAACTTTGAAAAGTGTGATCAACGATCCGCAAGTGAAGCTGGTGCGCGAGACTCGCTCGACGCGCCCCGGTGCCTCGCCTTCCGGGCTCGACAACGAAGCCTTCCGCACGATAGAATCGGTCGCCAGCAAGCACTACCCCGGCGTGCCGACTTTGCCCACCATGTCCACCGGTGCCACCGACATGGCCTTCCTGCGCGGCAAAGGAATGCAGTGTTACGGCATCGGGCCGATGATCGACTCCGAGGATGGCCCCAAAGGCTACGGCGCGCATAGTGACCAGGAGCGCGTTCTCGAATCCGCACTACAGACCTTCGTCAAATTTCATTACGACTTAGTGGAGCAAATGGCGCGGGCAAAATAGGGCCAGCCGAGCTGTGGAGTTTCGAGAAACAATTGCCGGAGCGGCAGCGGTGATAACATGGAATAGTGTGCTTTAAGCATGTTAGGAGCTTCCGATGATCGACTTACGCGAAGTCCGTTCCGTCACTGAGTTCCAACGTAATATCAAAGATTACGTCGGGCGGCTGAAAGAAAAGAAGACGCCACTTGTGCTCACCATTAATGGCCGTGCCGAGATTGTGGTTCAGGATGCCGAGAGCTATCAGGTATTACTCGACCGGCTGGAGCGCGCTGAGACCTTGGCCGCGATTCGCCGAGGCGCCGAGCAGGCTGGACGAGGCGAAGGCATAACGCTAGAAGAGGCTGAGAAGCGACTGCGGAACAAACATGGCTTTCTCCGTTGAGATTGCGCCGCAGGCCTTCGACGACCTCGATTCGATAGCTGGTTTTATTCAGGCTAATAGCAGCTTCGCGGTGGCCGAGCGCTGGTTCAATAGCATCTTCACGGACATCGGTTCTTAACGGGAAATGCCCGCTCGTTGTCCGGTTGCGGCCGAGTCGGGCGAACTCGGGCGGGAAGTGCGAATTCTGTTTTACGGCCATCGGCGACGGACTTATAAGATCTACTATGAGGTCGAGTACGCGACGCCGACCAAGGGTCGAGGCTTGGTCTTCCACGTGCGGCACTGGGCCCGAAAGCCGGTGGTCGCCGACGAACTGCAAGACTTGATCGATGAGATGGAAGATGAAGGGCAATAGCGAGCGTGGACCCGTTCCGATAGACTTGAGGGAACATGACTGAATTTCAGCCGATACGTGTTGAGGTGGAGCGGGAAGAGGATGGCCGGATCCTGGCATCGGTGCCCGATCTGCCGGGCGTGATGGCCTATGGGGCCACGGCGGACGAGGCGGTCCGCAAGGTAAAGTCCGCGGCGCTGCAGGTGTTGGCCGACATGATTGAGAACGGCGACGATGTGCCCGAACCATTGAAGGTGCATTTCGCCGCGTGAGTTTGGCCGACGAGGCGGGAAGTGCGTAGAATGAAGCTAGGA